>CAZOYA010000052.1:0-19400 GCA_964583815.1 uncultured Gemmatimonadaceae bacterium | reverse complement strand
GCCTGTCCCGGCTGGTTCGGGATCAGCTTCGCGATGCGGTCCGTCTCGGAGGGCTCGAAGCCGAGGGTGCGGCCGACGTCGCGCACCACGGCCCGGCTCTTCATCGTCCCGAAGGTGATGATCTGGCCGACCGCGTCCCGGCCGTACTTGTGGCGCGTGTACTCGATCACCTCCCCGCGCCGCTCGAAGCAGAAGTCGATGTCGATGTCCGGCATCGAGATCCGCTCGGGATTCAGGAACCGCTCGAAGAGGAGGTCGAAGCCGATCGGGTCGAGGTTCGTGATTCCGAGCGCGTAGGCCACGAGCGAGCCGGCCGCCGAGCCGCGGCCGGGGCCCACCGGGATGTCGTGCTCCCGCGCCCAACGGATGAAGTCCTGCGTGATGAGGAAGTATCCGGCGTAGCCGGTCCCCTTGATGACGCCCAGCTCGTACTCGAGCCGCTCCTGCACCTCCGGAGGAAGCGGGTCGCCGTAGCGCTCCCGCGCGCCCTCGGTCGCGAGGTGCTCGAGATAGGCGTTCTCGTCCGCGTGCTCCTCGGGGACGGGGAAGGCGGGCAGGAAGTACTTCTTCTCGAAGACGAGGTTCGTCTCGTCCGCGATCCGCAGCGTGTTCTCCACGACGTCCGGCCGGTCCGGGAAGACCGCGGCCATCTCCTCGGCGCTCTTGAAGTAGAGCCCCTCGTCGTAACGCATCCGGTTCGGGTCGCTCCGGTCCTTGCCGAGCCCGATGCAGAGCAGGATGTCGTGCGCCTCGTGATCGTCCGGCTGCAGGAAATGCGCGTCGTTCGTCGCGACCACGGGCAGACCGAGCTCGTCGGCGAGGAGGAGGACCTCGCGGTTGAGCTCCGCCTGGCCGTCCGTCTCGTGCGCCTGGACCTCGAGGTAGTAGCGCCCGTCGAAGAGGTTGGCGTACCACTCGGCGGTGGCGCGGGCGGCCGCCCGGTCGCCGGCCATGAGGTGGCGCGCCACCTCGCCGGCCATGCAGGCCGAGGAGACCACGAGCCCGCCGTGGTGCTTCGCGAGCACCTCCCGGTCGATTCGCGGCTTGTGGTAGAACCCCTCCGTGTACCCGATCGAGGAGAGCTTCACGAGGTTGCGGTAGCCCTCGAGGTCGCGCGCGAGGAGGACCAGGTGGTAGTAGGCCCGCTCCCCCTGGCCGGAGCGCGTGCGGTCGCGGCGGTCGCCCGGCGCCACGTACGCCTCCATGCCCACGATCGGCTTGAGGCCCTCCTTCCGCGCGAGCTTGTGGAAGCTCCACGCGCCGAACATGCACCCGTGGTCCGTCAGCGCGAGCCCCGGCATCTCGTGCTCCTTCGCCTTGCGCACGAGGTCCGAGAGGCGGTTCGCGCCGTCGAGGAGGGAGTATTCCGAGTGCGTGTGGAGGTGGACGAAGCTCACGTCGCGGGGGTGGGATCGGCGGCTCTCGAACGGGTGGCCGGGCGCCGCGAGGGGGCGCGTTCCGGCCGGCGACGGGTCCATTCTAGCGGGCCCCGGCGGCCCGGCCAAACCGGCCCGGCGGCACGCCGCCGAGGAGGGCGGTTTCCGGTTCGATGACGGTGGCGGCGGCGCCCGCACGCGGCGCCCGGCGCCGCTATCCCCGGGGCACGGACTCCATCGCCGGCATGCAGAGCGCGAGCACGTAGTAGCGGTCGAGCTCCGGGGTCGGGACCCGCGCCTCGTCGACGATCGCCTCGGCTTCGGTGCCGAGCATCCCGGTCACGTAGAAGTTGAAGAGGCAGTCCGTCCCGTCCCGCCGGAAACGGAGGGACGACTCGTTCGGCGCGTCCTGCGGATCGGGCGTGCGGGTCCACCCGTCGGCGCGCACGGCGTCGTAGAAGAGCCGCGCTTCCGTGCCCGGCGTGTTGGGCGTGAGCCCCGCGGCCGTCACGCGGCAGCCCGCCACCATCTGGTCCGTCCGCCAGTCGTCGATCGTGTCCGGCTCCGTGACGGCGGCCATCCCGACGGTTTCCGCCAGGAACCGGTGCGCCTCCCGGCAGTGCACCTGCTCCTGCGCCCCCGCGTCCTCCGGGCTCGAGGCGACGCATCCCGCCACGACGCCCAGGCCCAGGGCGAGGAGGAGGGCTCCGGGACGCTGCGCCATGGGTCGATCTCCTGCTCGGTTCGCGGAACGAGGAAGCCTGCCCGATCTCCTACCCGTCGGTCGGCTCGCAGGTCGCGGACGCGTCCTGGTCCGGGCGCGACAGCCCGACCCACAGGAAGAGCGTGGTGTCCCGCGGCTCGCTCCAGGTCACGTCGACCTCCAGGCGCGAGCGCATCCCCGACGTGTAGCGGAAGGGCACGGACTCCCCGGGATCGGCCTCGAAGTCGAGCTGCCCCTCGCCGAGGGTGTCCCGGGCCCGGAAGGTCCACTCGCCCGTGTGGCCGCGCCAGACCTGCACGCAGCCGGCGACGGTCATGCCCACGGTGGGCAGCGCGGCGGTGGAGATCCGGCCCTCCCCGTCCTCGATGGGCACGCTCACCCATCCGCCGCCCCGCTGCACGCTCGCGATCAGGTCGGCGATCGACTGTGCGCTCGCCACGTGCGGCGCGGCCAGCAGGGTCGCCACGGTCAGTCCCAGGATCCGGAGGTGCTTCATCGGTCGGGCGGGTCGGGAGGGCTCGGGCCGCGGACCACGCGGCGGTCTCTTCCGAGGCTCCTACCGGCCGACCGAGCCGAAGGGTCCCGGGCGCGGAGGCGTCGCCGGCCCGCTCAGACCTCGCACCGGAACGTGTCCAGGATCGTCTCGAGCTGCACCATGTACTCGTACTTCTCCTTGCCCGGAGCGTAGAGCCAGGCGTCGATCAGATAGGTGCGGTCCTGCGCGTCGCAGGTGAGCGCGCGCGTGATCAGCGGTCCGCCCGCGGGCCATCCCCGGTCCGGCGGATTGCGCCACTGGGCCTGAATCTCGATTCCGGGGTGCCCCTCGAACGAGGTCTCCTCGACGGTCATCCCCTCCTCCACGAACACCTGGGGCTCCGCGAAGAACGCGTCCCCGATCTCCTGACGCCACGCCCGCACGTCGTCCGCCCCGAGGGAGCCCATCGCGGGGCTCCGCCAGGTGACGGTGATCTCGCGGATGAGCTCCGAGGGATCCGGATTGTCGTTGCGGAAGGCGAGCACGGAATCCTGGCGCGCCCAGCGGTACACCGTCGGGACGACGAGCCGGAAGCCCGCCTCGGCGGCGAGCGTGTCGGCGAGGGCCGTGTTGACGCCCGAGAGATACATGCGCTGCCTCACGCCCCGGCGGAACTGCTCGTCGAGGAGCTCGTAGACCCGGTCGAGCTGCTCGCCGAGGCCGTCGACGGAGCCGTCCGGCGGGAGGACGATCAGCGTGGCGACCTGATCCCGCGACCACACCGCCTCGACCTGGTGGACGCCGGGGCCGGTCACCGCGCCCCCGGACGCGTCCATCGCCTCCCGGATCCACGAATCCTCGGCGGTCCCGATGAGGAGCATCTGCCGGAAGCGCCGCAGATCCCCCCAGTACTGCCCGCCCGGCTCCTGGTAGGTGACCGTGAAGGTCTTCTCGTCCCGGACGGTCTGGACCGTGCGCTCGAGCCGCTCGTAGACCACGTCCGAGATGCGCTCCCAGCGCTCCGGGCTCGTCACGGCGATGACCGAGTTGTGGTCGCCGTACGTCATCGGCAGCTCGTTGCATCCGGCCGCGAGCAGCGCGGCGGCCGCGACAGGGAGAAGCATCGGGGATCTCTTCATGACAACGCCTCGGGTGGGGGTGCGGCCACCAGCGTAGGGCCTGAAGGCTCTCCGCTCCAGGGGCCGAGGTTCCGCTCGAGGAGCGCGGCCGGGTCCGGATCGCGGCCCATGAACGCCCTGAAGAGCGCCTCCGGATCGTCCGAGTCGCCCCGGGAGAGGATCGACTCGACGTAGCTGCGTCCCGTCTCGGGATTGAAGATCCCCTCGTCGCGGAAGCGCGTGAAGACGTCCGCGTCGAGCACCTCGGACCAGAGATAGCTGTAGTACCCGGCGGCGTATCCGCCGGAGAAGAGGTGCCCGAACGACGTGAGCGCGTGGAGGTCGGCGAAGCCTTCGTGCGGCACGAAGGCGCGCATGCTCCGCTCGGCGAACGCCATCACCTCCTCCGCCTGGACCCGGTCGAGCGCCTCGAGGTCGTCCGAGGTCTGGGACGCGGCGAACAGAGTCGGGGCGAGCTCCCGGTGGAGCGCCAGGTCGAGGGTGCCGAGGGAGAGCTGCCGCATCTGGCCCCAGCCGCCCATGAAGCGGCGCGCGGCGATCATGCGCTCGAAGAGCTCGTCCGGGAGCGCTTCGCCCGTCTCGTGGTGCCGCGCGAACAGGTCCAGCGCCTCGCGCTCCCAGGTCCAGTTCTCCATGAGCTGGCTCGGGAGCTCGACGAAGTCCCACGCCACGTGGATCCCCGCGCGCGAAGGGATCTCCACGCGCGAGGTGCAGTGGTGGAGCAGGTGCCCGAACTCGTGGAAGGTCGTCTGGACCTCCCGGTGCGTGAGGAGCGCGGGACGTCCCTCCTCGTCGGGCGGCGTGAAGTTGCCGCAGATCACGCCGACGTGCGGCCGGAAGCCGTCGGCCCGCGGTCCGCCCGTGACGAAGTTGTTCATCCAGGCGCCCTGCCGCTTCTCCTTGCGCGGGAACCAGTCCGAGTAGAAGGCGCCCACCCGCGTCCCGTCGCGCTCGTCGAAGATCTCGTAGTAGCGCGCGTCCTCGTGCCAGACCTCCTCCGAGGGCTGCTCGTCGATGCGGAAGCCGAACGTTCGCTGGACGATCCGGAACATCCCGTCGAGCACGCCCGGGAGCGGGAAGTACGGCCGGAGCGTCTCGTCGTCGACGTCGTAGCGCTCCTTGCGCAGGCGCTCCATGACCCAGCTCACGTCCCACGGCTCCAGCCGGTCGATCCCGAGCGTGCGGGCGTGCGCGGACAGCTCCTCGACGTCCCGCCGGTGGTAGGGGCGGGTACGCTCCACCAGCTCCTCCTCGAACCCGGCCGCGCGCTCCCCGGATCGCGCCATCCGCTCCTCGAGCGTGTAGTCCGCGAAGTCACGGTAGCCGAGGATCGTCGCGAGCTCGTGCCGCAGGCGTAGGATACGCGCGATCAGGGGACGGTTGTCGTGCTCCCCCTCGCGGCAGCGCGTCGCGAACGCGACGTGGATCTCGCGCCGCAGCGCGCGGTCGTTCGCGTGCTTCAGGACCGCTTCCACCGAGGGGTAGTCGAGCGTGAGGAGCCAGCCTTCGCGCCCCCGCTCCCGCGCCTTGGCGTGCGCGCGGCGCTTCGCGCCCTCCGGAATCCCCTCGAGACGCGAAGGATCCTCGATCAGGAGCTCGTACGAGGCGGTGGCGTCCAGGAGGTGCTCGCTGAAGCGCTGCTCGAGACGCGCGAGCTCGACGTGGATCTCCTGGAGTCGCGACTTCCGCTCCGGCGGAAGGTCCGCTCCCGCCCGGCGGAAGCTGCGGACCGTCTTGTCGAGGTGCCGCCGCCGGAGTCCGGCGAGGGACGCGGCCTCCTCGGTCCCGGCGTACGCACGGATGCGGCGCCAGAGGTTCTCGTCGAGGGGCAGCCGCGACCAGAAGGCGGAGATCTCCGGGAGCACCGCGTTGTACGCGGCCCTGAGCTCCGGCGTCTCGGCGACGCTCATGAGATGCGACACGGGAGCGATGCGCTCCCCGAGCAGCTCGAGCGCCTCGTCGAGGCGGCCGATCGTGCGGTCCCACGTGGGATCCGCGACGTCCGCCGCGACCTCGTCCACCGTGCGCTGGGCCTCGTCGAGAGCCCGTCGGACACCGGGCTCCACGTGCTCCGCCCGGATCCGGTGGAACGGGATGCGGGGCGCGCGGACGAGGAGGGGATTGTCGGTCGGAGGCATCGTCGCATCGGGTGGGGGGAGGGTGCGCTCCCGCAATCTATCGAGGGCCGCGGTGCGGTGTAGCCCGCACGCCCCGCGGAGCGGCCCGAAACGTGCGTACGAAAGTCCCGTTTTTCCGTTGACAAGCGCGGGGCCGCTCTTAGTTTCGCGCCAATATGCCGGGGGGCCGAAACGGGTCGGTCCACGGCCGCCGTCCGCCATGGAGGTTGTGCAGATGAGCCGTTCTGGCTGGATCGAAGGTGAGGGCATCACCGAGGACGTCTTCGCTCTGGCGGATGACGGTGACGAGGACGAGTGGGAGGAGGACCTCGAGGACGACGACTGGGACGAGGACGACTGGGACGAGGACGAGGACGAGGAGGAGGACCTCGAGGACGAGGAGTGGGAGGAGGAGGAAGAGGAAGAAGAGGACCTCTGGGACTGAGCCCCCTCGGCTCCGCCGCCCCTGATGCCGTCGCCCCGGCCGGAACGCTCCGGCCGGGGCGACTCGTTTTCGGGGGCGGGACCGCCGCGCGGTCAATCCGCCCGGAGCGCCTCCACGGGATCGACCGATGCGGCGCGCCGCGCGGGTAGCCACCCGGCGACCAGCGCCACGAGGAGCAGCGACGCGGCCGCGAGCGCGTAGACCGTCGCACGCGGCGCGACGACACCGACCAGGACCCGCTCCATGGTCGCCGCCCCGAGCCCGGCGAGCGGGAGCCCGAGCGCCACGCCGGTCCCGGCGAGCAGGAGCGTGCCCCGCACGATCATGCGCTCCACCTCGCCCGGCCGCGCCCCGATCGCGATCCGCATGCCGATCTCGCGCGTGCGCTGCGTGACGAGGTAGGCGACGACGCCGTAGAGCCCGACCGCCGCCAGGAGCAGGGAGACCGCGGCCGCGACTTCGAGGAGGAGCGAGACGAACGCGAGGTGCGCGCCCGCCTCGGCCACGACATCCGTCATGAGGCGCGGGTCGGCGAGCGGGACCTCGGGGTCGAGGGCCTGGAGCGCCGAGCGGATCGGGGGCACGAGCGCCGTCGGATCGCCTCCGGCCGTGCGGACCACGAGCGTCACCGAGCCCGGCCACCAGTACCAGCGGCCGGCGAAGTCGGGATTGTCCATGACCGGGTAGTAGACCGCCATCGCGGTGCGCTCGAACGGGTGTCCGCCCTCCGCGGCCCGCGGGACGTCGTCGACGACACCCACCACCCGGCCCCACGGCGGGCCCGAGCGGCCGATCGCGTTCACGCCCTTCCCGATCGGATCCTCGCCCGGCCAGAACCGGTCGGCGAAGGCGCGGCTCACCACGACCGCCGCACGGGCGGGATCGTCCACGTCCTCGCGCGTGAAGGAGCGGCCGGACACGATCTCCATGCCGAGCGCCTCGAAGTAGCCCGGCGTGACGCGGACCTGTCCGGCGCAGGTCGTGAGGCCGTCGCGCCGAAGGCGCTCGAGGACCTCCGCCTCCTCGAAGGCCTGCGTCGTGCAGCCGAACTCTCCGCTCACCGGGACGACCTCGCCGAGACCGGCGTGCGTGACGCCGGGGAGGCGCCGCACCTCGTCGAGCAGGCCGCGGTAGAGCCGCCAGAGGTCGACGTCCGTCGGGTAGCGCTCGTAGCTCAGGTGGAAGTCGGCCGCCAGCACGCCCTCGGGCCGCATGCCGAGATCGGACGCCGCGATGCGGTGGATCCCCTCGACCATGAGACCCGCGCCCACGAGGAGCGTGAGCGCGAGCGCGAGCTGCCCGACGACGAGCGCGGAGCGGACGCGCCGGCCGGCCCCCCGCGTCACGCGGCCGCGGAGCGAGGCGAGCCCGGCGCCCGAGAGGTCGAGCCCGGACCGGCCGGCGGCGGGGACGAGGGCGAGCGCGACCCCCGACAGCAGTCCGAGGCCGAGCGCGATGGCCCCGCCGTCCAGCCCGAGTCGGGCGCCGGCCAGGCGGGGCAGGTGGTCCGGCGCGACCCGGACCAGCGCGGGCAGCGCCCACGCGGCGATCAGCACGGCGACCGCGCCCGACAGGAGGCCGAGCGCGGCGCCTTCCGCGAGGATCGCGCGGGCGATCGCGGCCCGTCCGGCGCCGAGCGCCGCACGGACGGAGCGGTCGTGCCGCCGGGCCTCGCTGCGCACCACGAAGAGCCCCGCCGCGTTCGCGACCGCCACGAGCAGCACGAGGAGCGCGCTCCCGAGGAGGAGCCACAGGTTGCGGGCGAGGTCGCCCAGGACATGCTCCTTCAGGGGCACCACCGCGGTCCGGAAGCCGGTGCGGTCGAAGAACTCCTGGCCGTACGCGTCGGGGAAGGCGCCCGGCAGCTCCGCGCGCAGGCGCGCGAGCTCCGCCTCCGCCTCCGCCGCGGTCGCGTGCGGCGCGAGCCGGCCGATCGCCGGGAAGACGTGGTTGTTGCCGAAGTACCCTTCCGGGTCGACGCGGAGCGGGAGCCACAGCTCGGGCGCGAGATCCGGGGAGACGCCGGGCAGCTCGAGCGCGGGCTCCGCGACGCCCACGATCTCCACGGGCATCCCTTCGAGGGAGATCGTCCGGCCGAGGACCGCCGGATCGGAGCCGAACGCGCCGCGCCACAGCGCGTGCGAGAGGACGGCGACCATCGGCGCGTCGGCTGCGCCGTCCGGCTCGTCCAGGATCCGGCCGAGGGTCGCGCGCGCGCCGAGGAGCGCCATCAGCTCCGGGGTGGCCGTCACCGCCCGGACCCGCACCGGACCGGAGGGCGTCCGGGCGTTCGTGCCCAGCGTGCGGTAGACCGAGATCTCGTCGAGCGTCCGGGACCGGCGGCCGATGTGGAGCCACTGCGCCGTGGAGAGGTTCCAGACCTCGTTCTCCCCGACGCCCGGGACCCGGTTCTCGAGTCGCACGAGCCGCTCCGACTCGGGGTGCGGGAGCGGGGCGAGGACGACCCGGTTCACGAGCGTGAACAGCGTTGCGGCGCCCGCGAGACCGATCGCGAGCGTGCTCACCACCGCGAGCGTGAAGCCCGGGCTCCGCCGGAGCCCTCGCCCCGCGAGCCTCAGGTCCCGTGCCCAGCCGCCGAGCCGCACCGACAGCGCCTCACCCATCGTGCCCTCCTCCCTCCGTCGTCGTTCCCGTCGCACGGCCCGCAGGGCGCGCCCGTCCGCCAGCGCGCCGAGCGCCGCCACCACCGCCTGCCCGTGGGCCTCGTCCGCGAAGAGGCGCTCGAGCTCCGCGTGCCACTCGGCCCGCATCGCCGCCCGCTCGGCCCCCGGGGCGATCCAGGAGCCCACCCGGACGAGCGCCCGCGCGAGAGCCCGGGCGAGGCGGCGGCCCGCCGCGGGGCCCTCGGGAGGCGGTGACGCGCTCACCGGCCGCCTCCTTCCGGGGCGGGGCGCTCGTCGGCGGCGAAGAGCGCGCGGTGACGGCGCAGGCGGAGCCGCGCCTCCGCGAGCGCGGCGCGGCCCTCGCGCGTGGCCTCGTAGTAGCGCCGCGGCGGCCGCCCCTCGGCCTTCGCCCGGTCGTGATCCTCCCAGCGCGACCGCACGAGCTCGGCCGCCTCGAGGCGACGGAGCAGCGGGTAGACCGTTCCGCTCGGGAGCTCCGCGGCGCGCATGATCTCGAAGCCGTAGCGGTGGCCGTTCACCAGCGCCTGCAGCACCACCGCCGCGTTGTAGCCGAGGGGGATCATCGCGTGCCATCTCCGTGGGTTCGGACCACTTCGTCCCTACATAGACGCAGATCTACATAGGGTGGTTTCATCCCCGCAAGAGATCGTCGGGAACGTGCGGGCGGCCGGTGTTCAGCCGCCTCCGAGCACCCGTGCCGCGGCGCCGAGCCCCGCCGCGCGGCCCGTGCTCCAGGCCCAGAGGAAGTTGTGCCCGCCGATGGGGCCGAACGCGTCGAGCATCTCGCCGCAGAGGAAGAGCCCGGGCCGCCGTCGGCTCTCGAGCGTGCGGGGATGCACCTCCGCGAGCGCGACCCCGCCGCCCGTCACCTCGGCCTTCCGGTAGCCCTCGTCGCCGGTCCAGGGGAGCGGGTAGGCCGTGAGGAGCTCCACCAGCGCCCGCCGGTCCTCGCGGCGGAGGCGGGCGAGCGGCTGGTCGCGCTCGATTGCCGCCTCGAGGGCGAGCCGCTCCGCGAGCCGGCGCGGGAGATGCCGTGCGAGGAGGGCCGTGACGGTGCCGGGTCCGCCCTGCAGGCGCTCGTCCCAGATGTCGGCGTCCGGCTCCGCCCACGCCACGAGCAGTTCCTGGCGGCTCCCGCCGTCGCGCCCCCGGATGGCGAGATGGGACGCATCGAGGACCGTCGGGCCGCTCCACCCGCGGTGCGTGAAGAGGAAGCCGCCCCGCGTCTCGAACGCGGGCCGGGTGCCCGGCGCGCGCAGGCGCACGTCGAGCGACACGCCTGCGAGATCGGCGTGGGGGTGCGGATCGGCGGTGAGCGGGGTGAGCGCCGGGTAGGTGGGCGACACGCGGTGGCCGAGCCGCCGCGCGAGCGCGAGCCCGGCGCCGTCGCTCCCCGTGGCCGGCACCGAGAGACCCCCGGTCGCGAGGACGACGGCGGCCGCGTCGAGGGGCGGCGCCCCGTCGAGCAGCACCCGCCAGCGGGCGGGCCCCTCGCCGTCGTCCCCGGCCACGGGCTCCACGTCCGTCATGCGCGCCTCGAAGAAGATCCTCGCGCCGGCCTCGCGCACCCGGGCGACGAGCCCGTCCCGGACGTCCCGGGCGCGGTGGCTCGAGGGGAAGAGCTTCCCGGTGTCCGGCTCGAGCACGAGCCGCATCTCCAGCGCTTCCTCGAAGAACGCGCGCTGCTCGTCGAGCGGCCACGCCAGCAGCATCTTCCGGAGCGTGTTCGGGGACGAGTCGGTCACGTACCGCTCCGGCCGTGCCACGCCCGGCAGGATGTTGCAGCGGCCCCCGCCGCTGATCAGGATCTTGCGGCCGCCGTCCTTCGTGCGCTCGAGCAGGACGACCGGCGCCCCCGCACGGGCGGCGGAGAGCGCGGCCAGGAGCCCGGCGGCTCCCGCGCCCACGACGGCGACCGGGAGGCGTGGCTCGAGCGGCATGGGGCAACGATCGCCGGCGTGCCTCCCCTCTGGCAACGCCCCCCGGATCGGGCGAGTTTCCGGGCCCCGGCGCGCCCGGCCGCCGATCCGAGCGCTCCGCGAGCGCCCGGGGGCGGCCCCGTCGGGCCGCGAACGACGCTCCGCCAACACGAAGCTCGCCGATGTTTCCGATGACCCCGTGGGTCCGCCGCCTCCTGATCGCGAACGTCGTGATGTTCTTCGTGACGGGGGCGAGTCGCGAGATCTACACGCTCCTCTGGCTCTATCCGCCGGCGGTGCTGGTGCGGCCCTGGACGCCGCTCACGTACATGTTCCTGCACGCGGGCTTCGGTCACCTGATCTTCAACATGATCGGGCTCTTCTTCTTCGGCCCACGTCTCGAGCAGCGGCTGGGGGATCGCGGGTTCCTGGGACTCTACTTCCTGTCCGGCCTGGGCGGCGCCGCGTTCAGCTTCCTCTTCGCGCGCGACTTCCCGGTCGTGGGCGCCTCGGCCGCGGTCTACGGCGTGCTCCTCGGCTTCGCGATGTACTGGCCGAGGGAGCGGATCTACATCTGGGGGATCCTGCCGATCCAGGCGTGGCTCCTCGCGGCGCTCCTGGTCTTCGGCTCGCTCTACGCGGGGATCAACCCCACGGGCGCGTCCCGCACCGCCCACTTCGCGCACCTCGGCGGTCTCGCCTTCGGGTTCGTCTTCCTGAAATGGCGGGACTGGCGGAGGGGCGCGCCCCGTCGCGCGTTCCAGAAGCAGATGACGCCGAACGCGAGCCACGCGGGGATCGTGGGCGACCGCGTGGCGCTGGCCCGCTGGAAGGGCATCCGCGTCGAGGCGCTGCACGAGCTCAACCGCGAGGAGGTCGAGCGCCTCCTGCGCAAGATCGACGACGGCGGGCCGGGGAGCCTCAGCGCCGCCGAGCGTGCGTTCCTGGACCGCATGGCGCAGCGCTGAGGAGGCGTCCGGCGAGCCCGTGACGGTCCGGATCCGGTTCCAGGGGGTATCCCGCCTCGTCTCCGAACCGGAGGACCCCACGATGTCCCTCACGCGCTCCGAGCCCGCCTCCTCGACCGCTCCGCAGGAGCTCGAGCGGCGGCGCACGCCGATCGACCTGGACCCCGACGCCTTCGCCGCCGCGGGGCACCGACTGGTGGACGACCTCGCGGCGCTCCTCGGCTCCATGCGCACGCGTCGCGTCGGACCCCCGGGCGGGCCGCGCGAGGCACGCGCGGTGCTCGGGGCGGACCGCCCGCTGCCGGAGCAGGGAGCCGAGGCCGGCGCGCTGCTGCGGGAGGCGACGGAGCTCCTGCTCCCGCACTCGCTCTACAACGGCCATCCTCGCTTCTTCGGCTACATCACGGGCGCGCCCGCGCCGATCGGCATCCTGGCCGACCTGCTCGCGTCCGCCGTGAACCCCAACCTCGGCGCGTGGGCGCTCTCGCCGATGGCGAGCGAGATCGAGGCCCAGACGGTGCGGTGGCTCGCGGAGCTCGTGGGCTACCCGGCCGGGGACGGCATCCTCACGAGCGGCGGGAACGTCGCGAACATGCTGGGTTTCTGGGCCGCCCGCGCCGCGCTGGACGACGGCGCGCTACGGCGCGCGGGGACGGCGGGGCCGGACGCGCGGAGGCTGCGCGTCTACGCGGGCGAGGGCACGCACACGTGGATCGAGAAGGCGGCGGACCTGTCCGGGCTCGGGACCGACACCCTTCGCTGGATCGCCGCCGGGCCGGACGGCCGCGTGGACCTCGAGGCGCTCGAGCGGCGCGTGCGCGCCGACCAACGGGTGGGGGACCGGCCGTTCCTCGTGGTCGGGACGGCAGGCTCCGTGGCGACCGGCGCGGTGGACCCCCTCCCGGAGCTCCGGGCGCTCGCGGACCGGCACGGGCTCTGGCTGCACGTCGACGGCGCGTACGGCGCGTTCGCGGCCGCGGTGCCCGACGCGCCCGCCGAGCTTCGCGGCCTCGCCCTCGCCGACTCGGTGGCGCTCGATCCGCACAAGTGGCTCTACGCCCCGCTCGAGGCGGGATGCACGCTCGTCCGCGATCCGAAGGCGCTCGAGCGCGCCTTCGCGTACCATCCGACGTACTACCGCTTCGACGGCGAGGCGGTGCGCAACTCCTTCGACCGCGGGATCCAGAACTCCCGGGGCTTCCGCGCCCTGAAGGTCTGGCTCCAGCTCCGCCAGGCGGGGGCCGCGGCCTACCGCCGGATGATCGCGGAGGACATGGCGCTCGCCCGCGCGTTCCACGACCTCGCCGACGGGCATCCCGAGCTCGAGGCGATGTCCCACGGGCTGAGCATCACCACGTACCGCTACGTGCCGGCCGACCTCGCGCCGCGCCGGAGGGAGCCGGAGGTGGCGGCCTACCTGGACCGGCTGAACCGCGTCGTGCAGGACCGCATGGAGCGCGACGGCCGCGCGTTCGTCTCGCACGCGTCCGTGGGCGGGGCCCACGCGCTGCGGATGTGCATCGTGAATTTCCGGACCACGCTCGAGGACGTGCGCGCGCTCGCGGACGTCACGGTGGAGCTGGGGCGCGAGGCCGACGCCGAGCTGCGGGAGGCCGCCCTCGCGCACGAGGGGGCCGTGAACCACGGGGTCGGCGCGGGACCGGGACCCTCCCCGCGCGGATGAGCGGCGGCTACCCCGTGCCGGCCCGCGTGCACCGCGTCGAGGAGACGATCCGGCGGAGCCGCTTCGTCACCACGGTCGCGCACGCGCCGGACGCGGAGGCCGCGCACGCGTTCGTGGAGCGCATCCGGGAGGAGTTCCCCGACGCCACGCACCACTGCTGGGCCTTCGTGGCGGGGCCGCCCGGGAGCACCACGCACATCGGGATGAGCGACGCGGGCGAGCCGCACGGCACGGCCGGCCGGCCGATGCTCACGACCCTCCTGCACGGGGGCGTCGGCGAGATCGTCGCGGTGTCGTCCCGCTGGTTCGGCGGGCAGAAGCTCGGAACCGGGGGGCTCGGGCGGGCGTACGCGGGCGGAGTGAAGCTCGCGCTGGAGACGCTCCCGACCGAGATGCGGGTCGAGCGCGTGCCGGTCCGCATCACCGTCGGCTACCCGGAGGTCGACGCGCTGCAGAGGCTCGTGGAGGAGCTCGACGTGCAGATCGAGGGCGAGGAATACGGGGCCGAGGTCCGCTACGATGGCGCGGCGCCGGCCGGAGCGGTGGAGCGTCTCCGACAGGCCGTGGCGGAGATGACGCGGGGAGCGGGGCGGGTGGAGGAGCGGACGTGACGCGTTTCGTGACTACGCGGTCCGTGCTCCTCCTGCTCCTCGCGGGCGCATTCGGGGCCGATCCCGCCGTCGCGCAGGCGGGTGGCGGGGCCGTGGCGCCCACCTCGCCGGGCGGGGGCGGTCTCGCGATGGAACGTGTCGCCTACGCCAACCCGCGGGACGGCACCCGCCTCGCGGCTCGCTTCGCCCTCCCACGCGACGAGGGGCCGCATCCCGCGGTCGTGCTCCTCTCGCTGGCCGGCACCGACCCGCTCGTCGAGCGCCTCGTGGCGGACGGCTACGCGGTGCTCGCGACCGAGCCGCGCGGCTTCGTCGAGGTGGAGCCGCTGCTGCGGGCGACCTTCGCGGATCTCGCGGGCGACCTGGAGGCCGCGCTCGCCTGGCTCGGGGCGCGTCCGGACGTGGACGGCGACGCGCTCGCGGTCGTCGCGCAGGCCGACCACGCCCCGCCCGCGATCCTGCACGCGGCCGAGGCGGGGGTGCCGCTCGTGCTCCTCGCTCCACCGGCCTTCCCGGGTGTCGAGACCTTCCGGCTCGAGCAGCGCTGGATCGCGGAGGGGCAGGGGGCGCGCCCGGACCAGCTCGAGGCGCTCGACGGCTACGTGCGCGAGATCGGGGACGTCGTCCTGGGCGCCCGGTCGGCCTACGAGCGCCGGGTCGGGCTCGAGCGCCTGCGCGCCCGGTCACGCGTCGGGCTCCCGCGGAACGCCGCGTTCCCCTTCGGCGAGGGCCAGTCGCACTTCCTCTCGAGCGCGCTCTGGCACGACAAGCTCGCGTTCGAGCCGGCCGATGCGCTCGCCGGCCTGCGCGCGCCCGTGCTCGTCCTCGTCGGCGTGGAGGATCCGAACACCCCCATGGACGCGTGGCTCGCGACGGTGCGCGGCGCGCTGGCCCGCGCCGCGACGCCGGACGCGGCGGCCTGCCGGGTCCCCGGGCGGACGCGGCACGCGTTCACGCCCACCACGGTGGAGGCGGTCGCGGACTGGCTCGCGTACCGGATCGGCGCCCGCGCCGGCCCGCCTCCCGACGAGCCCGGGGGCTGCTTGGTGGACGAGGAGCCCCGAGCGCCGAGCGTCTCGCTCGAGCCGCGGCCTCTCCTCCCGACCCCTCGGTCCTCCCACTTGACCGCCGGCACCCCACGCATCTATCTGTAGAGTGACAGACACGGTCACCTGACGGATAGTTGCCCATGGACGTCCAGGCCCATCTCCCGCTCGCGCCCCGCGATCTCCTGATTCTGGCGGTGCTCGCCGAGGGTCCGTCGCACGGCTACGGGCTCATCAAAGCGGTGGAGGAGCGCTCGGAGGCCGGCGTGCTGCTCGATCCGGCCAACCTGTATCGCGTGCTCCGGCGCATGCGCGATCTCGGCTGGATCGAGGAGGCCGAGGACGACGACGACCGGCGCCGGGTGCACCGGATCACCGCCCGGGGCCGCGCGATCGTCACCGCCGAGCTCGCCCGGCTCGAGCGGCTGCTCGTGCAGGCGCGGCCGGCGCTCGCGAGGGGCAGGACGGGCTGAGCCATGGGCCGCGCGGCCTCCCGCCACCCGCTCGAGCGCGTGTACGCGCTCCTCCTCCGGGCGCTGCCGCCGGGGCCGCTCCGGGACCGGGACCGCCCGGAGATGGAGCGTACGCTGCGGGACCAGGTCGAGGCCGCACGCTCGGCGCGGCGCCGCCTGGCCGTGACGCTCCGGGCGATCCGCAGGCTGCCGGCCGTGCTCGCGGCCGAGTGGGGGGATTGGCTGGGACTGCCGGGGGCCGCGGGGGCCGCCGGGGAACGGAAGGACCGGGAGGGGAGGATGGGAGACCGGGTGCGCGCATTCGCTCTGGCCGTGCGGTCGCTCCGCCGATCGCCGACGTTCACCACCGCCGCCGTCGCCCTCGTCGCGCTCGGGGTCGGCGTGGTCACGACGGTGTTCACGGTCGTGGATCACGTGCTGCTCCGGCCGCTGCCCTACCCGGCGGCCGAGCGCCTCGTCTATCTCACGAACGGGTCCCACAACGGACCGACGCTCCGGCGGCTGGGCGACGTGGAGGCCTTCGATCTCTGGACCGTCACCTCGACGGCCGACGTGAACCTCTCGCGCCCCGACGGCGAGCCGCTCCGGCTCAGCCGGATGGAGGTCACCCCCGAGTTCTTCACGCTCTTCGCCGGGCGGCCCGCCCTCGGGCGCCTCCTCGTGGACGGCGACCGCGACCGCGCGGACATCGCGGTGGTGACCTGGGCGTTCTGGCGGGACGTGCTCGGGGCCGATCCGGACGTCGTGGGCAGCACGATGCTCATCGACGGAAGCCCGGTCGAGATCGTCGGCGTGCTCTCGGAGGACTTCGTCCATCCCACCCGGATCGAGGGCTCTCCCGACTTCTACCGACCGATGGTCTGGTCCAACCCGGACCTCGAGGATCCCGGCTACCACGCGCACAGCGTCACCGCACGCCTCGCCCCCGGCGTCACGCTGGAGCAGGCGAACGAGCGCATCGACCGGCTCGAGGCCGAGGTGGCCGCGGCCCATCCCGACTACTACACGGAGGGCGCCGAGGACTGGCCGCTCGTGCCCCTGCACGCCACGACGGTCCAGGACGTGCGGGGGAGCCTGCTCCTGCTCCTCGGGGCGGTCGGGCTGCTGCTCGTCGTGGCGTGCGTCAACGTGGCCCACCTGTTCATGGCGCGGAGCCTGGCCCGCACGAGGGAGATGGCCGTGCGCCGCGCGATGGGTGCGGGCACCCGGAGCCTTCTCGGCCAGCTCGCCGCGGAGAGCCTCGCGATCGGCATCGCGGGGGGCGCGCTCGGGCTGCTTCTCGCGCAGGGGGCGCTGACGCTCTTCCGGCGCTGGACGGTGGCGCTTCCCCGGGGTGCGGACGCCGCCCTCGACCTCCGGATCTTCCTGGTCTGCTTCGGGCTCGCGGCCGGGGCCGCGCTCGTCTTCGGCCTCCTTCCCGCGTTCCGGGCCGTGGGACCCGACGTCCAGGGACAGCTCCGCGCGAGCGGGCGCGGCGTGAGCGGCGGACGCCGGGTGCAGGCGTTCCGCAGCGGCCTCGTGATGTTCGAGGTCGCGGTCTCGCTCGTGCTCGTGGCCTCGGCCGGGCTGCTCATGCGGAGCTTCCTCACGGTGACCGCGATCGATCCCGGCGTGGAGCCCGAGCGCGTGCAGGTGCTGGCGCTGAATCCCACCGGCGTCGAGACCCCGGATCAGTACGTGGCCCGCATGGGCGCCGTCCTCGAGGCGCTCGAGGGGATCCCCGGCGTGGGCGCGGCCGCGTACGGGCTCGAGATGCCCTTCGAGTGGGTGGGGGGCAACCGCTGCTGCTGGAGCACCCGCTTCACCCCGCCCGAGGACGGCGCGGCGACGCCGCTCCGTCTCTTCATGCACGCCGTCTCGGCCGGGTACTTCGAGACGCTCGGGACCGAGCTCGTGGCCGGCCGCGCCTGGGACGCGCTCGACGCCGGGGCATCGCCACACCCGGTGGTCGTCTCCGAGGCCTTCGCGGTGCGCGTCTTCGGATCGGCGGCGGCCGCGGTCGGCCGGGAGCTGCCCGACGTCCAGGACGGCTCGATCGTGGTCGGAGTCGCCGAGGACACCCGCCACTACGGGCTCGACCAGGAGCACGACCACGCCGTGTACCTGCCCATCGAGGCCATTCCGTTCCCGATCTCCCGCGCGACGTTCGCGGTCCGGGTGGGCGACCAGGCGCCGGCGGACCTCACGCGGAGGATCCGCGAGGCGATCTGGTCCGAGGAGCCAGCGCTTCCGGTGCCGAGCGTGGAGCCGCTCGAGGACTGGATCACGGACTCGTCCGCCGCGCGTCGCTTCGGCTCGATCCTCTTCGGCGCGTTCGGCGGTGTGGCGCTCCTCCTCGCCGGCGCGGGGCTGTACGGAACGCTCCTCTACACGGTGGGGCAGCGGCGGCAGGAGCTCGGGATCCGGCTCGCGCTCGGCGCCGGTCGCGCCCGCATCCAGAGCGAGGTCATCCGCGCCGGGGTCGTTCAGGCGGCGCTCGGGGTGGTGGGCGGCATGCTCGTCGCGTACTTCGTGGGGCGCCTGCTGGAGAGTTGGCTGTACGGGATCTCCGCGACGGATCCGCTCGCGCTCGCCTTCGCCGCGGCCGTGCTCTTCGCGACCGCGGTGGCGGCGTCGTGGCTGCCGGCCTACCGCGCCGGGCGCACCGACCCGCTGGAGACGCTGCGCGCGGAGTAGGCGCCGGGCTCCTCCGGCGCGGGCGGGGCGGGGGACCCGCCCGTCGTGCCCGGGCGCGCCGGCCCACCGGCCGCGCCCGGGCCGGGTGCCCGCAGCCGCGCCGCGCCCCGCAGCGCCGTCTCCAGAACGTCGAGCTCCTCGCTCCAGAGCACGCGCCAACCCTCGGGTCCGCGGCGCATCTGCATCAGGTTCACCTCCGGGACCGACCCGCTGATCCCCATCTGCGTCCGGTAGACCACGTGGGCGCTGTCCGCCCCTTCCTGGACGTGGCCGAGGATCCGGTCGTCACGGTCGGCGAGCGAGTGGGCGAGCCCCGCCATCTCCCGGGTCAGGACGTCGAGCGCGCGGGCGAAGACCTCGCGGGGCTCGAGGGCGCGGTAGGCGGCCCTGTCCGCACCCGTGAGGAAGCGCAGGAGCTCGCCGCTCCGGTCGACCTCCGTGATCATCGTGACCACGTCGCGGAAGAGCGCGAGCGTCTCCGGATCCATGAACTGCGCGGCGGCGCTCCAGCGCAGGGTCCGCACGGAGCGGATGAAGAGGTCCGCCGCCTCCTCGGGGGTGGCCGTGAGCTCCGCCAGCGTCTGGGCGCCGGCGGGAGCCGGCCGTCCGAGGCACGGAATCGCGCACAGGAGGGCCAGGACGGCCGCGCGCCGACCGCGGGGCCGGGCCCCGCGGGCCTCGGTGGACCGGGTCCGATGCCCGGTGCCGCGCCATCCGGCCCGGAGAAGAAGAGTCATGCGTATCCGCCTCATGAAGATGAACGGGGACGGCACGCCGCGCGGCGGGGGGACCCGAGAACGACGACGACCTCGATGCCACCGTCGGGGACTGGATCGAGTTTCGAGGAGGTGGAGATCCCCGCGGGTGCGCCGGGGACGGTTGAACCGGGTCGCCCGCGTCGGTACCTTTTCCGGCCCGGTTCGCGGCGAACGCCGCGGCCCCACGGGCCTGTAGCTCAGTTGGTTAGAGCGCACGCCTGATAAGCGTGAGGTCGGTAGTTCAAATCTACCCAGGCCCACCATCTTCCTGAGGTGGATCGAAACGTGACGCTGGCGGCGCCCGGACAGCCGGGGAGCCGCGCCGGACTGGGGGGTGTAGCTCA
>CAZOYA010000051.1:0-19598 GCA_964583815.1 uncultured Gemmatimonadaceae bacterium | reverse complement strand
GAAGCGGCGCACGAAGCCCTCCTGCCACTGCGCGTTGCACTCGGGGTGCAGCCGCAGCGAAGCGGCCGTGGCCTTCAGGACCAGGTCGTTGATCGAAACCTTGAGCCCGTCCTTCTCCAGGAGCGCGTTGATGCGCTCGCGGGCCTCGAGCATGCGCCCCATGTCGACGTCGATCGTGAGATAGAACGTCGGCACGGGCCCGATCGAGGTGACGAGCCGCTTCGCGATCGTCTTGCGCATCTGCGACGTGGGGACGTCCTCGTATTCGGGCCCGCCGAACGCCGCGGCGGCGCCGAGGAAGGCACCGCCCCCCACCGCCGCGGGCGCCACGCCGCGCTCGCGCGCCTCCTCCACGTCCCTCTTGGTCACGCGCCCGCCGGGGCCGGACCCCGGGACGCGCGCGAGGTCGATCCCCGCCTCGTCGGCGAGCCGCCGGGCCACGGGCGACGCCTTCACGCGCCCTCCGTCCGGAGCGGGCGCGGGGGCTTCGGCCGCCACGGGCGCAGGGGCACCGGTCGGCCCGGCGGCGGCCCGGCCGGCGGGCGGAACCTGCCCCGCGTCGGGCGACTGCTCGGCCGCGGGGGCCTGCCCCGACGGAGACGCCTCGGCTCCGCCGGACGGGGCCTCGGCCGCCGCGGGCGCTCCACCCCCGCCCGCCTCGCCCTCGATGCCGGAGATGTCCTCGTCGGCCGCCGCGATCACGCCGATCACCGCGCCGACCGCCGCGGTCCCGCCTTCGGGCAGGAAGATCTTCCGGAGCACGCCGTCGCCCCGCGCCACCAGCTCCATGGTCGCCTTGTCGGTCTCGATCTCGGCGATGACGTCGCCGCTCGAGACCTCGTCGCCCTCGGATCGCAGCCAGCGGACGAGCTGGCCCTCCTCCATCGTCGGGCTCAGCGCCTCCATGTGGACCTTGGTCGCCATGCTTCCCTTAGCGGTAGAGGACGCGGTTGCAGGCGTCGACCACCCGATCGGCGGTCGGCTTCGCCAGAGCCTCGAGGTTCTTCGCGTACGGCATCGGCACGTCGGCCTGGGTCACGCGGAGGATCGGGGCGTCGAGGTCGTCGAACGCCTCCTCCTGGATGATCGCGGCGACCTGCGCGCCCGTTCCGGCATAGGGCCATCCCTCCTCGAGGTACACGACCCGGTTCGTCTTCCGGACCGTCTCGAGGATCGCGTCGACGTCGAGCGGGCGGATCGTGCGCAGGTCGAGGACGTCGGCCTGCACGCCCTCCTTCTCGAGCTTGCCCGCAGCCTGCAGCGCGACGTGGATCATCTTGCCGTGCGTGATGATCGACACGTCCGAGCCCTCCCGCTTCAGGTCGGCCACCCCGAGCGGGATCACGAAGTCGTCGTCGTCCGGGACCTCGCCCTTCACGTTGTAGAGGAGCTCGCCCTCCATGAACGCGACCGGATCGTCGTCACGGATCGCCGCCTTGAGCAGCCCCTTGGCGTCGGCGGCCGTGCCGGGGGTGACCACCTTGCAGCCCGGCGCGTGGGAGTAGTACGTCTCCACGGCCTGCGAGTGCTGCGCCGAGAGCTGGAGCGCCGCGCCCGTCGGTCCCCGGAACACGATCGGCATCGGAAACTGGCCGCCGGACATGTAGTACATCTTCGCCGCGGCGTTCACGACCTGGTCGAGCGCGAGGAAGGCGAAGTTGAACGTCATGAACTCGATGATCGGCCGCAGCCCGGCCATGGCCGCGCCCACGCCGAGACCCGCGAAGCCGAGCTCGCTGATCGGAGTGTCCACGACGCGCCGGTCGCCGAAGGCGTCGAGCAGCCCCTTCGAGACCTTGTAGGCTCCGTCGTACTCCGCGACCTCCTCGCCCATCAGGAAGACGTCCGGGTCCCGCTCCATCTCCTCGCGGAGCGCCGCGTTCAGCGCCTCGCGGTAGGTCATGACCGCCATCAGCGATTCCGCTCCCTGCCGTCGAAGAAGAGCCGGCCCTCGTTCTCCTGCGCCCAAACGTGCTCGTAGAGCTCCGAGGGATCCGGAAGGGGTGAAGCCTCCGCGAAATCGGCGGCCTCCTGCGCGATGCGCCGGGCCTCGCCGTCCATCTCCTCGAGCCGGTCCTGGTCGAGGATGCCCGCCTCGAAGAGCCGGTCCCGGAGGATCGCGATCGGGTCCGCGGTCGCCTTCCGCTCCTCGACCTCCTCGGTGCTCCGGTAGGTGCCCGAGACCGGATCGGACATGGAGTGTCCGCGGAACCGGTAGGTGCGCAGGTCCACGAAGCGCGGCCCGCCCCCGCCCCGCACCTCCTCGTACAGGTCGCGGAAGTGCGCGTAGGTCTCGAGCACGTCCTGCCCGTTCACGGCGCTCGCCGGGATCCCGTAGGAGAGCGAGCGCTCCACGACCTCCGTCGCCGAGATCCGCTTGAAGGCGGTGCCCATGCCGTACTCGTTGTTCTCCACCACGAACACGACGGGCAGCGCCCACACCGCCGCCATGTTCATGGCCTCGTGGAAGGCTCCCTGGTTGACCGCGGCGTCGCCCATGAAGCAGATGACGAGGCTGTCCTCCTCGCGGTACTTGATCTTCCAGCCGATCCCGGCGCCGAGCGGCACCTGGCCTCCGACGATGCCGTGCCCGCCCATGAAGCGGACGTCCCGGCCGAAGATGTGCATCGAGCCGCCCTTGCCGCGCGACGAGCCGTCGATGCGGCCGTAGAGCTCGGCCATGACCGCGTTCGGGTGCACGCCCTTGGCGATCGCCTGGGTGTGCTCCCGGTACGCGGTGACGACGTAGTCGTCCTCGCGCAGGGCCCGGATCGGTCCGGCCGCGGCGGCCTCCTGGCCGATGTGCAGGTGGCAGAAGCCCCCGATCTTCCCGATCGCGTAGGCCTCCTCCGCCTTCTCCTCGAACCGTCGGTAGAGGAGCATGTCCGCGAGGAGCGAGAGCGCCAGCTCCTCGTCGATGCCGTGGCGCTCGAGCGCCTCCTTGGATCCGGCGCCGTTCTTCATCGTGGCGCGCCTCTTCCTGGTGCTGGTCTCGGCCATCTCAGGCTCCGTCGACAGGTCGTCCCGGCCGCCCGATCTCGAGCTGGACCAGGTTCAGCCGCACCTCGGCGGGGGCGGGAATGTCGGCCTCGAGCACGCGCTGGATCGAGCCCGGCCCGCCCGCCTCCACCTCGCGCGCCTGCTCCTTCGCGTGGTAGCTCGAGCGGACCAGCGGACCCGACTCCACGTGCCGGAAGCCGAGCTCCTCCTCGCCGATCCGCTTCCACTCCGCGAACTCGTCGGGCGTGACCCACCGCGCGACCGGAATGTGCATCGGCGAGGGGCGGAGATACTGCCCCAGGGTCAGAATGTCCACCGCGGCCTCGCGCAGGTCCGCCATCGCCTGCCGGATCTCGTCCGCCTCCTCGCCCATCCCGAGGATGATGCCGGTCTTCGTGAGCATGTCCGGCGCCATCCGCTTCACGGCCCCGAGCAGCGAGATCGAGCGCCAGTACCGGCCGCCCGGCCGCACGTCGGGATGGAGCCGCTCGACCGTCTCGAGGTTGTGTCCGAGGATCGCCGGGCGGGCGTCCACGACCACGCGCAGCGCGTCCTCGTCGCCCTTGAAGTCGGGGATGAGGACCTCCACGGAGCAGCCGGGCACGGCCTCCTGGATGCGGCGGATGGTGTCCGCGTAGATGCCCGCGCCCCCGTCGGGGAGCTCGTCCCGGTTCACGCTCGTGATGACGACGTGCTCGAGCGCCATGGCGGCGACCGTCTCGGCCACCCGACGCGGCTCGTCCGTGTCGAGGCCCGAGGGCATCCCGTGGGCCACGCCGCAGTACTTGCAGGCCCGCGTGCACACGTCGCCCAGGATCATGAACGTGGCGGTGCCGGCCTCCCAGCACTCGCCGATGTTCGGACAGCTCGCCTCCTCGCACACGGTGTGGAGGGAGCCACTCCGCATGAGCTTCTGGAGGCGCAGGTAGTTCGGGCCGCCGGGGGAGCGCACCTTCAGCCAGGACGGCTTCCTGGAGCGGAGCTCGACGGTGTCGAGCCCCTCGTGCGCACGGATCCTCGACGTGCCCTTCGGCTTCACCAGGCCGGTGTCCTTCCCGGTGGGGGCATAGCCCCCCGGGGCGTCGTTGAGGGTGCTGCTCAAGATGTGGGACCTCCGCTGCGCGATGGGCATCGCAGCACGGAAGGATCGATTCGTGGGCGTACCCGGCGCGGGAGCGGCGGAGGCCGGCCGGCGGGGCCTGAAAAGGTAGCCGTTGCGCCGCGCGCGTTACAAGGACGCCGGGTCCGGGCGGGGCGGCGTGGGTGGGCCGGTCCGTCGGCCCCGCCGGTGGGCCTGGATGCGCTCGAGCACGGCGGCCGGCTCGTCGACCACGTGCAGGAGGTCGAGGTCCTCCGGCGAGATCTTCCCCTCCGCGGCCAGGGTGCCGCGGACCCAGTCCAGGAGCCCGCTCCAGTAGTCCGAGCCGAAAAGCACCACCGGGAAGTCGCGGACCTTCCCGGTCTGGATGAGCGTGAGCGCCTCGAAGAGCTCGTCCAGCGTCCCGAAGCCGCCCGGGAAGATCACGAAGCCCTGGGCGTACTTCACGAACATCGTATTGCGGACGAAGAAGTACCGGAAGTCGAGCGAAATGTCGACGAAGTCGTTGCCCCGCTGCTCGAACGGGAGCTCGATGTTGCAGCCGACGGAGAGCGCGCCCGCGAGGCGCGCACCCCGGTTCGCGGCCTCCATGATGCCGGGACCGCCCCCGGTGATGATCGCGAGGCCCGCCTCGCCGAGGAGCCGCGCCGTCTCCACGCACACCTCGTACTGGGCGTCGCCGGGCCCCACGCGCGCGGAGCCGAAGATCGACACGGCGTCACCGATCTCCCCGAGCTCCTCGAAGCCCTCCACGAACTCGCCCATGATCCGGAAGACCCGCCAGGCGTCGCGCGCGTGGTGGGAATCGGCCGGGACGTCGAGGAGGCGCTCGTCCTCCGTCCGTCCGCGGCGCGCGGGGCCGGCCGCCTCGGGGTGCGGCGGGGCGCTCCGCCGGGCGCGTCGGTCGTTGCTCGAGCGTCCTTCCATGGTCCGTGTCGGCGAAGCGTTCGTGTGGGTGGACGGGAGCGGGCGCGCGAGAATCAGGCGCGCTGCACGAGCCAGCGGCCCGTGCGCTCGAGCGCCTTCTCGTGCGTGTACGGCACCTCCCAGCCCAGGTCCGCCCGGATCCGCGCGGAAGCGAACGGATTGTCCTTCAGCGCGAGCTCGATGACCCGCTGGAGCGGCAGGTGCTTCGCGCCGGGGGCGCTCACGCCGAAGCGCGCGAGGACGTCTCCGCCCGCGCGGACGAGCTGGGGGGAGAGGGTCACGAACCGGGGGCTGCGGCCCATCCCGCGGGCGAGTCCCTCGAAGAGCTGCCGCTGCGTGAGGGGGTGGTCCATCGCGACGTTGTAGGTCTGGCCGCCCCGGCCGCGTTCGACCGCGCTCCGCACCGCGGTCGCGACGTTGCCCGCGTACACGACGGGGAGGGTGTTGTCGCCGGGTCCGAGGAGCGCGACGACCGGCAGGCGGAGCAGCCGGGCGAGCGCCGGCGCCATCAGCCGGTCTCGCTCGCCGTACACCGCCGAGGGCCGCAGCACCGTGACGGGAAGTCCGCGACGCTCCTCGATTCCGCGCACCACCTCCTCGGCCTCGCGCTTGGACCGGGCATAGAGGTCGGTCGGCGGCAGGGGCGTGTCGGTCGGCGCGGCCTCGTCGGCCCGCCCGTCCACGCTCCCGTAGACCGCGACGGTGGAGAGGTGCACCACGTGCTCCACCCCCGCGAGGCGCGCCGCCGTGAGGACGTTGCGCGTGCCGTCCACGTTCGTCTCGCGGATCCGCGGCCAGGAGCCTCCCGCGTAGACCTGGGCAGCGGTGTGCACGAGACGGGACGACCCCTCGACGAGCGGCGCGAGCGTCTCGGCATCGGAGCGCACGTCCCCCCGCACGATCCGGCACCCGGCGCGGTCCAGGAAGCGGGTGTCCGCGTCGGGGCGACACAGCGCGACGACCTCGTGCCCCGCCCTGACCAGCTCCTCCGCGGTATGGGAGCCGATGAGGCCGGTCGCCCCGGTCAGGAAGACGCGCATCGGCGGGGGCGGCGGATTCCTACGGCTCCGACAGGAACGCGCGCGCCGTATCCGGCAGCGCGGTCATCATGCGGGAATGCAGGTCGTACTCGGGACGGCCCGCCGCGACCTCGGCGTCGTACACCTCGAGGAGATGGCGGTAGTGCTCGGCCGCCTCCTCGTCGCGGCCCAGCTCCCGGGCGGCCGCGGCCGCGGCGGAGAGCGCGAGCAGGTGGTCGGGGTCCTCGGCGAGGACCTCCCGCGCGGTGGCGAGCGCGCCCTCGAGGTCCATCGCGGAGCGCTGCAGCATCGACAGGTGGAAGAGCCCGTCATGATCGAGCGGTCGCGCCCGCTCGTACGCCGCGATCGCCATGGGGAAGAAGGCCTGCGCCTGGATCGAGTCCCCGGCCGAGACCGCCTCCATCACCCGATTGTAGAGCCGATCGGCCGCCTCGCGTGGCGTCATGCTGCTGAGGTCCACCGCCCCCGGGCCGGCGCCGGGAGCCGCGTTGGCCGCCGAGCCGCCAGGCACCGGCCGCGACATGGAGAGCCCGATCGCCACGATCAGCCCGAACAGCGTGGCGCCGGCGATCCACCACGGGAGGTTCGCACCCCCCACCACGGCCTTCGCGGCCTCCCGGCGGGCGCCGCGTGCCGGGGCCGCGGGCGCGCCACACTGGCTGCAGAAGGAGGCCTCCGCGCCGAGGGGCGCCCCGCACTGCGCGCAGAAGCGGCCACCCAGGTCGGTCCCGCAGTGCTGGCAGAAGTTGCCGGCAGCGGGACGGCCGCACTCGGGACAGGAGGTGCCGGAGGACTTCGGCGTCATGCGGTCGCGCTCCAGATGGGACGTCGGAGGAGGGTTCCGGCGCTCGGCCGGCGGACAGCAGCGGTTCCTCCGTCGTGCGGCCCCCGGCGGGCCGCGTGCGCCCGTCGGATGGTATCCAAGCGCCGAGCGGGCGGCAACGGATGGGGACGGCCGCGCATCAGAGGCCGGTGGGTTGATCGATGAAGAGCCATTCGAGGTCGAAGCGTTCGGAGAGGTGCTCGGCGAGCGCGCGCACCCCGAAGGTCTCGGTCGCGTAGTGCCCACCGAAGAGCACGTGGACGCCCCGCTCCACGGCGTCGAAGTGCGTGTGGTGCGGCCCCTCGCCCGTGACGAGAGCGTCGAGCCCGGCACGCGCCGCCTCCGCGGTGAAGGAGGCACCGCCTCCCGTGACGACCCCGACGCGCGCGATGCGCTCGGGCCCGCCGGGGATCACGTGGACCGGACCTCCCACCGCGGCCGCGGTGCGCTCTCGGAGCGCCTCGACGGTGAGCGGCGGGTCGACCTCGGCCCACCAGCCGATCTCCACGCCTTCGTAGCGGCCGAAGCGCCCGGCGGGCTCGAGCCCCAGCGCTCGGCAGAGGAGGGCGCAGTTGCCCACCTCGGGATGAGCGTCCAGGGGAAGGTGGCACGAGTACAGCGCCGTGCCGGACTCGATGAGCAGGCGGATCCGCTCGAAGTGGGGACCGACGAGGGGCTGCAGCCCACCCCAGAAGAGACCGTGGTGGACGATCAGGAGATCGGCGCCCCGGCTCGCGGCCTCGCGGATCGACGCCGCGGAGGCATCCACGGCCGCGGCGACCCGTCGGACCGTGTCCGGCCCGGCCACCTGGAGGCCGTTCAGCGCGGTCCGGTAGTCCGGGTGGGCCGAGACACCCAGATACCGATCAAGATATTCGAGGATGGATTCCAGTTTCATTCCCGTCTCCCGTCCGTTCCCACCCCGGCGCGTGCGCCTCCGTCGCCCCCGGACCGGACGCGGCCTCCTGTCGCGCGAGCGCGCCAGCCGGCGCTACCCGGCTCTCCCGGCCCATCGTGGAGAAGGTGTGGAAAAACGCCGCCCATCCATCCACTTCGTGGACCACCGAATGTGGAATGGTGCCTCAAGTCGCGTCGATGCAAGGACTTGAAAGGCTGTCCACAGTGTGGAACGGGAGGCGCGCCCCCGACGTGGCTCCTGGGGATAATGCCGGGGGAAACGCGGTGGGTCCGGTGACGCGCCCGCGCGCCACTTCGCGTTGTCCCCCTTCTTCTTGCGTCACTCGGGGGTGCCCGCCACGTCCCGTTCCCCGGCGCTCGCCCCGGCCGTTTCGGTCGCCGTGCTGGCCATGCTGAGGCTGCCGTTGAAGACGGCCCCCTCCTCCAGCTGGAGCCGAGGGGTGTGGACTTCCCCCTCGATCTCGCAGGACGCCTGGAGCTCGAGCCGCGATTCCGCGGTGACGGATCCCTCCACCCGACCCGAGATCACCGCGTCCTGGGTCACGACGTCCCCGATGACGAGCCCGTCGCGTCCGATCACGACGGCCTTGCCGGCGCGCACGGTACCCTGCACGGCCCCCTCGATCCTCAGGGTGCCGTCCGTCTCGCAATCCCCGACGACCTTCATGCCGGGCCCGATGAGCGAGATCACCGACTCCGGAGGGCTACCCTGGCTGCTTCGATCGCGCGACATGCGGCGAGCTCCTGTCGTCCTCGAGTTCTGGGGTCCGCCGAATGTAGTGCGCTCGGCGTTCGGAACCAGCCCGCGCGGCACGGGCCGGGATCAGGTCGGCTGCTCGACCATCGTGAGCGGGTCCACCGGCTCTCCCTCCACCAGGATCTCGAAGTGGAGATGCGGGCCGGTGGAGCGCCCGGTGGAGCCGGAGAGGGCGATGACCTGCCGCTCGCGGACCGTCTGGCCGAGCTCCACGAGGCTGATCGAGGCGTGGCCGTAGAGGGTCGCGTACCCGGAGCCGTGATCGATCACGACGTACCGCCCGTACACGGCGTCCTCGCCCACGTCGGTCACCACGCCCCCGCCGGCCGCCCGGATGTACGAGCCGGTCGGGACCGCGACGTCGAGCCCCGGATGGCGACCCTCGATGCCGTCGTGGAGTCCCTGCGTGATGAAGCCCCGCTCGGTGAGCGGCCACACCGTGGGGGCGGTCGGGCCTGCGCGCCGGGGCTCCGAGCCCGCCGCGCGCCGGGGCGCCGCGGAGGGCGGAAGCCACGCGTCGGAGGGAGGCGCCGCGTCGCTCGCGCCGAACATCACGCGGATCTTCTCGTACTGGTCCTCGATGTTCTCGAGCCGCTGCACCAGGGCCACCAGGCGCTCGCGGTCGCCCACCATCTCGGTGACCTGCCGCTCGAGACGCGCGGTGCGCGAGGCGCGCGCCGCGAGGTACCACCAGCTTCCCGCCATCAGGGCGAGGCCCACCCCGAGCAGCCCCGCCAGGAGCGCGAGGGCCCGGAGGCGGCGGTACGAGAGATGGAAGGTGCGGCTGTCGCGGCCGCCGTGCGGCACGAGGACGATCGACAGCCGGCGCTCCTCCCCCGGGGGCGGCCTCACTCGACCACCTCCCGGGCGGAGCGGCCCGTGACGAGCTCGAAGACGCGCTCGAAGTCGGCATCGTCGTGGAAGCCGATCTCGATCGCGCCGCCTCCGCCCCGCTTGGGCCGGATCGTGACGCGCGTGGCCAGATGCTCCCGCAGCGCCTCCTCGAGCGACTGCAGCGCCGGGTCCGCAGTCGGAGGCTTGCGCTTACGCTGCGCACGAGCCGTCCCGGCGCGACGCTCGGTCTCCCGCACGGACCATCCTTCGCGGGCGGCCTGGCGCGCGAGCTCGCCGGCGCGGCCCGGATCCTCCACGGAGAGGAGGGCCCGCGCGTGACCGGCCGTGATCGCCCCCTCCTGGAGGAGCCTGCGGACCGAGGTCGGCAGGTTGAGGAGGCGCACGAGGTTCGCGACGGTGGAGCGGTCCTTCCCGACGGCCCGGGCGATCTCCGCATGGCTCAGGCCGAAGCGGTCTCCGAGCGCCACGTAGCCCTCCGCTTCCTCGAGCGCGCTGAGCGCCTCACGCTGGAGGTTCTCCACGAGCGCGAGGACGAGGAGCGTCTCGTCGGACGCTTCCCGGACGATGACGGGCGCCTCCGTCCAGCCCAGGCGCTTCACCGCGCGGAAGCGGCGCTCGCCGGCGATGAGCTGGAAGTGGCGCGCGCCGTCGGGGGCGGGGCGGACGACGAGGGGCTGGAGGAGCCCGTTCGCCCGGATCGAGGCGGCGAGGTCGGCGAGCTCCGCGTCCGTGAACACCGTGCGCGGCTGGAGCGGGTTCGGCACGATCGCCGAGATGGGAAGCGTGCGGATCTCCGCCGGATCCGGCTCGGCCTCCAGGTACTCGCCGAGCAGCGCGCCCAGTCCCTTCCCCAACCGCGGCCTGGTGCTCACGAGCCGGACCCGGAGTGCGAGGGCGCGTGGCGCGCGATGACCTCCTGTGCGAGCGCGAGGTAGGCTTCGGCGCCGCTGGAGAGGACGTCGTACTGCACGATCGGCTGGCCGAAGCTCGGTGCCTCCGCGAGCCGAACGTTCCGCGGGATCGTCGACTCGTAGACCTTGTCGCCGAAGTAGTCCCGCGCCTCCATCGCGACCTGGCGCGAGAGGTTCAGGCGGCGATCGTACATCGTGAGGAGCACGCCCTCGATGTCGAGCTGCGGATTCAGGCTCCGCTGGACCAGCCGGACCGTGTTGAGGAGCTGGCTGAGCCCCTCGAGCGCATAGAATTCGCACTGGATCGGGATCAGCACCGAATCCGCGGCCGTGAGCGTGTTGACCGTGAGGAGGCCGAGTGACGGCGGGCAGTCGACCAGGACGTAGTCGTACTCCTCCCGCACGCCGCGGAGCGCGTTCCGGAGGACGCGCTCGCGCTCCGGGGCGGACACCAGCTCGATCTCCGCGCCGACCAGGTCACGGGTGGAGGGCACCACGTCGAGGTGCGGCAGGTGGACCTCCCGCACGGTCGCTTCGGATATGCTGCTGCGCCCGATGAGGACGTCGTAGATCGTCGGACGGGACGAGCGATCTGCGATGCCCAGGCCGCTGGAGGCGTTCCCCTGGGGGTCGATGTCCACGACCAGCGTCCGCTTCTCCGCCACGGCGAGGGAAGCGCCCAGGTTGATGGCGGTCGTCGTCTTTCCGACCCCGCCCTTCTGGTTGGCGATGGCGATGACGTGGGACATCGAGTCCGGCAGCAGAGAGGATCATCCTGAGCGGGGGTCCAATATATATCCCGCATTCATCCGCTTGGAAACGAATGTTACCATCGCGAGACGTCCCGTGAGCTCGGGCGAAGGGGCCGCGCGGCGGGTGCACCGCGCGAAACCTGGCGCCGCTGCTTGACGCTCGCCATGGCGGGATGGACTTTCGGGCGGGCGCCGCGGGCCGCATCCGGCCGGCGTGCGCCCGCCCGTCGCAGTCGGCGGCGGGATCCGAGCGCTCGGCGGGAGGGAACCCTCGTGAAGATGATGCGACCGCTCTTCCGGACGATCCGGGCCCGCGTCGCGCACGTGCGCCTCCTCCATCCAGCCCTGGTTCTTCTGGTCGCGGGTGCCGCGGCGTGCGATTCCGACCCGGTGGAGCTCGGCCCGGACGAGGCAGTCGCGCCGTTCGTGGGCACCTGGGAGGCCGAAGCCTTCCATGTCACGAGCGCGAACGACGCCTCGATCTTCTTCGACATCGCGGACGGCGGCTCCTTCACGCTCATGGTCGAGCCGAGCGGCCACTACACCGGGATCCTGCAGCTCCAGGGATTCGGGCCCGTGGTGGAGAACGGCCGCATGGAGGTCGAGAGCCAGACCGTGATCCTGACTCCGGACGACGGGCCGGTGGCGACGAGCACGTTCCACTTCGACGGAGCGGACCGCGTCACGCTGGACGGGGTGACCGAGTTCGACTTCGACCAGGACGGAACGCCGGATCCCGCCGAGGCGCACATCGTGCTCGTACGGACCGCGGGGGGCGGAGGGTCGTAGGGCTCGGGCGCCGCGGTGTAGCATCCCTCGGCTGGATCTGCGGGGAGGTCGCCGGTGGTGCGGGAAGCCTCCGGTCTCGAGCGGAGAAGAAACGTTTCACGTGAAACGTCCCGCGGCGGGACGTCAATCCGCGCAGTTCAGCAGGCTCCCGGTGCCGACACGGACCTGGTGACCCCACACCGTGGGCCCCCACGGATCCGGCGTGAACGAGGCCCGTCGCCCCGTTTCACGTGAAACGCCCGCTCGGAGCGCCCACGCGAGCGAAGTCAGGCCGTCCGCTTCTCCGCCGCGAGCTTCCGCACCTCGAGCAGCAGGTTCTGCAGATCGGCCGGTGAGATCCCGGGGATCCGGCTCGCCTGCGCGACCGTCTCCGGTCGCACCCGCGCCAGCTTCTCGCGCGCTTCGAACGAGAGCGTCACGAACTCCTCGTAGGGCAACCCGACGTCCAGCCGCACCGCGGTCTGGCTTCTCAGGCGCTCGGCGCGCTCCCGTTCGCGCGCCACGTAGCCCTCGTACTTGAGCTCGACCTCCACGGTCGCGACGACGTCCGGGGCCGCTTCGGGCATCGGAGCCTCGACCGCGCCCGCCAGAGCCGCGGCCGTCACGCCGGGCCGACGCAGGACCTCGATTGCGCGCGTAGGCTCCGCGAGCGGGGCGCTGCCGACCCGCGCGAGAAGGTCCGCAGTGCGCGCCGGAGACAGCGTCGTTTCCCGGAACCACACCATGACGCGATCCTCGGCGGCGAGCCGCTCCGCGAGCGCCTTCTCCTGCTCCGTGGTGAGCAGGCCCCGGTCGCGCGCGAGCGGCCCCAGACGGCGGGCCGCGTTGTCCTGCCGGAGCAGGAGCCGGAACTCCGCGCGCGAGGTGAACAGACGGTACGGCTCGTCCACGCCGCGGGTCACGAGGTCGTCGATGAGCACCCCGATGTAGGCCTGGTCGCGCTCCAGCACGAGGGGCGCATCCCCGCGCACCTGGAGGGCCGCGTTGATCCCCGCGACGACGCCCTGGCCCGCCGCCTCCTCGTATCCCGTCGTCCCGTTGATCTGCCCGGCGAAGAACAGGCCCGGAACGTCCTTCAGCTCGAGCGTGTGTCGGAGCTGGTGGGGCGGGAAGTAGTCGTACTCGATCGCGTAGCCGGCCTTCGTCATGACGGCCTCCTCGAGCCCGGGCACCGTCCGGAGGAACCGGAGCTGCACGTCGGCGGGAAGCGAGGTCGACAGGCCGTTCACGTAGAGCTCGTGCGTGTGCAGCCCCTCGGGCTCCAGGAAGACCTGGTGCCGGGGCGCGTCCGGGAAGCGCACGACCTTGTCCTCGATGGAGGGGCAATACCGCGGTCCGCGTCCCGCGATCTCGCCCCCGTACAGCGCGCTCTTGCGCAGATTATCCGCCACCACGCGCTTCAAATCCGCCCCGGCCCAGGTGATCCAGCACGGCCGCTGCTCCGGAACCCGCTCTCGCGCATAACCTGCGAACCGGTAGTCCTCCGCATCCCCGTCCTGGCGCTCGAGGCGGGCCAGGTCCACGGAGCGTCCGTCCACCCTCGGGGGCGTCCCGGTCTTGAAGCGGGCCACCTCGAGCCCGAGCTCTTCGAGGCCCTCCGCGAGCTCGATCGAGGGCGCCTCCCCGTCCCGGCCGGCCGCCACCCCGGCCCGCCCGCCCACGTGGATGCGCCCCCTCAGGAACGTCCCCGTGGTCACCACGACGCAGCGCGCTTCGATCTCCAGGCCGCCGCGCGTCCGCGCGCCCACGACCCTGCCGCCCTCGGCCACGAGCTCCGTCACGAGATCCTGGAAGAGATCGAGCCCGGGCAGCTCGTCGAGCAGACGCCGCACGGCCAGCGGATACATTGCGCGGTCGCACTGCGCACGCGGCCCCCACACGGCCGGACCCTTGGAGCGGTTCAGCATGCGGAACTGGATGCGCGACGCGTCCGTGGCCCGCCCCATCAATCCACCGAGCGCGTCCACCTCACGCGCGACCACCCCCTTCGCCACGCCTCCCACGGCCGGATTGCAGCTCATCTGCCCCACGCGTCCGAGGTCGGGCGTGAGCAGCAGCGTACGCACACCGGCGCGCGCCGCCGCGGCCGCGGCCTCCGTGCCCGCGTGGCCCCCGCCGATCACCAGGACGTCGTAGCTCATCCGCACGTCGGCCTACCTCCTATCGCCCGATCTCGAAGCCGTCGTCCGGCTCCGCTACGTCGTGGCCGCCCCCGTCCTCCTGCGCGTGCACGCCGTCCACCCGCGCGGCAGGAGGGCCCACCCGGAGGGCGCGCTCGAAGGCTTCGACCGCGGAACGCGGGCCGGCCGCATGCACCGCCACCGTCCCATCCGGCACGTTGCGCACGCTCCCGGCAATGCCGAGCTCCGTCGCGACCTTCACCGTCCACCAGCGGAATCCCACGCCCTGCACGCGACCCGAGATCCTGTAGTCGACCGACACCCGCTCCCTGTCGCTTCCCACGCTCATCCGACCTCCTGCGCTTCCATCTTCCGCCCTCGTTCCCTCCCGCGAGGCACGCCCCGGGGCGGCCGGCATCACTTTCCGACGCAGAACTCGCGGAAGACGACCTCCAGGACGTCCTCCGTCGAGATCACGCCCAGGACCTCCTCGAGGGCCGCCTCGGCCGTGCCGAGGTGCTGCGCCGCGATCTCCGCCGGCACGCCCTCCGCGAGCGCGCGGCCGAACGCCGCCATCTCGTCCCGCGCCCGCTCGAGCGCCCGCGCGTGCCTCCGGCGCGTCAGCACCGGCAGGTCCGCATCCGCCTCCACGAGTCCCGCGTACACCATCCGGGGGAGCAGCGTGCGGAGGGTGCCGAGCCCCTCTCCGCTGAGCGTGGAGATACGCACGCGCCGCGTCCAGCCCCCTCCGTCCTTCGCGACCAGCCTACCGTCCATCGCACCGTCGTCCCCATGCCCGCCGTCACTTCGCGCCCCGTCGAGGTCCGCCTTCGTCTCCAGCAGCACGAACGGCCTGTCCCCGAGCCCCCGGAGGAAGGCCTCCTCCTCCCGGTCGAGCCCGCGCCCGGCTTCCGTGCAGAAGAGCACGACGTCCGCTCGCTCGAGATATCTCCGCGTCACCTCGATCCCGAGTCGCTCGATCCGCGCCTCCGTGTCCCGGAGGCCGGCGGTGTCGACGATCCGGAACGGGAAGCCTCCGAGCTCGACCGAGGTCTCGAGCGCGTCCCGCGTGGTGCCCGGCTCCTCCGTGACGATCGCGCGCTCCTCGCCGATGAGCGCGTTGTAGAGCGACGACTTCCCGACGTTCGGCCGCCCCGCGAGCACCGCCAGCGCGCCCTCCCTCAGGAGCTCCCCCTCGGGGGCCGTCTCGAGCATCCGCACGAGTCGCGCCACGAGGGCCTCCGCCTCGGCGGCGATCCGCTCGATCGGGACCGGCGCGTCGTCCTCCTCCGGGAAGTCGATGTGATGCGCGAGCAGGGCCTCGATCCGGAGCAGCGCCTCGCGGAGCTCCGAGATCCGGGCCGAGAGCCCCCGCTCGAGCTGCCCCACCGCAGCACGGTGGAGCGCCCGGCTGCGCGCGTGGATCAGGTCCGCGACGGCCTCGGCCTGCACGAGGTCCATGCGACCGCGCAGGTAGGCGCGCCGCGTGAACTCGCCCGGCTCCGCCTGCCGCGCGCCCGCGTCCAGGCAGGCGTCCAGGATCAGCGACGGAACGAGCCACCCTCCGTGGCACGAGATCTCGACGAGGTCCTCGCCCGTGTAGCTCTCGGGACCCGGGAAGCGCGTCACCAGGGCCCGGTCGAGGAGCGCGCCGTCGACGGGCGCGTGGATCGCGGTGAGCGTCGCCGTGCGGGGCGGCGGCCCGCGGCCCTCGAGCTCCGGGGCGAGCGTCCACAGGATCCGGTCCGCCTCGGGCCCCGAGAGGCGCACCACCGCGATGGCCCCGAGGCCCGCGGCCGTGGAGCGCGCCACGATCGTGTCGACGGGGAGGTCCGCGTCCCGCGCGGACCTCGCCCCCGGGCTCACGCCGGACCGATCCTCCACGTGCGGACCCTCACCGCCGGACCAGCTTCGGCGGCGGCTTGCCCTTCATCTTCCGGCGCTCGCGCGCGATCCAGACCTGCTGGGGGATCGTGGCGATGTTCGTCGTCGCGTAGTAGAGGTTCAGCCCGCTCGCCAGGTTGAGGAAGATGAAGAGCATCATGCCCGGCATGATCCACATCATCATCTTCATCTGCGGATTGGGCTGATCGAGCGACCGCATGCTCACCCACTGCATCAGGAACATCGAGACCGCGAGAAGGATCGGCAGGATGTAGAGGGGGTCCTTCGCCGAGAGGTCCGGAATCCAGAGGAACTCCACCCCGCGCAGCTCGATCGTGTTCTGGAACACGAAGAACAGCGCGATCAGCATGGGCCACGGCAGGAGCATCGGCAGACAGCCCGCGAAGGGGTTGAAGCCGTGCTCCTTGTAGAGCCGCATCATCTCCTTCTGCAGCTTCTCGGGATTGTCCTTGTACTTCGTCTGGATCTCCTGGACCAGCGGCTGCACCGCCATGTTGCGGAGCTGCGCCCTCATCGCCTTGTGGTTCAGCGGGAAGAGCACGATCCGCATCAGGATCCCGACCACGATCAGCACCCAGCCGTACCCGAGGCCGAGGTTCGTGTGGAGGAAGACGAGGATGCCCGTGATGATCGACACGAACGGCCGGATGATCGGCCGGAAGAACCTCCACCCGTAGGGATTCACCTGCTCCAGGCCCTGCCCGAGCGAGGAGAGTCGGGCGTAGTCCTGCGGGCCGAGGAACAGCCGATAGGCGAACGTGCCGTCCGACACCGTCTGGGCCGCCCACATGCTCGTGCGGCCCTCCAGGGGGCTGTCCTGGAGGAGGAGCCCGCCGAGATACGTGCCGGGTCCCGCCGCCGCCTCGTCCGCGCCGGCGAGCATCGCGATCACGAAGAACTTGCTCCGCGCGGCGGTCCACAGGAGCGGCCCCTCGACGACGCCGCGCTGGTCGCTGTCGAGGCTCCTCGACTCGATCCCCTCCCGGAGATGGTTCGTGACGTAGGCCATCGCCCGCGCTTCCTGCGCGGAGTCGGCCTCGGCGTACGCGAGCCCGTCTCCCACGTCCGTCAGGAGGAGCGGCCGGTCGAGCCCCCGGACGGCACCCGCGACGTCGACCTGGTAGCGGTCGGCGTGGAAGGTGTAACGGACGTCGAACCCGAGGCGGCCGGTCGGGTGCTGGTAGCGGAAGGTCAGCGTGCCGGTCGGATTCTCCGGGCCGAGCGTGAAGCCCTCCGCAGGCTCCACCTCGAACGGCGCCCGGGTGAGGTCGACCGTGTCGGCTCCCACCACGAGCCGGTGTCCGAAGTAGCCCGGCAGCTCCTCCGGCACGAGCTCGACGACTCCCTCGCGGTTGAGCGCCTCGAACTGCGGCAGCCGGATCGACTCGATGCGCGCGCCCGCGGTCGTGAACTCGTATCGCCACAGCGGGCTCTCGACCACGACCCGGCGCTCCTCGACCGGGCCGGCCGCGGCGGGAAGCTCGGGATCGCCGAGCGCGCCGCCTCCACCCGCGAGCTCCGGATCCTCGGGAAGGGCGGGGACCAGCGAGTCACCGGAAGGTCCGGCCGAGAGGGTGTCCGCGTCCGCGGCGGCCCCCGGAGCGGCCACGGAGTCGCCGGCGGGCGGTCCTTCGGGCACGGCCGGGGGGAAGAGCAGGTTGGTCCCGACCAGCACGCCCAGCATCAGGACGATCGCCAGCAGGAAGCGGATCTCGGTCTTCATGCGATGGGTCGTTCAGCAGCAGTCATGGGGCCGGAGCGCGCGACCGGGCGCAGCTCCGCCGGTCGGTCCCGCTCGCCTTCGGGTGCCGGGGGCACGGGGTCCCAGCCCCGTCCGCCCCAGGGATGGCAGCGGGCGATCCTGCGGACCGCGAGCCACCCGCCGCGGACGGCGCCGTGGCGCTCGAGCGCCTCCAACGCGTAGGCCGAGCAGGTCGGCGTGTACCGGCAAGCGGACGGCGTCCAGGGAGAGACCGCCGCGCGGTAGAACCGCACGAGGGCGATCAGGACCTTCCTGGCCACGCCGCCTCCAGGGCCTCCATCAGCTCCCGCTTCAAGGTCTCGTACTCCACTTCGTAGGCCGAGCGTCGTGCGCGCACGAGCAGATCCGTCGGCTCGCCGCGCTCCTCGAGCGCGGGAAGAACGTGCCGCCGGCCGATCTCGCGCAGACGGCGCTTCAGCCGGTTCCGCTCGACGATCCGCCGCCCGTGCTTCGGCACCACGAGGCCGAGCCGGGAACGCGAAGCGGGGGAAGCGCCGACGAAGACGTCCAGATTCCTCGTCCTCTCGCGCTTCCCCCGCTCCAGCAGCGCGCGGATCTCGGCCCCGCGCGCCACGCGTGCGTCCCGCGGCAGGCTCTCGCGCCGCGGAGGCGTGGGGCCGGCCCCTACTTGCCGCCGATCCTGACGGTCAGCCGCGCGCGGCCGCGCCGGCGCCGACGGTTCAGGACCTTGCGCCCACCGCGCGTGGCCATGCGGGCGCGAAACCCGTGCTTGTTGACCCGCTTGCGGTTGCGAGGCTTGTATGTCGGCTTCATGCGTGCCAGCCCGAGTCATCTTTTCCACGTTCGAAAACGAGCTTGAGAAGATAAGACAAGGCGGCGAACGAGGTCAACGCGTAGGCCCGTATCCTGCCGAAAACCCGCATCAATGCGGGCCTTCCGACCCGTTTGACTTTTCCACACCCCCTCGGTAGCTTCGGCGCCCGCACCGGTGAGGACCTCCCCCGGTCGCTCCACCCGCACTTCGCTTCTGCATCGCAAGGATGCCCCCGTCTCGCCATCCATTCGGCCATCCCACGAGCCTCGTCCGGCCGGCGCCGGGCGGGGAAGCGGAAGGCCGGGAGGCGCGATGGAGCTGACCGCGGCCGAGCTCTGGGCCCGGGTCCAGGAGCTGGTCCGCGCCTCCGTGCCGGAGCACAGCTTCAACACCTGGATCGCGAGCGCCACCGCGGTCGCGGCCACCCGCGAAGAGCTCGTTCTCGAGGCCCAGAACCCGTTCCACGTCGAATGGCTCGAGGACAAGTTCGGAGCGCTCCTCGACGCGGCCGCGGCGCGCGTGGTGGGGCGGCCCCTGCGGGTCTCGGTCACGGCCGCGTCGAGCACGCCGCCGCCGATTCCGTTCCCCGCGGTCGAGATCGCCGAGCCGCGTCCGGCCCCGCCCGCCGGGCACGCGCAGCCGCCCGCGAGCGCAGCGGGCACCCACGCGCTCGGGGGTGGTCCCCCGCGTCCGCGCCCCCTCCTGAACGAGCGGTACACCTTCGACCGCTTCGTCGTGGGCGCGAACAACCAGCTCGCGGCGGCCGCCTGCCGTGCCGTCGCGGACAAGCCGGCCCGGATGTACAACCCGCTCTTCCTCTACGGCGGAGTCGGGCTCGGCAAGACGCACCTCATGCACGCGATCGGCAACCACCTGCTGGACGCCGATCCCGCGCGGCGCATCTCCTACATCTCCTCGGAGAAGTTCACGAACGAGCTCGTGACCTCGATCCGCGAGGGGAGCACGGCCGCCTTCCGCAGCCGGTACCGCGACATGGACCTCCTGCTCGTGGACGACGTCCACTTCCTGGAGGGGAAGGAGCGCACGCAGGAGGAGTTCTTCCACACCTTCAACGCGCTCCACGACGCTCAGCGGCAGATCGTCCTCACCAGCGACCGGCCGCCCAAGGAGATCGGGCTGGAGGACCGGCTGATCTCGCGATTCG
>CAZOYA010000050.1:0-19830 GCA_964583815.1 uncultured Gemmatimonadaceae bacterium | reverse complement strand
CGCCGGAGCGCTTCCGCCCCCTCACGGACCTCTACCGCGAGTCGTGGCGCCGCGCCGGCCACGACCCCGGCGACCTCCGCCTGAGCATCAACGCGCACGGGTTCCTCGCCGAGGACGGCGACCGTGCCGCCGACCTCGCCTGGCGCCCCTTCGCGGAGACGATGGGCCGGATCGGCCGCGAGCGTGGCTGGCCGCCCCCCACGCGCGCGCAGTTCGACGCCGAGCGGAGGCTGCGCGGAGCGAACTTCGTCGGCAGCCCGGCCGAGGTCGTCGACAAGATCCTCTTCCAGCACGAGCTGTTCGGCCACGACCGCTTCCTCCTGCAGCTCACCGTGGGTCCCATGCCCCACGCGGACGTCCTGCGCGCGATCGAGCTCCTCGGTACGGAAGTTGCCCCTGCGGTACGCCGGGCGCTCGGTACGACGGGAGGCACCGGAGCGGCGCCGGCCGCGACGAAGCCCGCGAGCGAGCACGACGGCGAGGGCTGAGCCTCGAACCGTCGCGGGCCTGTCCGCCGGGCGTGCGTGACGCACGAGGGCGGCAGGTCGAGCGGCGTCGGCACGGAAGGATCGGCGCGCAACACCCGTCGCCCGTCGCGCATCCTACGAATAGAGAGAACCGGAGAGAGAACCGGCCCGGTCCGGGCCGCTCGCCCGAGGAGGGACGGCATGGCGGAAAGCAGCGCGATGACCCGCATCGCATCCCGGGAACGCAGGCGCGAGCACGGTACGAAGCGGTCGACCGCGGATTTCCTGTTCGACGCCTTCTTCGGCGGCGGGGTCGGAGGATCGGTCCTCGCCCTGTTCATGATGATCGTCGACATCGCCCACGAACGGGCGCTCTTCACGCCCTCGCTGCTCGGCACGGTGCTCCTCACCGACACGCCTGCCTCCGCGACCACGCCGATCCGGATCGACATGGTCGCGTATTTCAGCGTGTTCCACTTCCTGGCCTTCCTGCTGGCCGGGGTGGCGCTCTCCGGGCTCTACAACCGGGTCGGGGCGATCCGGGTGCGCCCGCTGCTCGTCGGCGGCGCGGCGTTCGCGGGGCTCACCGCGGGCTTCGCGCTCTGGAGCATGGCGATGATGCCGGGCGTGATCGAGATCATCGGGCTGCCGTGGATCGTGGCGGGCAACCTGCTCGCTTCGGTCCTGATGGTCCTCTTCCTGGAATGGGCGCATCGCCAGTCGGAGGTGCCGCGCGTCGTGTAGCCGGCCCTCGCGGGTCGGTCGCCGCGCGAAGGACGCCCCCGCCCCGCCCCAGAGTCCCGGGGGGGTGACGCGGGACGGACGGCGGCGCCTTATGTTGCTCCGGGTCGGCGGTTCGGGGACCGCCGCGGCGTACTCAACCCGGAGGTGGCGATGGACCGCGAGCGAATCACGGCCCAGGAGCGGGGAGGCGCGCCCGTGCAGCGTCGGCGGACGAGCCCGGAGACGCTCCGCCTGCGCCGGGCATGGCCCACCTTCACGGTCGGGGACATCGGCACGAGCCTGAAGTTCTACCGCGACACGCTGGGATTCGTGGTGGACGAGATCTGGGAGCGGGAGGGCCGACGCGTCGGGGCCGCGCTCCTCGCCGGCAGCGTGCAGATCATGCTCTCCGAGGACGACGGGGCGAAGGGCGCCGGCCGCGACAAGGGCCTCGGCTTCCGCCTCCACCTCACGACCATCCAGGACATCGACGCGCTCGCGGAGAGCGTGGTGGCGCGCGGGGGAGCGCTCGAGACCCCGCCCGACGAGATGCCGTGGGGCGTGCGCGCGTTCACCGTCGTCGATCCTGACGGATACCGCCTCACGATCTCGTCGGAGGGGTAGCGCGCCCGGCCGGCGCTCCCCTCAGCCGGCCACGTAGCAGTCGATCGCCTCGCGCAGCGTCCGGAACACCCACGCCCGCTTCTCGTCGTCGGACTCGAGCAGGGTGGCCCGGAAGCCGTGGTGGTCGGACTGGAACCCGGTGAGCGGCACCACGACGATCCCGGTCGCGCCCATGAGGTAGTAGACGAACCGCTTGTCCGGCTCCACTCCCTGGACGAGCCGCTCCACCGCGCTCCGCACCTGCGGATCGCGGATCGGCAGCGTGTGCTCGCCGTCGAGCGCGCCCGGACGGAACATCACGGTGAAGTAGAACGCGCCTCCCGGCTTGTTCACCATGACGTGCGGGCACCCCTCGAAGGCGTCCATCATCTCGCCGGCGCGGGCCGCGAACATCTGCTGACGGCACCGGAGGTGCTCCGGGTAGCGCGCGTCGCCCATCACCCGGGGGATCGAGAGCTGCGGCAGCGTCGTCGAGGAGACCTCGAGCCGCTTCGCCGCGAGCAGGCTGTCGACGTACTTCGCGAACTGCTCGTCCCGGCCCTTGTTGAGGATCTCGAGCCAGCCGCAGCGCGCGCCGGGCCAGGGGTACTCCTTGCTGATCCCCCGCATCGCGATCCCGGGCACGTCGCCGATCCACTCGCTCATGTGCAGGGTCGGCTGGCCGTTGTAGACGATGTTCGCGTAGATCTCGTCGGCGATGATGAAGATGTCGTGCTCGCGCGCGATGCTCGCGATCTCCTCGAGCGTCTCGCGCGGATACACCGCGCCCGTGGGATTGTCCGGCGACAGGAGCAGGATGCCCGCGATCGAGTCGTTGTAGCGGACCTTGTTGCGGATGTCCTCGAGGTCCGGCAGCCATCCGTTGTACGGGTCGAGCGCGTACGTGACGTGGTTGTAGCCGGAGTGCGCGGCCTCCGCGGAGGAGTGCGTGCTGTAGGCCGGCGAGGGGCCGAGGATCCGCGCCTCGCGCCGCATGAAGCCGTAGACCTTGGCGATCGCGTCGCCGAGGCCGTTGAAGAACATGATGTCGTTCGGCGTGACCTGGACGCCGCCGCGCGCGTTCACCTGCCCGGCCAGGAAGCGCCGGACCTCCGGCACCCCCTGCGTGTCGCAGTAGCCCCAGGAATCACCCTCGTGGACGAGCTCGGAGACGATGTCGCGGATCCACTCCGGCGGGGCCTCCCCCTTGTGGACCGGATCGCCGATGTTCTCCCACGTGATCTCCTGCCCGAGGGCCTCGATCTCGTGCGCGGCGGCGACGATCTCGCGGATCTCGTACTTCAGGTTCGCCGCACCGACGTGAAGGATGTTCCGACGCATGTGTTCCGGCCTGGGCCCGGGTCCTGAGGGTGGCGCTGGCTCCGATGGTGGAGGGCTGATCAAGGTCATCACGTCCCCGTCCGATTTCAACGGCCGCGTTCGCCGGGTGGCGCCTACGGCATCCGCGCTCGCGGCGGTCCTCCTCGCGGCCCTGCCGGGCGCCGTCGCCGGACAGCGTCCCCCTGTCGCGGATACCCTCGCCCCCACCGCATGGCTGCTGGGCCTCGAGATGTCGCGGGCGCCGGCCGTCTTCGTGGGATGGGAGACCACCCAGGGCGGATGGACGGTCGGTGCGCGGACCGGCGGCGGATCCGGGCGGGACGGCGTGCGCGGTCGCCTCACCCCGGCGCTGCGCCTCGACCGGCACCTCCCGTGGGACCTGCGCGTGGGCGCCTCCCTCGGCCTGGAGTGGACCTGGAGCAGCGGCGTCGACAACGCCGACGAGAGCGAGATCCAGTGGGAGCTGGGCGGCGGGTGGCGTCCGGCGCCCGGCGTGCTCGTCGAGCTCGGCGCCCGCCGCACGGACTACCGGACGCGCCGATGGGAGGGGGTGGCCCGCCTGGCCCTGCGCCCCCGGGCGACCCGCGTCGACGAGGAGCCGGGGGCGGTCGTGCCCGTGCCGGGACCGCCGCCCGGCGTGCCCGAAGCCGCCGAGCGCGACGGGCGGCTGTCCGTCGGGGTTCCTCCGCCGCCCCCGCGGGAGGGGCTCGCGCTCCAGGCGGCGAATCCCCGCGGCGATCCGGATCCCTGGCGGGCGGGCTCCACGGACAACGTGGACCGGCTCGGCCTGCGCGGGGAGGGCCGCGTGGTGGTCGGGCCGACCAGCGGGTGGATCCGCTGGCGCTCGGACCTCCACACGGATCCCTCGATCGCCGCACGCCTGCGCGAGGTCTCCGGCTCCCTCGGCTTTCCGGTCAGCGTCTCCTTCGCGGGCGGAGGCGGATGGGCCGCGGCGGACGGGAGCGCCGCGGCTGCGGCCTCGCTGCGCTACGATCCGAAGGCGTTCCTCTGGATTCCGCACCTCGGGGAGGAGCGCACGGCCCGGGTCCGCGCGCTGGAGGCGCGCGGCGGCGCGGGCCCGATCGAGGGAGAGATCGACCTCGAGACGCTCGATCCGATCGAGGGGCGCTCGGTGGATCCGCTCGAGCACGGGTCGGTCCGGCTGCGGCACCGCGACCTCGCCGACCTCGGGGGCGTCCCGCTCCACGCCGGGATCGAGCACGAGTGGAGGCGCGCGGAGGCCGCGGACCGGCCGGTGCTGGACGGGTCGCGGACCCGCGCGTTCGTCGAGCGGAGCGGCCGCTGGCACGGCCGTCTCGCCGCGGGATCCGACGTGGCCCTGCGGGTCGGCGTCGCGAGCCGCCCGGGCGCGCCGGAGGTGTGGCCCGTCCCGGCCGACACCGCGGCGCCCGGCGGGAGGTGGCGGGCGGCGGCCGCGGTCGAGCTCCGCTCGCGTCCCGAGCTCCTGCACTTCGAGTCGCTGATGGCGGCGGGATGGGCGGGCGGGCCCGCCGTTCCGGACGAAGGGGACGACCCGGCCCCGTTCGAGGGAGGATCGGTGCGGGCGGAGGCGAGCGTGGGCCGGGGCGGCGCGAGCCTCCGGTCCACGGCGCTGTGGAGCGAGCCGCTCGCGGAGCCGGCGGGGCTCCGGCGCGTCCGGGGGGGTTGGGTGGACCTCGCGTGGCGGGGGCGGCTGCTCGGGCCGGCGCTCCACGCGCGGGTGAGGCTCCGGGCCGCCGAATGGGGTCCCGCGCGGGGATGGTGGCGCGAGGAGGCCACCCTCGAGGGTCTGGCCACCCTCCTGCTGCTCGAGCGCCCCGCCCGCGCCGAGCTCCGGATCGGTGGCCGGACCCGGCTCCGGAGCGAGCGGGCCGGCGTCGTCGAGCCGGGCGGCCTCGAGGCCGGCCTCGCGCTCGTCCTGCCGCTCCCGCTCCCGGCGTCGGGGGCGGCCCGGGCGGAGGCGCGGCTCGACGACCTCTTCGACCGCGGCCTCGCCCCGCGCGCGGGCGCACCCCGGAGGGGGCGAAGGCTGACCGTGACGATCGTGGTGGCGCCGTGAGGGCCGGAACGAGGACCCCCGATCCGGAGGCTCGGAGGACGTGACGCAGGAGAACACCGCTCGGGACGCCGACGTCCTCGCCGACTCCCTCGCCGACTTCCTCCGGGACGGACCGTGCGTCGTGCTCACCGGCGCGGGGTGCAGCACCGAATCGGGCATCCCCGACTACCGCGGACCGGACGGCACGCTGCGCACGCGTCTGCCGATGCGGTTCCAGGAGTTCATGGCGGACGAGCGCGCGCGGCGGCGCTACTGGTCGCGGAGCGTCGTCGGATGGCCGCGCTTCTCGGCGGCCCGACCGAACGCCGCCCACCGCGCGCTCGCGGCGCTCGAGGCGAGCGGCCACGTCCGCGGTGTGCTCACGCAGAACGTGGACGGGCTCCACCAGGCCGCGGGCAGCCGCCGGGTCATCGACCTGCACGGCCGCCTCGACCGGGTGCGCTGCATGGGGTGCGCCCGCGCCTATCCCAGGGAGCGGGTGCAGGCGTGGCTGGCCGACGCGAACCCGGACTTTCGTGCCGCCGCCACGCACATCGTGCCGGACGGGGACGCCGCCCTGCCGGCGGGCTCCGAGGAGGCGTTCGAGGTTTCCCCGTGTCCGGCGTGCGACGGCATCCTCAAGCCGGACGTCGTCTTCTTCGGCGAGAGCCTGCCGAAGGAACGGGTCGCGCACGCGTGGCGGCTCTTCGAGGAGGGCGCCTCCCTCCTCGTGGTCGGATCGTCGCTCGCCGTGTTCTCGGGCCGGCGGTTCGTCCTGCGGGCCCGGCAGGAAGGGCGGGCCGTGGCGATCGTGAACCTCGGAGCCACGCGGTGCGACGAGGATGCCGACTGCTTCGTACGCGCGCGCGCCGGCGACGTGCTCCCCCTCGTGGCGGACCGGCTCGGCCCTGCCGGGGGTCGGAGCCGCCGAGCGGCGAAGCGGGCGTAGAAGGGCGGCCGTTCGGTGTCGCGGGCGGCCCTTCCAACGGGGGAGCGGCGGGGGCCGGACGGCTCCGGTGCGGGCGCCGCAACCCCCGGCCCGGTGCGGGGTTCGAGTCGGGGAGGCCCTCGGTCGCGCCGCGGAAAACGGACCTTGCGGTATGTCAAGACGGGCTCGATTCTTGCAGGGTCCGGCGCGGTCGCTCCAGTGCCTCGAACCGTGACCTGCCCCCCGTCCGGAGGAGAGAGCGCTTGCAGCTGGAAGACAAGATCCGTCGTGCCCGCATCCTGATCGTGGACGACGAGCTCGACAACGTCGTGCTGCTTCGAAGGATCCTGGAGCCGGCGGGCTATACCGAGATCCGCCACACGACGGACCCCACCGAGGTGCCCGATCTCCTCGACGAGTACGATCCGGACCTCGTCCTGCTGGATCTCCTCATGCCCCGCATGGACGGCCACGAGGTCCTGGCCGCGGTCCGCGAGGGCGCTCCGGCCGGGGAGTACCGCCCGGTGCTCGTCCTCACCTCCGACAGCACGCGGGACGCGAAGCGGCGCGCGCTCTCCGGCGGCGCGCGCGACTACCTGACCAAGCCGCTCAGCCCGTCCGAGGTGCGCTCCCGCGTGCGCAACCTGCTCGAGACCCGGGTCCTCTACCGCGAGCTCCAGGATCAGAACGTGCACCTGGAGGAGCGGGTGCGGGAACGGACGCTCGAGCTCGAGGCCGCGAGCCTCCACACGCTCCAGCGCCTCGCGCGGGCCGCGGAGTACCGCGACGACGCCACCGGTCAGCACACGCGCCGGGTCGGGCAGGCCGCCGCGCGGATCGCCGAGCAGCTCGGCCTGGAGCGTCCCGAGGTGGAGATGCTCCGGCTCGCCGCGCCGCTCCACGACGTGGGCAAGATCGGCATCCCGGACTCGATCCTCCTGAACGACGGGCCCCTCACCGAGGTGGAGTTCGAGGTCATGAAGACGCATTGCGTGATCGGCGCCGACCTCCTCTCGGGCAGCGAGATCCCGCTCCTGAAGCTGGCCGCCGAGATCGCCCTCACCCACCACGAGCGGTGGGACGGCCGGGGCTACCCGCACGGGCTGTCGGGCATCCAGATCCCGCTCAGCGGCCGCATCGTGGCGGTCGCGGACACCTTCGACGCCCTGACGCACCCCCGCCCCTACAAGCGCGCCTGGACGCCCGACGAGGCCTTCGCCGAGATCGAGCGGGGTGCCGGAGACCGCTTCGAGCCGACGGTGGTCGAAGCCTTCGAGGCGACGCTCGAGCCGCTGCGCCGGGCCGCGGCGGCGGGATGAGCGGCCGCCCCGTCGCGGGCTCCGGCCGGACATACGGCTCGGGCCGGTCGAGAGGGCTCGTCGCCCTGCTCGCGCTCGCGGCGTCGGCGTGCGTGGCGCCCGCGGCGGAGCCGGCCGCGCCCGCGGGGGACCCGCTCGGAGCGGCGGTCGAGGCGCTCGACCGGGACGAGTTCGTGGCGGCTTCCCGGGCGCTCGAGCGTCGGATCGCGTCATGCGAGCCCGGGGACGCCGAGGTCCGACAGCGGGCGGCGCTCCTCCTGGCGACCGCCGAGCTGGACCTGGCGAACCGCGACGGCTCGCCCGATCGGGCGGCGCGGCTCGCGTCGTGGCTGATCCTCGACCCCGAGACCGCCCCCGAACGGGCGGCGCTCGCGCGCACGATCTATCGCCTGGCGCTCGACCGGGGCGCATCGCCGCCGACGGAAGAGCCGGCCGAAGAGCCGGCGGAGCACGAGCCGGCGGAGCCCGACCCGACGGAGTACGACGAGGAGCACCCGCCCTGCGCGATGGCCGGGTGGGACGCGGTCGCCGCCGGGGAGGAGGTCCCGAACGGGGCGAAGGACCCGGACGTGGAGCACGCGCCCGCGCGCACGCTGCCGGACCCGCCCACGCCGACCACGAACGAGCGGCTGGCGGAGCTGGAGCGGCAGCTCGCGGCGGCGCAGGACTCCGCCCAGGCGCTGCGGGACGCCGCCCGGCGCTCCGCGGCCCGCGCCGCGGAGCTCGAGGCGGCGCTCGAGCGCATCCGGACGCTGCTCAAGGGTCGACCGCCTCCGCCATGACCGTCCGATCGAGGCTTCTCGCGGGCTTCACGGCCGTCATCGCGATCCTGCTCGGCCCCACGCTCTTCGCGGCGAACCGACTGGCGGACCTGCGCACGATGGCCGTGGAGGGTCGCGCCCGACACGCCGACGCGCTGCTCGCGCTCGGCCAGATGCGGACCGCGCTGGCCGAGCTCGACCGCTATCAGCGGAGCTACGTCGCCACGGGCGAGCCGAGCCTCCGGGACGCGGCCGCCTCCGAGCTCGCCGACCTCGCGGAGGGGTACGCCCGGCTCCTGTCCGAGCGACCCGAGGGGCCGGCCCGGCTGCTCGGACCCGCGGTGGAGGAGCTGACGCGCCGCAGCGCCGAGGTGGACCGGCTCATGCGCGAGGGCGAGCTGACGGCCGCGACCGCGGCGTTCGGCGAGCTGGAGGGTGCGTACACGGAGGGCGAGCGGCTCCTCGGCGCGGTCGCCGACTCGATCAACCTCGGCGCCCAGCGCGACCTCGTGCGTGCCGAGGCGGTGAGCGCCTCGGCTCGTCGGGACACGCTGCTCGGGACGCTGCTCGGGCTCCTCGTCGCGGTGGGGGTCGCCACGTGGGTCGCCGCGAGCCTCACCCGGCCGCTCGGGAGCCTCGGTCGCGCGATGGCCCGGGTGGCCGACGGCCGCTTCGACCCGCCCGACGACGTGCCGGTCGACCGCACGGACGAGATCGGCGAGCTCGCCACGTCCTTCCGCGTCATGTCGCACCGGCTCGCGGACCTGGACCGCATGAAGTCCGAGTTCCTCGGCGTGGCGAGCCACGAGCTCAAGACCCCGATCAACACGATCCACGGCTACGCCGAGCTCATCCGCGAGGAGTGGGGCGACGAGGCGCCCGACGACTACAACCGGATGGTGGACGGCATCGTGGAGCAGGCGCGTACGATGGCGCGGCTCGTGGACCGACTCATGGACCTGAGCCGGCTCGAGACCGGGGCCTACCGGACGCACTGCGAGCAGGTCCACGTACAGGACCTGGTCACGGGCCTGCTGCGCGGCTTCGAGGTGATCGCGAAGCAGCGCGGCATCGTGCTCGAGCACCGGATCCTGCCCGACGCGCCGCCGACGGTGGAGATGGACCTGGATCTCGTGCGCGACGAGGTGCTCGGCAACCTCGTGCAGAACGCGATGCGACACACCCGCTCGGGCGGCCGCGTGGAGATCGTCGTGAGCGGCGTGCCGCAGGGCGTCGTGTTCACCGTGACGGACACGGGGCCCGGCGTGGCGCCGGAGGACCGCCACCGGATCTTCCAGAAGTACTACCGGGGGAAGGCGTCCGGGGGCGGCACGGGGCTGGGGCTCGCGATCGCCCGCGAGGTCGTGCTCCTGCACGGCGGCTTCATCACGGTCGCGGAGCCCGAGCAGGGGAAGGGCGCCTGCTTCCGGGTCGTGCTTCCCCTGCATCCCCCTTCCGGCACGCTGCCGGACGCGGCGATGCCGCGGCCGGGCGACCGGTCGTCGGAGCGCACCCCGGCGAGCGCGCGAAACGGGGCGCCGCCTCGCGGCGCCGCGCCCCGACACGCGGACGCGAACGCCCGGAACGGATCGCCCCATCCGGGCGCGGAACGCCCGGCGCCGCCCCCGGCGGGCGAGCCGCTCAGAAGCGGGCGCGCAGGAGCGTGAGCCCCAGGCCGGGCGCGGTGTGCTCGCGCCCGGTGCGATCCCGCACCTGCCGCAGCACGGGCCGCGGCACGGGCGGACCGGCCGACCAGCGCCCGCCGTCGCGGAGGAGGAGCGCGCCGGCCGGATCGCCGCCTCCCCCCGCGTCCGGAGCCAGGTCCCAGGTCAGCCACGCTGCGACCGCGAGGCCCCCCGCGCTGAGCACGAGCGGGATCGCCACCGCGACGTCCTCGCTGTCGGGCCTCAGGAGGAGGTCCAGCCCGGCGCCGGCGAGGCCGCCCACCAGCCCCCCCACGCTCAGCAGCCGGATCCGGCCGCTCCCGAGCCGGTAGCGGTCGGCGAGCAGCGCGCCGCCCACGAGCCCCACGTTCCCGGCGAGCAGGGTGGTCGCGAGGAGCCGGTCGTCCTCCTGGTCCGCGAGGATCCCGGTCGCGACGCCCAGCCAGGAGCCCCAGAGCGAGCCGTGGTGCGCGCCGCTCGCGAGGCCGGGCGGAACCGGGCCCCGCGCGAGGAGCGCGCCGACGCCGGCGCCGACCAGTCCGCCCGCGATCATCGCGGCGAACGTCTCCTCCGTGTCGTCGTCCGTCGGATAGCAGAAGCCGTCCTCCGTGCACGTCTGGTCGTCCCCCAGGTCCAGGACCTCGGCCCATCCGAAGCCCTGCCACGTGCCCCACGTCCCGCCCCAGGTGACGGCGCGCGCCTGGCCTTCCCCGAACGGGCGGGCGCGCGTGAGGGCCCGCGCGGCGAGCAGCCCGGAGGGCGCCCCGAGCAGCAGTCCCGCGCCGTACGCCTCCGTCCCGGAAGCCCCGAAGGCCGTGGGCACCGCCACCCCGAGCCAGATCCCGTACAGCGTGCCCCAGACCTGGAGCTCGATGCGCCCCTCGCGGTCGGCCGCCACGGCGAGCCGGCCGAGGCGCTCCCGCGCGGCCGCGCCCGCGGGGGTGTCGGGATAGCGTTCGGTCAGCCGCTCGTAGAGCGCCTCGGCCGCCCCCTCCCTTCCCTCCTCCTCGAACGCGCGGGCCGCGTCGAGCAGCACGGCGGCGGTGTCGGCCGCGGTGGGCGGCGGCACCGCCTGGGCCGCGGCGGCGAGGGGGAGGACGCCGGGAGCGATGGCGAGCCCGAGCACCCACGCCGCGATCCGGCCGCGGCGGGCCGGCCGCGCGGAGCCATTGTGCATCGCCCCCGGGCGCCGTATCTGATGGGGGTCCGGCCGCATCGCGCGCTTCCTCCGACCGTCCGGGGACACCATGAAGACCACCGCCTTCCTCCTCCTCACGACCCTGGCCCTCGGCCCCGGGACCCTCGCGGCCCAGCAGACCGACGAGCGCGTATCCATGGGCGGCGGCGACTGCGAGGACAACGTCTACAACTGCGCGGACACGCCGAACCCGCTCCCCCCCGCCTCCAGCGTCTGGATCGAGGAGATGACGTGGATGGACGTCCGGGACGCGCTCCACGCGGGCCGGACGACGGTCATCATCCCGACGGGTGGAATGGAGCCGAACGGGCCGTGGCTGGCAACGGGCAAGCACAACTACGTGCTCCGCTCCAACTGCGCCGCCATCGCGCGCGAGCTCGGCGACGCGCTCTGCGCCCCGATCGTGAAGTGGGTGCCCGAGGGCTCCATCGATCCACCCTCCGGGCACATGACGAGCCCCGGCACGATGAGCATGCGCCAGGAGACGTTCGAGGCGCTGCTCACGGACATCGCGCATTCGCTGAAGGTCCACGGCTTCCGCAACATCGTCTTCATCGGGGACAGCGGCGGAAACCAGTCCGGTCAGCGCGCGGTGGCGGAGCGCCTCAACGCCATGTGGGATGGCACGGTGGTTGCTCACGTGCAGGAATACTACGACTACGGCACCGTCGGCCGGTACATGACGTTCCGGGGTCTCGAGCGGGGTGAGAGCGACGGTCTGCACGACGACCCGATCATCACGCTGAACATGTTCCACGACGACCCCCGGTCCGTCCGGTGGGCGGCGCGGACCGAGGCGGGGCTCGCGACGATCGACGGCGTGTCGATCGCGGACCGGGTGCGGACGCTCGAGCTCGCGCGGGAGGTCGTGGACTTCCGGGCCCGCGAGACGGCCCGCGCGATCCGGCGGGCGATCGCCCGGGGCGGCACCTTCCCCGAGCCTCCGCGCGAGCGTCCGGCCCGCGACGGAGGGGGCGGCGGGCCGCGGCCGCAGCCGGATCCGCGCTCGATGGGAGGAGGCGAGTGCAGCGAGAACGCCTACAACTGTGCGGACACCCCGAATCCGATCCCCGCGCCGAACACCGTCTGGCTCGAGGAGATGACGTGGATGGACGTCCGGGACGCGCTCCGGGACGGGACGACCACGGCGATCATCTCCACGGGCGGCATCGAGCCGAACGGTCCCTGGCTCGTGACCGGCAAGCACAACTACGTGCTCCACGCCAACTGCGACGCGATCGCCCGCCTCCTGGGCGACGCGCTCTGCGCGCCGATCCTGCCGTACGTCCCCGAGGGGGACATCGAGCCGCCGAGCGGACACATGCGCAGCCCCGGCACGATCAGCCTGCGCGAGGAGACCTTCGAGTCCGCGCTCGAGGACATGGCGGAGAGCCTGCGGGCGCACGGCTTCACGACGATCGTCTTCATCGGCGACAGCGGCGGGAACCAGCGCGGCATGAGCGCCGTCGCCGACCGGCTGAACGGGCGGTGGGCCGGAAGCGCGCGCGCGCTGCACGTGCCGGAGTACTACGACTACGGGACGGTCGCCGACCACATGCGGGAGCGCGGGATCGTGCCCGGCGAGAGCGACGGGCTGCATGACGATCCGATCATCACGCTCAACATGCTCATCGACGACCCGAGCTCCGTGCGCTACGAGGAGCGGCTGCGCGCCCGGCAGGCGCAGATCAACGGGTTCTCGATCGCCGACCGGGAGCGCGCGCTCGACCTCGCCCGCGAGATCGTGGACTTCCGCGCCCGGGTCACCGTGGACGCGATCCGCTCGGCGCTCGCGCAGCGGCGGGACTGACGCCCCGCCGGCTGCTCCGCCGCCCCTCCGCGCATGAGCAGGGCGGCGGAGCGGCCCGAGCGGGACGGGGAGCCCGAGCCGGACGGGCTCGACGAGGACGAGCGCGAGCGCCGGAAGCAGATCCACGACACGCTGACGCCGGAGGTCCCGGTCCCGCTCGACACGGGGCGGGCGGAGCGGCGACGCGCGCAGCTCGGCGTGATCCTGGTCCTCTCCGCGGCCGCCGCCTTCCTCCTCGTCCGGATGCTGTGGCCGTTCCTCACCGCCATCATCGGGGCGACGGTCCTGGCGGTCCTCTTCTTCCCGATGCACCGGCGGCTCCTGGCCGGGCTCCGGCGACCCACGCTCGCCGCGTTCGTCGGCACGACGCTGCTCTTCTTCCTGGTCTTCCTCCCCGTCGCGGGGCTCTCGATCGCGCTCTTCTACTCGATCGAGGACAACGTCGCCGCGTTCGCCCGGCAGATCCGCCAGGCGCTGGCTCCCGAGGGCGACGTGGACACGTGGCTCTCCGCCCTGGCGGCCCGCTTCGGCATCGAGGCCCCGAGCGTGAGCGAGACGATGGACGAGCAGTCCGGCACCCTCGGGGCCTTCCTGGCCGGTCGAACCGTCGGCGTGGTGTCCGGGCTCGGCGGGGCGGCGATCCAGGCGGGGGTCGCGCTCTTCACCCTGTACTACCTCCTCCGGGACGGGGAGGCGCTGCTCGCGGCGTTCCGCAGGATCATCCCGCTCGACGACGAGCTCACGGACACGCTCGTCGCCCGGGCGAACGAGATCATCGGCGCCACGATGTTCGGCAACGTGATGGTCGGCATCGCCCAGGGCGTGCTCGGCGGCCTCACCTTCTGGCTGCTCGACATCCCGGGCGCGGTGCTCTGGGGCTCGGTGATGGGCATCCTGGGCCTGCTCCCGATCCTCGGCACCCCGCTCGTGTGGGGACCGGCGGCGGTCATCCTGCTGCTCGACGGCGAGGTGGCGCGCGCGCTGATCCTGATCGCCGCGGGCTCGCTCATCGTCAGCACGATCGACAACGTGCTCCGCGCGACGGTCGTGAGCGACCGCGCGCAGCTCCATCCGCTCGTCGTCTTCTTCAGCGCGCTCGGCGGCGTGATCCTCTTCGGGATGGTCGGGATCTTCCTCGGGCCGATCCTGTTCGTGCTCTCGATCTCGTTCCTGGAGATCGCCCGCATGGTCCTCCACCCCGACGGCCGCGCGGGACGCGCCTGAGGCCGCGGCGGACGCCGTCCGCCCGCGCGCTCACCCCGGCGGGGCGGGCGCGGCGGACACCACGCGGATCCGCGCGCCGTCGAGGCAGGAGCTCTCCCCCTCGTAGCGTGCCTCGAGCACGACCTCTTCGGCGGGCGCGAGCCCCTCGACCGCGCCGACGAGCTGATAGCCCCAGCCGTCCTCGTCCCGGAAGGCGAGGCACTCCGGACGGGACGCCTGCACGACGCCCGTCCGCCGCAGGAGCCCCCGCTCGTCGGTGACGTGGAAGGGGCGGGACATCGCGATCGGGCTGAACACCGCGTTGAACGCGACGAACACGAGCGCGCGCTCGTGGCTCACGGACTCCGGGATCGGGAGCGTGACCGAGATCTCGCCCAGCCCGAGCTGGTCCGCCTCGTAGAGCGCCTCGAACCCGGAGCGGGTGGCGCCCACGCCCACGTGGAATCGCGCCTCGAGGGGCATGTTGTCGGTGTAGACCTGCACGAGCGTGCCCGGCGGGCCGCTCCGGGGTGAGATCGACTGGATCTGGCGGAGCGAATCCACGGGCTCGATCCGCTCCTGGGCTGCGAGGAATCCGGGCAGCCCGGCGAGCAGCCCTCCGGCGAGGAGGGCCGGCAGGAGACGCGAGCGCGCCCCCGCGGCGCGTACGGATGTCATCTGCCTCGGCTCCATCGGCCGCGTGCGCTTCGTGCCCCGGTCCGGCGCGTGCCGGACGGGGTCCCCGCGCGCCACGGCCGTTCCGCGCGCGGGGGGTTCCCGGAAATCTCCGATCGCGGGCGAAGCCCCACCAGAGGGGGACGTGGGGGACGGCGCCCCGAGGCGCCGTCCCGGCGTCCGTGGGGCCTGCCGGCCGCCGGAGCGCCGATCGCCGGGCGGCCTATCGTCCGATGGGCTGCGTCCGGGCGTACTCGAAGTACAGCTCCCGCGCGCGATCGCCGACGGGCCCGCGGCCGATCTTCCGGTCCTCGAGCCGGACGCACGGCACGACCTTCCCGTAGTTCCCCGTGCTGAAGATCTCGTCCGCGGTCTCGAGATCGGCCCAGGTGACGGTCCGCTCCACGACCTCGTGCCCGTCCTCGCGCAGGAGCGCGGCCACGCGCTGCTTCGTGATCCCGTTGAGGAAGGTCCCGTTCGGCACCGGCGTCACCACGACGCCGTCCTTCACCAGGAACAGGTTGGAGGTGGCGAACTCCGCGACGTTCCCGTTCAGGTCGAGCTTCACGGCGTTCTCGAATCCGCGATCGCGCGCCTCCGCGAGCGCGCGCGCCACGTTGGGATAGAGGGCGCTCGCCTTGGCGTCCGTGACCGCGGTGTCCGGGGACGGCCGGCGGAAGCTGGAGCGGCAGGCGCTGAAGCCCTCGGCCGAGGGCATCGGCAGCTCGTGCAGGACGAGCGCGAAGCGGCATCCCTGCGGCTCCGGGATGATGAAGCCCTCCTCGCCCCAGAACATCGGCCGGATGTAGAGCGCCCGGTCCTCCGGGAAGCGGCGGACGCCCTCGCGCGCGAGCTCCACGATCTCGTCGGCGGTCTCCTTCGGCTCGAGCCCGATCCTGCGCGCCGAATCCAGGGCGCGCGCCGCGTGCAGCGCGAGGTCCGGGGCGCAGCCGTCGAAGTAGCGGGCGCCGTCGAAGACGACCGAAGCGAGCCAGACCGCCTGGCTCGTCGAACCGATCAGGGGCACGCGCCCCTCCCCCCATGCCCCATCGTGGAACGTCCAGGATGCATTCATGTCGATCGCCCCGCGGAAGCGCGCGCTCGCGCTGGTAGACACTGGTAGACGAAGGTCGGCAAACGAAAAGACCCCTCGGCGAGGGGTCCCGGGCGCGCCGGACGGCGCCCGGTTCCGCAGTAAACAGCGGCCGGGACGGGAAGTCAACGGCCGATCGGGACCCCCGGTTGTCAGACGCGGCCGATCTTCTATCATCGCGCATGCGCGCGATGCGCCTTTCCTCCTCACCCGCCTCCCGACGCGGCCCATGCCCCTCCGCCCGCACCTGCCCGCCCTCCTCCTGGCGCTCCTGTTGGTGGCCCCCCTGGGCGCGCGGGCACAGGAGACCGGCATCCCCATCCGGTCCGACGCCCTCGAGCTCACCCTCGGGGGACGCCTCCAGACCCAGCTCGCCACGACCTCCGTGGGCGACCCGGCTTCGGAGCTGTTCATCCGACGCGCCCGGATCGAGGTCGGCGTGCGGGTGAGCGACCGGGTGAGCGGCGTCATCCAGCCCGACTTCGGCGGCGGGGAGGTGGAGCTGAAGGACGCCTATCTCCGCATCGACGCCACGCCCGCCTTCGGGCTCATGGTCGGGCGGGCGTACCGGCCGTTCGGCCTGATGGAGCAGACGAGCTCGAAGCGGATCCTCACCGTGGAGCGCGGGCTGCGCATCCGCGGCCTCGCGGGCACCGACGCCTACGCGCTCGTGAGCGGCCTCGGCTACAGCAACCGGGACGTCGGCCTCCAGGTCGTCGGCGCCCCGGAGGACGCTCCGCTGGGGCTCGCGTACCGGGCCGGCGTCTTCCGCGGCCCCCTGCACGGCGCGGTCGGCCCGCGCGAGAGCTACCAGTACGCGGGCCGCATCACCCTCACGCCGGCCGAGGCGCTCACGCTCGGCGCCGGCTGGAGCAGCCGGCACTTCGACGAGCCGGTCGGGGCGGACCTCCGGCGGGGGCACGCCGTCGAGGTGGACCTGGAGTGGGGCACCTTCGCGCCCGGGCCGCACGTGCTGGCGGAGCTCGTGTGGGCCGAGACCGACCCGTTCGCGGAGCGGGATCTCTTCGGCGTGCACGTCTGGGCCGCCTGGCGGAGCGAGCCGCTCGACGACGCGGGCACGATGCTCGAGCCCGTCTTCCGCGTGAGCCACGCCGACCACGATCCGGCGGGCGCGGCGGGGGTGGCTCCGGGCGGCACCCTGGTCACGCCGGGGCTCAACCTCTACCTGGGGCCGCTCAACCGGGTGATGCTCGACTTCGACATCTGGCTCGGGCGCGGGGAGGCTCCGGACGCGCGCAGCTTCAAGGCGATGTTCCAGCTGGCCTTCTGAGGACCGGGCGGGTGGTTTGCCCGGCCCGCACGTGGCACATATTCTGCTGAAGCATCGGCACCCACCCGCGCCGGCCCGAGAAACGGGCCCTGGAGGAGCAGCCCCGTGACTTCCCTGCGCGACGTCGACGACGCCGCACGCTTCTACGGACCCGCACGCATCGCCGCGGGCTTCACCCTCGCGCTGATGATCCTCGCCGCGCTGTACGCGATCCGGATCAGCATCGCGAACTGGTCCCAGATCGGTGTCTGAGCGCCGATGACGAAGCGTCAGACGCGGCTCTTCTTCATCGTCGGGACGCTCCTGTTCACGGTCGTCTTCATCGGGATGACGATCGACAGCCACCGCCAGTTCCCGGCCCTCACGAACGCCGACGCGATCACGCCCGAGGTGACCGAGGGCAAGCACGTGTGGCACCGCGAGAACTGCATCAACTGCCACACCCTCCTCGGCGAGGGCGCGTACTACGCGCCCGATCTCACGAAGATCACGCAGCTGCGGGGCGAGGCGTACCTGACCGCCTTCCTCCAGGACCCGAGCCAGTTCTACTCGGAGGAGATCCACCGGCGCCTCATGCCGAACCCGGAGCTCACCGACGAGGAGATCGCCCAGGTCATCGCCTTCCTCGACTGGGTCTCGCGCATCGACAACCAGGGATGGCCGCCCCGGCCGATCCTCGTGACCGGGAGCGCGATCCCGGGGGCGGCGACCGGGCGCGGCGCGACGACGGCGGCCTCCGACGCCCCGGCATCGAGGGGACAGGAGGTGTTCCACCGCGAGTCGCCGGGTTGCTTCGCCTGTCACTCGACGGCGCCCGGCGTCGCGATGGTCGGGCCGTCCATGGCGGGCATCGGCACGCGCGCGGGGGAGACGGTCGACAGCCCGGAATACGGCGGATCGGCGACCACGGCCGAGGACTACATCCGGGAGTCGATCCTCGACCCGAACGCGCACCTCGTGCCGGGGCCGACCTTCTCCGCGGGCGGCGTCTCCTTCATGCCGCAGACGGCGCAGGAGCTGCTCACCCCGGAGGAGATCGACCAGCTCGTCGCGTACCTGTTGACCCTTCGCTGAGGACGGCATGCGCTACCGGAGCCAGTTCGTCGCCTATCCGTACTTCGCCGTCGCGCTCGTCCTCTTCGGCCTCCAGATGGTCTTCGGGCTGCTGACCGTCGTGAAGTACCTCGGCCCCGACCCGCTCCTCGACTGGATGCCGTTCGATCGCGCCAAGGCGATCCACACCAACCTCCTGATCGTCTGGGTGCTGTGCGGGTTCATGGGCGCCGCGTACTACGTGGTGCCGGAGGAGTCGCGCACCGAGCTCCACAGCGTGCGGCTCGCCTACGTGCAGCTCATCGTGTGGACGCTCATGGGCGTGACCGCGATCGTGGGCTACGCGCTCGGGTGGACGGCGGGCAACAAGTTCCTGGAGCAGCCGTTCCCCCTGAAGATCGTGATCGTCGTGGTCATGCTGATGTTCCTCTACAACATCGGCCGGACGATCCACAAGGCGGGGCGCTGGACCACGACGGAGGCCGTGCTCGTCGCAGGACTCGCGCTCGCCGCGATCCTGTACCTCCCCGCGCTCGTCACGTTCAACAACTACACGGTCAGCATCTACTACCGGTGGTGGACCATCCACCTCTGGGTCGAGGGCGTCTGGGAGATGATCCAGGCGGGGCTGCTCGCCTACCTCCTGATCCGCCTGTCGGGCGCCGACCGCGAGGTCATGGAGAAGTGGCTCTACGTGATCGTGGGGCTCGTCTTCATCGCCGGCATCCTCGGCACGGCGCACCACTACTACTGGGTCGGGGTGCCGGCCTACTGGCTCCCCGTGGGCGGCTTCTTCAGCGCGCTCGAGCCCCTCGCGCTCTTCGGGATGGCGATGTACGCCTACTTCGCGATGCGTCGCTCGGGCTTCGGGCACCCGAACCACCTCGCGCTGCACTGGACGGTGGGGAGCGCGCTCTTCACCGCGTTCGGCGCGGGGCTGCTCGGGCTCGCGCACACCTGGCCCTCCGTCAACAAGTGGACGCACGGCACGCTCATCACGCCGATGCACGGCCACTCGGCGTTCTACGGCGCCTACGTCATGATCGTGCTCGCGATCATCACGTACGCGCTGCCCGGGCTCACGGGCCGCTCGAGCGAGGCGCCGGAGTCGAGCTGGGGGATGTGGGCGTTCTGGCTGCAGGTGGCCGGGATGTTCGGCATGACGCTCGCGTTCGGGACGGCGGGGATCACGCAGACGTATCTCGAGCGGGTGCTGGGCCTCGGCTACCTGGAGACCCAGTACAAGATCCAGCCGCACTTCCTCATGCTCGTGGCCACGGGCCTGCTCTTCGTGGCGGGCGTGGCCGCGTTCATCGTGGACTTCTTCCGCCACCCGCCCGTGCCGCCGGGCGCCCGGCCCGAGGAGACGCGGGTCGAGGTCGGCGCGGGCGGCCCGTGAGCGTCGCCCGTACCGCGCCGTCCGCGCGGATCGAGGGATCCGGAGGCGCGGCGGGCGCGAGCCCGCCGGAAGCGGAGCGGGGGGAGCCGGCGGTCCCCGGCGGCGGGCTCCGCGCGGTGTGCGAGGAGCCCTACTACCTGCCGACGGGCGAGGAGGTGCGGATCTTCGAGATGTGCCACCGACAGGGGCTCCCGGTCATGCTGAAGGGCCCCACCGGCTGCGGCAAGACGCGCTTCGTGGAGCACATGGCCTGGCGCCTCGGGC
>CAZOYA010000049.1:0-20023 GCA_964583815.1 uncultured Gemmatimonadaceae bacterium | reverse complement strand
GGGCGCGCGGCCGCCCGCCGCGGCGCCATCGCGATGGCGCCGTCCCCGCGACTGCCGCTAGCTTGCGTGCGGCCGTCCGTCCGGTACCGGTCCCACCCCCCCGCTGAACCTCCTCCCATGGCGACCATCCTCATCATCGACGACGAGCCTGGCGTCCGGGACGCGCTCACGCGCATCCTGACCGGAGACGGGCACCGCGTGCTCGAGGCGGGCAACGGCGCGGAGGCTCGCACGCTCGTGGCCGATGGCGAAGGGACCGCGGTGGACCTCGTGCTGACGGACATCTTCATGCCGGAGATGGACGGAATCGAGTTCGTGCTCTGGCTCGTGGAATCCTTCCCCGACCGCCCGGTCGTCGCGATGTCGGGCGGAGGCCTCCTGCCGATGCGCTCGGCGCTGGACGACGCCCGGGAGCTCGGTGCCGTGGACATCCTGGAGAAGCCGTTCGATCCGGAGCGCGTGCGACGGACGGTGGCCGCGGCGCTGGATCGGGGCTGAGCCGCCTCAGCCATCGCCTCCGGCGATCCGGCCGGCACCCGTTGGCGGCGCGAGCGCTTCCTGCACCTTCTCCAGGAGCTGCTCGCGCGTCCAGGGCTTGCTGACGAGGATCGCCCCCATGTCCGTCAGGTCGCGCACCGAGGCGGGGCCGTACCCGGTGAGGAGCAGGAACGGGCAGCCGTCATTCTCGCGTCGCAGGGTCTGCAGCACGTCGCGGCCCCCGAGCTTCGGCATGACGAGGTCGGACAGCACCAGGTCGACCCGGGACGCCCGGCGGTAGATCTCCAGCCCCTCCGCGCCGTCCCGGGCGAGCAGGACCCCGTAGCCGGCCCGCGTGAGGATCCGCTCGATCCCGCGGCGCAGCGCCGGCTCGTCCTCGATGACCAGGATCGTCTCGCCGCGACCGCGCGTGCGCTCCGGGGAGCTCGGGGGGCGGTAGGGCTCGAGCCCCTCCGCGGCGGTGGGGAAGAGCAGCTCCACGCGGGTCCCGCGTCCCGGCTCCGAGTAGACGTGCACGACGCCGCGGTGCTGCTTCATGAGCCCGTACACCATCGCCATGCCGAGGCCGGTGCCGGTCCCCGCCTCCTTCGTGGTGAAGAACGGCTCGAAGATCTGCGCCCGCACGCGCTCGTCCATCCCGATTCCGGTGTCGGCGATCGCGACGGACTCGTAGCGACCGGGACGGACCCAGGGATGTCGCAGCGGATCCGTCTCCTCGACGGTGACCGGCGCGCAGGTGACGCGCACGGTCCCCCCCTGCGGCATCGCGTCGCGGGCGTTCGTGGCCACGTTCAGGAAGACCTGCTGGAGCGCGGCGGGGTCGGCGCGGATCCGTCCCACGTCGTCGGCGATGCTCATCCCGAGCTCCACGTCCGTCGACAGGACGCGCCGCATCAGCGCGAACGCCTCCTCGGCGAACGAGCGCAGGTCGATCGTCTCGAAGCGCAGATAGCCGCGGCGGCTGAAGCCGAGCAGGCGACGCACCATGCCGGCCGCGCGCCCCGCCGCGGTCTCGATGTCGCGCAGCTCGGCGTGGGCTTCGACGCTCTCGGCCGGGACGGTTTCGCGCAGCATGTCCGCACCCGTGAGGATCACCGTGAGCACGTTGTTGAAGTCGTGCGCGATCCCGCCCGTGAGCTGCCCGAGGGCTTCCATCTTCTGCGCCTGGCGCAGCCGCTCCTCGAGCGCGCGGTGGTGCGTGAGGTCGCGGAGCACGACGAGGCTCGCGGGGACGCCGTTCCAGCGGATGGGCGAGGCGCGCATCTCGAGACGGAGGCGGGCGGCCGCACCCACGCCCTCGATCTCGACCGGCTCCGCGCCGACGACGGGCACGCCGAGCTCGAGCCCCACGAGCCGCCGCTCGGGACCGCCCAGGAGGGCGTCCGCGCGCTCGGTGGCGAACCGCACGATGCCGTCCGGGCCGACCACGAGGATCGCGTCCGCGCTGGTCTCGGCGACGACGCGGAAACGGCGTTCCGCCTCCTCGGCGAGGCCCGGGCTTCCGGCGGCCTCCGTGCCGGGGGCGGGAGACGGCTCCGGGGCGGTCCCGCCGGTCCTCGCGCACTCGAGCGATTCCGGCACGCCCGATGCTTCGAGCCGCGCCGGGTCCGTGAAGTCGCCCACCCAGCGGCGCACGGTGCCGGGGCCGACGGGCCGGACGAGCGTCGGCGTGAGGAGGATCCCCGCGGCCTCGGCCTCGCCCGGCGCCTCGGTCACGTCCACGATCTCGACCTCGATCCCGGCGTCCGCGAAGCCGACCGCGGAGCGGACGGCGGCGGCCGCCGCCTCGGAGCGAGGGCCCCGGCCCGTCACGTACAGGCGGTGGAGGACGGGCGTCGCGCTCACCACTCCTCTCCCTGGCGTGGGGGACGACGCGCCACCGCGGGCGCGCGGCCGGCGCGGGGGCATCGAACGGCCCGGGTGTGCGTGGATGACATGGTTTCCCGACTGGCTACACGGAGTCCGCCAAGGGGCGGGCCGCCGGGTCGCGCCGAAGGGGGGGCACGCGCAACCGGTTGAGGGACGGCGGGATCGGCCCACGCGCCCCGACCTCTTCTACGGCGCGAGTATCATAAGGGCCCGGGCGCGAAACGGACAACCGAGCCGGATCGGCGATGGTGCCCGTCGAGCGGGCCGTCCGGGCGGGCCGGGCTCCTGGCGGCACCCGCCCTCGGAGCGCGGGGGTGGTCGGCGCCGGCTGCCGGGATCACATTTCCCGCCACCTGCCCGCGGACATGACCGGAGGTCGCGGGCCGCGCACCTGCGAGAGGGCCGATGGCGAGGATCCTGATCATCGACGACGACCCGGATGCCCGCGAGGGGCTACGCCGCCTGCTGGAGGCGGAAGGCCACGTCGTGGAGGAGGCGAGCGACGGCTCCGAGGCGCTGCGCCGGTTCGCGGGGCGGCCGGCGGACCTCGTCTTCACCGACATCTTCATGCCCCACATGGACGGGCTCGAGTTCGTGCTCCGCGTGCGCGAGACCTTCCCGGAATCCCCGATCGTGGCGATGAGCGGCGGCGGCGCGCGGCTCGGGAGCGGCCGCGCCCTCGAAGCCGCGCACGCGCTCGGAGCCGTCGTGTCGCTGTCGAAGCCGCTCACGCGGTCGGACGTGCGACGCGCGCTGAGCGCGACGATCGGGCCGGACTCCGGGCGGGGAGACTCCTAGGACCCAATTGGGCGGGGACGGTCCCGGCCCTCCGCTTGCGGCGGCGTCCGCCGCCGCGCAGGATGCCGGCAGGGTCCGCGACGGCTCTCCCCGAGCCCGCGCCCGGCCCGCTCGTCACCACTCCAGCAGGGGGTTCCGGATGAGGCACAGCCGCAGCCGCTTCGCCTTCGCGCTCGTCGCCCTCGCCCTCGCCGCCCCGGGGCTCGCCGGCCAGCAGCTTCCCGAGACCTGGCAGGAGCAGCAGAACTTCCGCTCCGGTCCGACGCCCTTCGAGCCCCTCATGGAGTTCTGGTACGAGCTCGACGCGGTGAGCGACCTGGTGAGCATGCGGCCGCTCACGCGGACGCTCCTCGACCGGGAGTTCATGATGGTCACGATCGCGGAGCCGATGATCACGACGCCCCAGGACGCGCTCCGGTCGGGCAAGACGATCGTCCTCCTCGCGCCCTCCGTGCACGGTGGCGAGGTCTCGCCCAAGGAGGCCGTGCAGCTCGTGGCGAAGGAGCTCGTCGGGGGTGACCTTCGGGCGCTGCTCGAGGACGTGATCGTGCTCGCGATCCCCCTCGTGAACCCGGACGGAGGCGAGGTGCGCCGGCGCACGAACGAGGCCGGCTACGACATGAACCGCGACTACGTGAAGCTCGAGTCCCAGGAGATCCACGCGCTGGTCACGCAGGTGATGAACGAGTGGACGCCCGACATCCACGTGGACGGGCACCACGGAGGCTCGCCGCCGTACGTCATCACCTATCAGGGCACGCTCAATCCGGCCGGCGACGCGCAGCTCCGCGCCTACCCGTACGACGTGATCTTCCCGCGCCTCCGCGAGAAGGTCGGAACGGAGGGCTACCAGGCCTTCGACTACTCCGGCGTCACGACCCTGAACGACGTGCGCGGCTGGGGCTCGACCTCGGTGGAGCCGCGGAAGCACCACGTCTACACGGGGCTCACGAACTCGATCGGCATCCTTCTCGAGACGCCGAGCGCGCGGACCCTCGTCATCGACGGGGAGCTTCGCGAGATCCCCGAGGAGGAGCGCTACTACCACCAGATCCGGGGGGGCGTGCTCGCGACGACCGCGATCCTGGAGGTGGCGGCGGAGCGGCGCGAGGAGATCCGGGCGCTCACCAACGGCTCCCGGCTCCGGGCGATCGAGGCGGGCAGCACGGGCGGCGACGAGATCGTGCTCGAGTACGAGCTCCAGTCGCGCGGCACGGAGCCGGTGTGGATGCCGGACCAGAACGCGCCCGGCGGATACAGGCTGCAGGACGTGCCGGTCTATCTCCGTTGGGTGCCGACGCGGACCACCACCCGGCCCGTCGGATACCTGCTGCCCCCGTCCATGGCCGCCGTCGTGCCGATCCTGCTCGACCACGACATCGCGGTGCATCGCTTCCGCGAGCCGGCCGCCGTGGACGCCGAGGTGTACTACGCCACCGACGTGCGCACGGACTCGTACTTCCAGGGGCACTACCTGAAGAGCGTCGAGGTCACCAAGGCCGACGAGCGCGTGGAGGTCCAGCCCGGATGGTTCTGGATCCCCTCGGCGCAGTCGCGTGCGAACCTCATCAGCTATCTCTTCGAGCCCGAGACCGACGACAACCTCATCACCTGGGGCTGGGCCGACCACGTGCTGCAGGTCACGGACGCCCCGCAGGCGGGGGAGGAGGACCCGCGGGGGATGGAGCCGCAGCGGGTTCCGATGATCCGGGTCATGACCCATCAGCCGATACCGGCGACGCGCGTCCAGCCGTTCAACCGGTACCAGCGCAACCGATTCTTCCTGCCGAATTGACCGATCCGGTCCGGCCGCTCCGGTCGTTCCTCTTCGTCCCGGCCACGCGGCCGGAGCGGTACGCGAAGGCGCTCGCCTCGGGGGCGGACCTCGTGTGCGTCGACCTCGAGGACGCGGTCGCGCCGGCCGAGAAGGAGCGGGCGCGCGCGAGCGCCGCGGCGCTCGTGGCCTCGGACGCCTGGGAGCCCGCGCGCTCGTCCGTGCGCGTGAACCCGCCCGGCGGGGCGCTCGGCCGGGACGACCTGTCCGCCCTCCTCGAGGCCGCACGCGGGAGACCGGCCGCCGGGCGGCTGCTCCTGAGCGTCCCCAAGGTCGACGGGCCGGAGGTGCTCGCCGACGTCCGGCGCCGCGCCGCGGAGGCGGGGGTGCGCGCGGAGCTGGTGGCGCTCGTCGAGACGGCCGCGGGGCTCCGGGACGTCGAGCGGATCGCCGGCGCCGAGGGCGTGGCCGCGCTCTTCTTCGGCGGCCTCGATCTCGCGCTGGAGCTCGGCTGCGCGCCGGAGTGGGAGCCGCTCCTCTACGCCCGCTCGCGGCTCGTGCACGCCGCCGTCCTGGCGGGCGTGCCCGCGATCGACGTTCCCTTCGTGGACGTCGGGGACGCGGACGGCCTGGCGGCCGAGGCGCGGGCCGCCTGCCGCCTCGGATTCGCAGGGAAGGCCGCGATCCATCCGGCGCAGGTGGAGCCGATCCACGCCGCCTTCGCGCCCGACCCTGCGGAGGTCGAGCGCGCGCGCACGATCCTGCGGGAGCACGAGCGCCATGGCGGCTCCGTCTTCCTTCTGGACGGCCGCATGGTGGACCGCCCCGTGGTGGAGGCCGCCCGCCGGGTCCTCGCGCGGGCCGGGGCGGGGCGTGGCGCGGCGAGCCCGAGGCCCGCCCCCGAGGATTCGCCGGCGTGACCGAGGCCGAGGCCTGGATCGGCCGCACCCGCACCTTCACGCAGCGGGTGGCGCTCGCGCCGGCGCGCGCGCTCGCGGCGACGCTCGACGAGGACCCGGAGGCCCTGGCCCACGGCGCGGAGATCCCGCACGGGTGGCACTGGATCTACTTCAACGAGCCCGTCCGGCGCTCTCTGCTCGGCCCCGACGGGCACGAGGCGCGCGGGGGCTTCCTCCCGCCCGTGCCCCTCGAGCGGCGGATGTGGGCCGGGGGGCGCCTGAGCTTCCGCAGGCCGCTCCGCATCGGCGAGGAGCTCTCGCGGACCTCCACGGTCATGGACGTGCGCTCCAAGCGCGGCCGCACGGGCCCGCTCGTCTTCGTGACCGTGCGCCACCGCGTCGAGGGGGCGGACGGCCCGGTGCTCGAGGAGGAGCAGGATCTGGTGTACCGCGGGCGGCCCTCGGCCCCGGCGCCGGGCGAGCCGGCTCCCCCGGACGCGAGGAAGCTCGACGAGTTCGAGGCCGACGCGGTGACGCTCTTCCGCTTCTCCGCCCTCACGTTCAACGGGCACCGGATCCACTACGACCACCGCTGGGCGACCGAGCAGGAGGGCTATCCCGACGTGGTCGTGCACGGCCCGCTCGTGGCGCTCCTCCTGCTCCGCGCGGGGCTTCGCGCCCGCGGCGGGGACGTCGGCGTCGGGGGAGGCGCCGCCGCGGACGACGAGAGCCCGCTCGCCTACCGGTACCGCGCCCGGGCGCCGCTCTTCCGGGGGGAGCGCTTCGACCTCCTCGCCCGCGAGGAGGGGAAGCACGGGCTCCGTCTCTGGGCCGTGCACCCGGAGCGGGGGGTCGCCATGGAGGCGGCGCTGTCTTAGTCTCGCCGGGGCGGCGGTGCGCGCCGTCCCTCTGATCCGCCAAACCTTCGAACGCATCCAGGGAGTGTCATGAAGAACGCGTGCATGCTCGTGCTGGGACTGGCTTTCGCGACCTCCGCCGCGGCCGGCGGCGGCGACACCGGCGGCGACCAGGCCGAGCCGGCCGGCGGCGCCGAGGTCACCTCCTCCGCCGAGCCGATCGGGACCGTCACGATCGTGGAGCCGCAGGACGGCTCGGTGGTGGAGGGGCCGGACGTGACCGTCCGCCTCGCGGTGGAAGGCTTCCCGATCGTGCCTTCCGGCGACATGACGCCGAACACCGGCCACCACCACCTGTACCTCGACGCAGATCTCACGCCGGCGAGCGAGCCGGTGCCCACGGTCGAGAACCAGATCATCCACATGGGGGACGCGTCCGACACGTTCACCTTCCGGAACGTGCCTTCGGGCGAGCACCGCATCATCGCCGTGGTCGCGGACGGGGCGCACTTCCCGCTCCAGCCATGGGTCGTCGACACCGTCACGATCACCGTCCCGTGACCTCGTAGCACGCCGCGCCGCGGGGCGCGCCGGGCCCGGGTGCGGGACCCGGCACGCTCCGCCGCCGCCGGCACGCGAAAATCCCCGCCCGCCGCCGGATTACTCTGGCGCTGGTCTCCGGCACGGCCTATGCTCCATGCGGGTCCGTCCGTTCCCGCAGGCCGCGCGTCAGCACTGCGGGCGCGGTAAGTGTGTATACGGATGTAGAGACGGGTATTCTCTCGCGTCATACGAGGAAGGCATGAACGCAGCAGCACCGACCATGCTCGTCGCCGGCGTGCTCCTCCTGGGGCTGGCCGTGGAGCCGGATCGTGGTGCGCCCCGCCCCGACGACGTGGTGGCCGTCGCGCATGCCGGTGCGGACGAAGCCGTGCTCGACGAGACGCTGAACGAGGTCGTGGACCAGTACTGCGTCCGATGCCACAACGAGCGGCGCCTGACGGGGAACCTCAACCTCGAGCAGTTCGACGTCGGGCAACCCCAGGCCCAGCCGGAGATCGCGGAGCGGGTCATCCACAAGCTGCGCGCCGGCATGATGCCGCCCGCGGGCGCCCGTCGTCCCGCCGGCGACTCCCTCGCGCTGCTGGCGTCGACCCTCGAGACGACGATCGACCGGAACGCGGCCGAGAACCCGAACCCCGGACGGCGTACCTTCCAGCGCCTCACGCGGGCGGACTACGAGGCCTCGATCCGGGGGCTCTTCGGCCTGCACGTCGACGCCTCCGCCTTCCTCCCGACCGAGACGATCAGCGAGAGCTTCGACAACATCGCGGACGTGCAGATGCTCTCCGCCACGCTGATGGAGGGCTACCTCAAGGCGGCGTCCTGGGTGGCGCGCGCGGCGGTCGGCGACCCGCAGGCCTCGGCGGCCTCGACCGTCTACAAGGTCGACAAGACGCTCGACCAGATGAAGCACGTGGACGGCGCGCCTCTCGGCACGCGCGGCGGCACCGCGGTCTGGCACACCTTCCCGGCCGACGGCGACTACGTGTTCCAGGTCGACCTGCACGCGATCCCGACGGGGCAGCTCTACGGCTCGACGTCGCCCGGCGAGCAGCTCGAGATCTCGGTGGACGGTGCCCGCCTCGCGGTCCTGGACGTCGATCGCTGGTCCTCCGAGTCCGATCCGACGGGACTCCGCATGGAGACCCCCCCGATCCACGTGCCCGCGGGACAGCACCGCGTGGCGGCCGCCTTCATCAACAAGATCGAGGGGCCGTACATCGACCTCATCACGCCGGTCGACTACACGCTCGCGGACTCGCAGATCGGGTCCGACTACGGCGTGACGACGGCACCGCACCTCCGCGATCTCACGATCACCGGGCCCTTCCGCGTGACGGGCGTGTCGAGCACGGAGAGCCGGGAGCGGATCTTCTCCTGCCGCCCGCTCGGTCCGGACGAGGAGCGCCCCTGCGCGGAGTCGATCCTGCGCCGCCTCGCGGAGAAGGCGTACCGCCGTCCCCTCGAGGACAAGGACGTCCAGGACCTGCTGCGGTTCTACGACGAGGGGAGCCAGGAGGGAGGCTTCGAGCGGGGCGTCCGCCTCGCCATCCAGGCGATGCTCGCGAGCCCGCACTTCGTGTTCCGTCTCGAGCAGTCCCGGGCCGAGGGCGAGGTCTACCAGATCTCCGACATCGACCTGGCCTCGCGGCTCTCGTTCTTCCTGTGGGCGGCGCCTCCCGACGAGGAGCTCATCCGCCTGGCGGGCGAAGGGGAGCTGTCGGATCTCGACGTCCTGGAGGAGCAGGCGCTCCGGATGCTGGAGGATCCGCGCGCCGAGGCGCTCGCCACGCGGTTCGCCTCGCAGTGGCTGAGGCTGCAGGACGTGTGGAAGATCCATCCGGACGCGCAGCACTTCCCGTACTTCGATTACCGCCTGACCACGGCGATGGAACGGGAGACGCAGCTCCTCTTCCACCACCTCGTACAGGCGGACCGGCCGCTGCTCGAGCTGCTCGACGCCGACTACACGTTCGTGAACGAGCGGCTCGCGGAGCACTACGGCATCTCCGGGGTGGCCGGACGCGACTTCCGCCGCGTCCAGGTCCCGAACGACGAGCGCCGGGGCATCCTGGGGCACGGCAGCGTGCTCATGATGACCTCCCATGCGAACCACACGTCCCCGGTCCTCCGCGGGAAGTGGGTCATGGAGGTGCTCCTCGGCTCGCCGCCGCCGCCTCCGCCCCCCGTCGTCCCCTCGCTCGACGAGACCGCGTCCGCCGTGAACGGCCGCGAGCTCACGACGCGCGAGCGGATGGAGCAGCACCGGAACAATCCCGCGTGCAACTCCTGCCACAGCGTGATCGACCCCATCGGCCTGGCGCTCGAGAACTTCGACGTGACCGGCGCCTGGCGGATCAAGGAGAACGGGAACCCGATCGACGCGTCCGGCGAGCTCTACGACGGCACGCCGATCGAGAGCCCGACGGACCTGCGGAACGCGATCCTGTCGCGGCCGTCCGTGTTCGTGCGGACCTTCACGAAGAACCTGATGGCCTACGCGATCGGCCGCCGCGTGGAGTACTACGACATGCCGACCGTGCGGCAGATCGAGGCCGACGCGGCGGAGCACGACTACCGGATGTCCTCGTTCATCCTCGGCGTGGTGCGGAGCCCCGCCTTCCGGATGGCGGCCGCCGATCGCGTGGCCGAGGACGCCGACCGTTGAGACCGACGAGACGAACCCCGACCGAAGAGCGGACCCCCCGAGCGAGGAGATATCGATGTTCCTGACCCAGAAGCACCTTCCGCGCCGGACGTTCCTGAGGGGCATGGGCGCCTCGGTGGCGCTCCCGCTTCTCGATGCGATGACGCCCGCCGGGCGCCCGTGGCGGGACGGCATGGCCGAGGCGGACCGTACGCGGCTCGTGGCCATCGAGATGGTGCACGGCTCGGCCGGCTCGAACGAGTGGGGTGCCTCGCAGAACCTCTGGAACCCCGCCGAGGTCGGGCGGAACTTCGATCTCTCCCCGAGCAGCCTCCGGGCGCTCGAGCCGTACCGTGACTATCTCACGATCGTGAGCAACACGGACGTGCGGATGGCCGAGGCGTTCGAGCCCAAGGAGATCGGCGGCGACCACTTCCGCTCGAGCGCGGTGTTCCTCACGCAGGCCCACCCGAAGCAGACCGAGGGGTCGGACGTCTTCGTCGGCACCTCGATGGACCAGCTCTACGCGCAGCGGTTCGGCGCCGAGGCGCCGATCCCCTCCATGCAGCTCTGCATCGAGAACGTGGACCAGGCAGGCGGCTGCGCCTACGGCTACGCCTGCGTCTACACGGACTCGATCAGCTGGTCTTCGCCCACGCAGCCGCTCCCGATGATCCGGGATCCGCGGGTGGCGTTCGACCAGCTCTTCGGCGCCGGCGCGACGGCCGAGGAGCGCGCGGACCGGATGAAGGTCGACCGCAGCATCCTCGACTGGGTCGCGGGTGAGGTGGCGGACCTCAAGAAGAAGCTCGGGCCCACGGACCGGCAGCGCATGGATCGCTACCTCGAGAACGTCCGCGAGATCGAGCAGCGCATCCAGCGGGTCGAGCAGCGCAACCGGAGCGGCGAGGTCCGCGATCTCGCGGGCGCCCCGGCGGGCGTGCCGGACGACTTCAGCGAGCACGTGAAGCTGATGTTCGACCTGCAGGTGCTGGCGTTCCAGTCGGACATGACCCGGGTCTTCTCCTTCAAGATGGGTCGCGACGGCTCGGCCCGGGTCTATCCGGAGAGCGGCGTGGACGCCGGATTCCACCCGGCATCGCACCACGGCGGCAACCCCGAGCGGGTCATGGAGTTCGCGAAGATCAACTCCTACCACGTGTCGCTGCTGCCGTACTTCCTGGACCGGCTGAAGGCGGCCGAGGAGGGCGACTCGAACCTCCTCGACAAGACGATGATCATCTACGGCTCGCCGATGGCGGACAGCAACATCCACAACCACAGGCGCTGCCCGCTCGTCTTCATCGGCGGCGCGAACGGAGCGCTCCCGCGTGGCGGGGTGCACCTGAAGGCGCCGGACGGCACGCCGATGGCGAACGTGCTCCTGAGCGCGATGCACGGACTGGGGATGACCGATCTCGAGGAGTTCGGCGACAGCACCGGCGAGTTCGCGATGAGCGCGCCCCCCATCTCGACCCTGTGAGCCTCGCGCACCGCCCGAGGAGGCATCCATGAGGAACAGGCTTCGCATCAACGTGCTGGGAGCCCTCCTCGTCACCCTGCTGGTGACGGCCTCGTCCACGGAGTCGCCCGTGGCGGACGCCGCCCAGCGCGGGGACGTGGAGACCGTCATGGCCCTGCTGCGGCAGGGCGCGGACGTCAATGCGCCGCAGGGTGACGGCATGACGGCCCTCCACTGGGCGGCCATGAACGATCATGCCGAGCTCGCGGAGGTGCTGCTGTACGCGGGTGCCAACACGGAGGCCCGCACCCGGCTCGGCGGCTACACGGCGCTGCACCTGGCGAGCCGCGTCGGCCACTCGGGCACGATCGAGACGCTGCTGGCGCAGGGAGCGGACGTCCAGGCCGTGACGAGCACGGGGGCGACCCCGCTGCACCTGGCGGCCGGCTCGGGGGACGTCCGCTCGCTGTCGCTGCTGCTCGAGCGCGGCGCCGCGGTGGACGCCCGCGAGAGCGTCTACGACCAGACCCCGCTCATCTGGGCCACGGCGAAGAACCGTGTGCCGGCCATGCGCGCGCTCCTCGACGCGGGAGCGGACGTGCACGCGGCGACGAAGGTCGTCGACTTCGCGAAGGTGGCGGAGCTCGACGGGCCGGACCGCGCCCGGCGCAACCGGATCCTGGAAGCGCGGATCGAGGCGGAGCGCGAGGCCCGGGCGGCGCTCCAGGCCGCGCAGGCGGAGGCGTCGGGCCAGCCGCAGGCCGGAGCCCCCGCGGCCGAAGCGCCCGCGCAGCAGGCGGCCTCCGCACAGCCTCCTGCCGAGGCGCCGGCGCAGCAGGAGGATCCGCCGGCCGCCGGTCAGCAGCCCGCGCAGCAGGGAGCCCCGGCCGCGCAGAACGAGGACCAGCAGCGGCGCGAGGCCGCACGGCAGGCGCTCGCGGAAGGGCGCCAGCAGGGCGGGCAGGGCCAGCAGCAGGGCCAGCCCAACCAGGGCGGGCAGCAGAACCCACCGCAGCAGGGGCAGGGTGGGCAGCAGCAGGGGCAGGGCGGACAGCAGGGCCAGGGCCGCCCGCAGGGCCAGGGCGGCGGCGAGCCCGAGCCGCTCGGCTACCAGGACCTGGTGGGGAAGGAGGGGGGGCTGACCTCCCTCCACTACGCCGCCCGCGACGGCTTCGTGGAGGCCGCCACGCTCCTGCTCGAGCGGGGCGCGGACGTGAACGCCCGCAGCGGGGACGGCACGACGCCGCTGCTCATCGCCACGATCAACGGCAACTACGATCTCGCGATGGGCCTCCTCGAGCGCGGGGCGGACCCGAACCTCGAGAGCGAGGACGGGGCCGTGCCGCTGTTCGCCACCGTGAACAACCGCTGGGCGCCGAAGGCGCTCTTCCCGCAGCCCACCGCGTTCAAGCAGCAGCGCACGAGCTACCTCGACATGATGCGCGCGCTGCTCGACGCGGGCGCGGACGCGAACCATCGCACGCGGCGTCACATCTGGTATACCTCGTTCAACTTCGACCTCCTGGGCGTGGACTTCATGGGCGCGACCGCCTTCTGGCGCGCCGCGTACGCCCTGGACGTGCCGGCGATGGAGCTGCTCGTCTCCTACGGCGCCGACCCGAACATGCCCACGCAGAAGCCCGCGAGCCGGCGCTTCCGGGGCGGGCGGGGCGGTGGCGGCGGGGAGGACGGCGATCCGTCCGGGCTGCCCCCGGTGCCGGCGGGCGGGCCCGCGGTCTACCCGATCCATGCGGCTTCCGGCGTGGGGTACGGCGAGGGCTACGCCGCCAACGCGCACCGGCACGCTCCCGATTCCTGGCTCCCCGCGGTGCGGTACCTCGTGGAGGAGCTCGGAGCGGACGTGAACGCCCGCGACCACAACGGATACTCGCCGGTGCACCACGCGGCGGCGCGGGGCGACAACGTCCTCATCGAGTACCTGGTGTCGAAGGGCGCGGACGTGACGCTCGTGAGCCGTCAGGGTCAGACCACGGTGGACATGGCGAACAGCCCCCAGCAACGGATCTCGCCCTTCCCGGCGACGATCGCGCTCCTGGAGAGCCTGGGCGCGAAGAACAACAACAACTGCGCGATCTGCTGACGCGGGGACCCGCCACGGGCGGGGCGCGGGAAGCTTGGGAATGCGGCCGGACCGCCACGCGGTCCGGCCGCGACGCTTAGGAGCCCGCGGTGGAAGTCCGGTGCGCGCGCGGGACGTCGTGGGGCGGTGGTCCCGCACCGACCGGAGACCTTGCATCCCGAGGACCGACACCCCATAACTTGCGTGCGCACCGTCATCGGCCCGGGGGCCGATCCGGTGCTTTGTCGTATGGCGGCGTCCCACGGACGGGTCGCCGCTCGTTCCCTCGAAAGGCCTTCAGCGACCCCATCCCTTCTTCCATGAACATCGGATCGCACATGCGGCGCGCGCTCCTGGCGGCGACCGTCGCGGCGGCCGCCTGCGGGGGCGGCGGCACGGAGGACACGCCGGACGGGGGTGCCGAGGCTTCGGATCAAGCGATCCGGACCGCGGATCCCTACCTCCGCGGCTACACCGACGAGGACTTCCCCCGCGTCCAGGAGATCGCGCCGGGCGTCTACACGTACGAGCAGCTCCGCTCGGCGGGGGAGGAGCGCTTCACGACGGTCAGCATGTTCGTCGTGACGGACGAGGGCGTGCTGGTGGCGGACGGTCAGGGGAGCGTCGAGGAGACGCAGCGGCTCGTCGACCACATCGCGGAGATCACGGACCGGCCCATCACGCACGTCGTGATCTGCTCCGACCACGGCGACCACACGGGCGGCAACGCCGCCCTCCCCGCGGACGCGCGCTTCTACGCGCACCCGACCTCGGCGGCGCTCCTCCGGGCCTCGGCCGCCTCCCGGCCGGGGCAGCCCGCGCGGCTCCCGACGGACCTGGTCGAGGAGCGCACGGTCGTCGAGCTCGGCGGCCGCACGATCGAGATCCTGCACCTCGGGCGGGCCCACACGGGCGGAGACCTCATGGTCCATCTCCCGGCGGAGCGGATCCTCTTCATGAGCGAGGCGTACCTGCATCGCGTCTTCCCGGCGATGCGGTCCGCCTTCCCCTCGGAATGGGTCGCCACGATCGAGCGGGCCCAGGCGATGGACGTGGACGTGTACGTGCCGGGACACGGCTTCGTGGATTCGCCGCGCATCCTCGAGGAGGAGCTCGAGGTGTACCGGCAGGCGGTGCAGCAGGTGATCGACGAGGGGCGGAGGCTGCACGAGCAGGGCCTCCCCCTCGAGCAGGCACAGGAACAGGCGCGCTTCGGTGATCTGGAGACATGGTCGCTCCGCTCCAGCCAGGGCTCCGTTGCGATTCGTCAGGTGTACGCGGAGCTCGACGGCGAACTGCCAGGTGGTGAAGAGTGATCACGACGACACGGTGCTCCCTGATCCCGGCGGCGCGGGACCGGCTGGGCATGGACCCGATCTTCCGCCTCCACGGGGAGGCCGCTCAACGCAAGGCCGCCGGGGAGTCCATCCTCGACTGCACGATGGGCTCGCTCATGGACGAGGCGGGGCGGCTCTCGGTGATGCCCACCGTGGCGGAGCGGCTCCGCGCGGTGCCGCTCGAGGAGGTCTCGGGCTACGGACCCATCGCCGGGGACCCGCGCTTCGGTGAGGCCGCCATCCAGGACCTGCTCGGCGGCACCGAGCTGGCGGAGCACGCGCTCGCGATGGCCACGCCCGGCGGGACGGGGGCGATCTACCACGCCATCGTGAACTTCCTCGAGCCCGGCCAGGCGCTGCTCACGACCGACTACCGGTGGGGTCCCTACCGGGACATCGCGGAGCACGCGGGGCGCCGGATGGAGTCGTTCCGCATGTTCGACGCCCGGCGGGCGTTCGACGTCGGGGCGATGGCCGAGGCGGTCGAGCGGCACGTCGCCACGCAGCGACGGCTGCTCCTCGTCCTCAACTTCCCGAGCCACAACCCCACGGGATACTCGCTCAACGAGGCGGAGTGGGCGGCGGTGGCCGACGTGGTCGAGCGGGCGTCCGAGCGGGTGCCCGTGACGGTGCTCCTCGATTGCGCCTACCTGAAGTACGGCGGGAGCGCGATGGACGCGTGGGACGCCGCGCTTCCCCGGCTGCTCGACGCCGCCACGGTCCTCTTCGCCTGGACCGCCTCGAAGGCCTTCACGCAGTACGGGCTCCGCGTGGGCGCGCTCATCGCGTGCCACCGCGACGCCGACGAGCGGACCCAGCTCCGCAGCGCGCTCAACTACACGTCGCGCGCCACCTGGTCGAACTGCAACCGGCTGGGCATCCGCGCGATCACGGACGTGCTCACGGATCCCGGGCTCCGGGCGCGCGCGGACGTGGAGCGCGACGCGCTGATCGACCTGCTCACCGCGCGCACCGCGATCTTCAACGAGCAGGCGGGCGCGCTGGGCCTCGACTGGCCGCGGATCGAGAGCGGCTTCTTCGTGTCGGTCTTCACGCCGGACCCCGAGGTCACGGCGGCGACGATGCGGGGCCGCGGCGTGTACGTGATCCCGATCAACGGTGCGGTCCGGGTCGCGCTCTGCTCGACGCCGACCGCCGCGCTGCCGCGCCTGGTGGAGGCGCTGGCCGCCGGCACGGACGCGGCGCGCGTGGCGGCCTGAAGCACGAAGCCGGCGGCGGGGCCCGGGAGGCCCGCCGCCGGCTCCCCGCCGGTCCGGCCCGACCCGATCCTACTGCGCGCGCCCGGCGAGCTCCCGGCCGGTGCGGATGAGCGCTTCCGCCTGCTCGACGGAGCCGGAGAACAGCAGCCCCAGGTAGCCCTGCTCGACGCGGTGCTGCAGGTTGTTCTCGCCCGCGGTCATCATGCTCGGCATGCCGGCCTCGGCGCCGAGCCGCAGGACTTCCTCGCACGACGCCTCGGCGGCCGCGCTGTCCCCGCCGATCGCGCGCGTGAGGCTTCCGATCCCGCACGAGAGCATGCTGTAGCCCGGGATCGCCACGATCTGATCGGCGACGGCCACCGCCTCGCCGTCCTCCACCATGAGCATCGCGATCACGGAGCCGTCGGGGTTGTCCGGCGACCAGACGTCGGCACCGGCCTCCTCGAAGAAGCTCGCCGCCGTGCGGGCCTCCTCGACGCTCCGCACGTGCGGGATGACCACGCCGTCCGCGCCCATGCGGAGCACCTCCGCCACCCGCGCCCGCGTCGCCTCGATCCCCGCGTCCTCGATCGTCGGGATCCGGACGAGGAGCGCGGGGCGGTGCGCGCCGCCCGCGGTGGCCACGCCCTCGACCATGGCACGGACCGCCTCGGGATCGTAGGCGCCCTCGAGGTTCAGGAAGAGGTAGTCGAGGAGCTCGTTCCGCCCGAGGCGCTGTCCGCCCTCCGCCGTGTAGCTCGGCGGGAGCCGGTTGCCCGCCTCGTCGCGCGCCGGTCCCTCGCTCGGCACGAAGATCCCGAAGGCGGCCGATCCCTCCTCCCACAGGCCGATCAGGTGCTCGGAGCCCGGGGCCTCGATGGTCGCGCCGCCACCCTGCATCGCGGCCGCATCCCCGGCCTCCTCCCCGCCGCCGCACGCCGCGAGCAGGAGGGCCGCCGCGAAGGTGGTCGCGCGCGCCGCGCGGGACGCGCGGAAGCTCCCGCCGTTCCTCGTCTCGTGATGCATCAGTCGGTCCTCCCGGCCGCGGTCTTGCCGACCCGGATCGCTTCCGGGTCCGTCACGATGATGAAGCGGAAACCCTGCTCGAGGCGCGTGCCGATGTCGTCCACCCCGGCCGTGATCCCGCACGGGACCTCGGCGCCCCGGCAGGCGGCGAGCACGGTCTGGATCGCGCCCTCGACCGCCTCCATGTCGCCCTCGTAGGCCCGCCGGAGGTCCCCGGGGCCCGGGATCACCACGCCCGCTCCCGGCGCCTCGACGATCTCGGAGGTACGGGCGATGCCCGGCTGGTCCTCGATGAGCGCCACGAGGACGACGTCGCCGTCCGGGTGCACGGGCCAGAGCCGGTCACCGATCGCCTCGGCGGCGAGCGCGATGTCCTCGGCGGACTCCACGTGCGGCAGGACGATCGCCTGCGCTCCGGCCTCGAGCCCCTGGCGGATGCGCTCCGGCGCCGCGGCCCGGTCGTCCCGGACGGGCGGGATCCGGAGCGCCACCGGCGGCGCGTTCCCGCCCGCCGCCTGCCGCATGGCGGCGATGTAGGCCTCCATGGCGGGGAGGTCGAAGGGCCCCGATTCGAGCGAGTAGAAGACGAAGTCGGCCTCGGGGCTCTCCCCCATGAGGCGTCCGCCCTCCGGCGTGTGCTCTCCGGAGAAGATGCCGAAGACCGCGTCCCCCGTGTCCAGGAGGTCGACCATCGGGTTCCCGGTGGACGGGGCCGCGGCGATCGTGGGCGCGCCGCGCGCCCCCTCGCCGGCCTCCTCGCCGGACCCGCACCCGACGGCCGCCAGGGCCGCCAGCATCAGGGCGAGCCTCCGGCCGGATCGTAACGGTGTCATGAGATGCCTCTGAGCTTTGTATGTTGTGGAGACACCGATGTAACGCCGCGGGCGACGCGGCGACAGGTCGCAACCTCGCACGGAGTGGATATGGCTTCCATGGCCCCGACACGGCGGGTCACGCTGCTCGCGCTCGCCGCGCTCGGCGGGTGCGCCACCCTGCAGCAGGTCATGGCGCTGCGGGACGTGGATTTCGCGGTGGACCGGGTCGTCGACGTGCGCCTGGCGGGGGTGCGGCTCGACGAGGTGCGGCGCTTCGAGGACCTGCGCGCGACGGACGCCGCGCGGCTCCTCGCAGCCGTGGCGGAGCGGACGCTGCCGCTCGAGCTCGACCTGCACCTCACGGCCCTGAACCCGGCCGACAACACGGTCGACGCGCGGCTCGTCCGCATGGACTGGACGTTCCTCATCGAGGACCGGGAAACGCTGAGCGGGGTGCTCGAGGGGGACGTGGTCCTGCCTCCGGGGGAGCCCCGCGACGTGCCGGTCCCGATCGCGATGGACCTGTTCGAGTTCTTCGACGGCTCCGCGCGCGACCTCGTCGAGATCGCGCGCTCGCTGGCGGGGCAGGGAGGGGAGGCCCGGCGCGTCGCGCTCCGCGCGTCGCCGGTCGTGCAGACCGCACTCGGCCCGATACGCTACCCGTCGCCGATCACGATCGTGGAGCGCGACATCGGGCGCTGAGGGCCGCGCGCCCCCGCGTCACGCCACGAAGTCGAGTGCGACGTCGAGCCCGGGCGCCGAGTGCGTCACCCAGCCGACGGAGATCCAGTCCACGCCCGTCTCGGCCACCGCGCGCACGGTCTCCAGCGTGATGCCGCCGGAGGCCTCGAGGAGACACCGACCCGCCGCCCGGCGCACGGCCTCCCGCATGGAGGCCGGATCCATGTTGTCCAACATCACGATGTCGGCCCCGGCCTCGATCGCGCCCTCGAGGTCCTCGAGCGACTCGATCTCCACCTCGACCCGGAAGTCCGGTCCCACGTGGGCCCGGGCGCGCCGCACCGCCTCGGCCACGGAGCCGACGGCCGCGACGTGGTTGTCCTTGATGAGGACGGCGTCGTGGAGGCCCATCCGGTGGTTCTGCCCGCCGCCGGCGCGGACCGCCCCCTTCTCGAGCACGCGGAGCCCCGGGGTCGTCTTGCGCGTGTCGACGATGGCGGCGCGGGTGCCGCGGACGCGGTCCACGAGCGCGCGGGTGGCGGTGGCCACGCCGGAGAGGTGGCCGAGGAGATTCAGGGCCGTGCGCTCCGCCGAGAGGAGCGCACGCGCCGGCCCCCGGACGACGGCGAGCACGGTGCCGGCCTCCACGACGGCTCCGTCCTCCACCCGCGCTTCCATCTCCACGGCCGGCCCCGCGAGCTCGAAGGTCCGGAGCGCCGCCTCGAGCCCCGCCACCGTTCCCGGCGTGCGCGCGACGACGTGCGCCGTGGCGCGGGCGTCGGCCGGGATCGTCGCTTCCGAGGTGACGTCGCCCCGCGAGCCCAGATCCTCCCGGAGCGCCGCGCGGAGGAAGGCGTCGAGATCGAAGGCGTCCGGCCCCGGCCCGCTCAGACCGGAACCTCGAGCATCCGCGTGACGGCGCGCCTCGCCCGGGCCGCGATCTCGGGGTCCACGGTCACCTCGTGACGGAGGTCCCGGAGGGCATCTCGGATGCCCTCGAGAGTGATCCGCTTCATGTGCGGGCAGAGGTTGCACGGCCGCACGAACTCGGTGTCCGGGGACTCGGCCGCGACGTTGTCGCTCATCGAGCACTCCGTCACCATCACCACCTGCCGCGGCCGCTCGCGCCGCACCCAGTCGATCATGCCGGAGGTGGAGCCGACGAAGTCGGCCTCCTCGAGGACGTCGGGCGGGCACTCGGGGTGCGCGATGATCTGGATGCCGGGGTGCATCGCCCGGTAGCCCCGCAGCTCCTCGGCCGTGAAGCGCTCGTGGACCTCGCAGGCGCCGTGGTACAGCACGATGTCCACGTCCGTGCGGGACGCGACCCAGCGCCCGAGGTACTGGTCCGGCAGGAAGATGACGCGCGGCACGCCGAGCGATTCCACCACCTGGACCGCGTTGCCCGAGGTGCAGCAGATGTCCGACTCGGCCTTCACCTCGGCCGAGGTGTTGACGTAGGTGACGACCGGCACGCCCGGATAGCGCTCCCGGAGCAGACGGACGTCCGCGGCCGT
>CAZOYA010000048.1:0-20051 GCA_964583815.1 uncultured Gemmatimonadaceae bacterium | reverse complement strand
GCCGCCCCGTACGCTGCCCGCTCCTCCCGCACCACGCCGAACGCCCCCATCCCGCTCCTCCCATCTCGAGCCACGACAACCACTTGGCTCCAATCTAACGGGGGGGTTCGGCGGCCTCCGGAAAGGGCACTGGGAGCAACGAGCACGGCCCCTCGCGACGGAAAGGGGTCACCCGGGCGACGTCGTGCCCCGGAGCGCCTCCTCGGGCCTCGAGGGAGCGCTCCAGCACGCCATCCGGCCCGACGCCCTCCCGGACACCCGAAATCCGTCCATGGCGCAATGGGACAACCACGCGCGCGCTGTCCAGCCCCTCTTCGAGACGTCGCTCGTCTACTCCGCGCGGAGCGCCACCCCCGGCGCCACGCGCGCGGCCCGGCGGGCCGGCAGGAGCGCGGCGAGCGCCGCCACGGCGGCGAAGAGCACGACGCTCCCCGCGAGCACCAGGGGATCCCCGGGCGCGACGCCGAACAGGGAAGCCTCCACGACCCGTCCGACGCCGAAGGCGCCCGCCAGCCCGATCCCGATCCCGATCCCCGCGAGGCGAAGCGAGTCGAGCACCACCTCAGCGCGCACCACGCGTCCGTCGGCACCGAGCGACATCCGGATCGCCATTTCGCGTGTACGCTGCGTGACCGCATAGCTCACGACGCCGTAGATGCCGAGCGCGGCCAGAAGCAGCGCGACGAGGCCGAAGACGCCCAGCACGCGCGACCCGACCGTCCACTGGAAGCTGCTCTCCAGCACGATCTCCGACATCGGCCGGAAGTCGACGGGCAGGTTCGGATCCGCGGCGCGCATCACCCCTCTCAGCGCGGGCACGAACGCGCCCGGCGCACCGTCGCCGCGGAGCACGAGGAAGCGCCGCCGGAGCGCGCGCTGCTCCATCGGCAGATAGACGAGCGGGTCCTTCGTCCGCGAGATCCCGTCGTGGTGATGGTCCTCGACGACGCCGATCACGCGGACCTCGACGGCCGGATCGGAGAGCTGGAGCAGGAGCGTGCGTCCGACGGCGTCCGCGCCCGGCCAGAGCGCGCGTGCGACCTGCTCGCTCACGATGGCCGGCTGGACCGATCCCTCCTCCGCGCCTTCGCCGGGGAGGAAGTCGCGCCCGGCGAGAAGGTCGATCCCCGCGGCGTCCAGGTAGCCCGATGAGCTCCACAGCGTATACGCCGCCGGCCACTCGGCACCCCCGGGAGGCTCGGCTCCGGGCGCGGCATACCCGTACCGCAGCGTCTCGTGATTGAGCGGGAGCGGCCAGACCGTGCCCGCCGCACGCACGCCCGGGAGCCTCCGCGCGGCCGCGGTGACCTCGTCCCAGTAGGCCACGTGCTCCGCCCGCCCGGGATAGTCGCTTGCGGGCGGGATCGCCTCGGCCGTCAGCATCTCGTCCACCGCGAGCCCCAGATCGCTCCGCCCGAGCTCGATGGCGCTCCTCAGGAAGAGCCCGGTGGCCGCCACCAGCACGACGCCGAGCGCGATCTCCGCGACAACGAGTGCCCGTCGGACCCGGAGGACGTGACGGGTCTGCCCTCCGGAGGCGCCGCCATCCCTCAGGGCGGCGATCGGCGCGGAGCGCGTCGTGGTCCGGGCCGGCCAGAGCCCGAACACGAACGGCGTCACGAGCGTGACCGCCATCGTGAAGAGGACCACGCGGCCGTCCGGCTCCGGGGCGCCGACCCGGAAGAGGTCGTCCGGAAGCACGCTTCCGAGCCCGCTCGTCACCACCGAGGCCAGCGCGAGCCCGAGGGCGCCGCCGGCGACGGCGAGCAGGACGCTCTCGAGCACGAGCTGGCGCACGAGCCGTGCACGCCCCGCACCGAGCGCGCCTCGCACCGCGAGCTCGCGGTACCGGGACTGGCCTCGGCTCAGGGTGAGGCTGGTCACGTTCACGCACGCGATCAGCAGCACGGCGCCCACGGCTCCGAGAAAGCCGAAGAGGCCGGCCCGCAGGACGTCCCACCCGAAGTTCAGCGCCTCCCGGAGCCCCGCCGTGTGCACGCCGCTCCACGCGCCGTCGATGACCGGGTGCTCGGCGGCCAGCTCCGCGTGCACGCGAGCGAGGTCCGCCCGCACATCGTCCGGCCTGACGCCCTCGGCCATGCGCGCGACCATCAGGTTCCCCTGGATGTCCCGCGGGGCAGCGGCCGCGGACCGGTGATCGGGCACCCAGAGGCGCACGCTGCCGAACGGGAAGACGAAGTCCGGCGGCATGACGCCGATCACCTCGTGGGGCCGTCCGTTCAGATCGATGGTCCGCCCGAGCAGCCCCCGGTCCCCGCCGTAGCGCCGCTGCCAGAGCGCATGATCGAGCACGACCACGTCCGCGCCCGCCGGGCCGCCCTCGCCGGCGGCGAAGGTCCGGCCCACGAGCACCCCCGCCCCGAGCACGTCGAACATGTTCTCCGAGACGATGCCGCCGGTGATCCGCTCCGGGCCTTCGGGCCCGGTGACGTTGAAGCTGTCGTAGTAGTACGAGCCGAGCGCCTCCACCGTCCTCGCCCGCGCGCGGTAGTCCTCGATCTGGGGGAGGGAGAACCGCGCCCAGGTGAAGCCGCTCGATCGGTCGACGTGGCCGACCTGGACCAGCCGCTCCGCGTCCCCATACGGCAGCGGCCGGAAGAAGTACGGGTTCATGACCGAGAACACGGCGGTGTTCGCGCCGATTCCGATCGCCAGCGTCAGCACGACGATCGTCGCGTATCCGCGGCTCTTCCGCAGCGCGCGCACCGCGTAGCGAAGGTCCTGGATCCACCCCTCGAGGCTCATCGTCCGCTCCTCCCGCTCCCGTCGTCGCCAGGTGCGCCGGACCAGGGCCCGGCGCGTTTCCTCCAGGTCACCGAAGCGCGCGCGCGCCTCGCGGGCGGCGTCCGCCGGATCCCATCCCTCGGCCTCGAGCTCGGCCGCCACGCGCTCGAGGTGGAAGGCCAGCTCCTCGTCCACCTCGCGCCCGGCGCCGGAGCGGCCCGGGTGCGGGAGCCGGAACACCCGCCGGATTCTCCTCATCGCCGCATCACCATGGCCCGGGCGTCAGCTCTCCGCGCCCGGCGCGTACTCGGGCCCGAGCACCCGGGCCACCGCGGCCGCGAAGCGGTGCCAGGCCGCGGCCTCCGCCTGCAGCCGCTCGTGTCCCCGAGTCGTCAGCCGGTAGAACTTCGCGCGCTTGCCCGTCTCGGCATGGCCCCATTCGGAGGAGAGGAGGCCCTCGTCCTGCATCCGGTGGAGCGCCTGGTAGAGCGCGCCGTCGGTGAGCGCCACGACGCCCTCCGAGCGCTCCCGGAGCGCGCGCGACAGCGCGAAGCCGTGCGCCGGCCCCTCGCGGAGCAGGCGGAGCACGAGCACCTCGAGGGTGCCCGGCAGGATCGATCGGTCTGCGGGCGGCATGGCTTCCTCCCGGGACGGCAGGCGTCCGGGCCTATTTGTTTCAGTAGCTGAGACAATATGGACCGCGGGAGGGTTGGAAGCCAGGCAGGGCGGGGGAACGAAGAACGGGCCGGGCGGATCGCTCCGCCCGGCCCGTCCGGGTCCTGCGCAACGGGCGCGGCCGCTCGGGCCCGCCCGCTCCGTCGAGCCTACCGCTCGCCCGGCTCCGTGGGGGGCGGCGTCACCCGGTCGACGATCGCCGCGAGCTCCTCGTAGGCGGCCGGATCGACCTGGTTGAACTGCTCGATCACGCCCGCGATCCGACCCTCGGGATCGACCACGATCACGGCCCGGCTGTCGACCATGTTGTTCTCGCGCAGCCCGCCGCCGAACGCCGCGTAGGTGCGGCCCTCGTTCTCGGCATCGCTGGCGAAGAGGAACGGGAAGTCCATGTCGTAGGCCCAGGAGCGGAGCTCCTCGGGGGAATCGTTGCTGATCCCCATCACGACCACGTTCTGTCCCGCGTTGAAGAGGCTTGCGTACTGATCACGGTACGCTGTCAGCTGGACCGTTCACCCACGCGTTCGGACGCGGAAGAAGAAGGCCAGCACCACGGTGTTGCCCCGGTAGTCGCTCAGCCGGACGGGCTCTTCGAGCAGCCCGTAGCGCGTGGCGCCCGGCAGCGCGAAGTCGGGCGCCATCTCGCCGACGGCGAGCAGGCCCGTCCCCTCCTGTTGAGCCGCCGCGCGGTCGGGCGCTCCGAGCGCCAACGCCCCGGCGACGAGACCCAGGCAGATCGCTTTACGCATGCGTGTCGATCCCAGGCTCGAGGTGCGTGTACGTTCGCCGGCAATATGGGGCGGGCGCACCCGGCCGGGCCAGACCCGCTGGCGGGTTCGGCCGCTCCGCCCCATCTTGGTGCGCCCCCCAGGGCAGGGTCCCGCCATCCGTAGCCACCCCAGGTTCCGATCAACTTGTTCGCACCCGACCCGACGCTCCTGGTCGTGGAGGACGCGAGCGATCACGCGGCGCTCATCCGTGTCGCCGCGCGACGCGCGTTCCCGGGCCTCGACGTGCGTGTGGCCGGAGACGGCCGGGAAGGCATCGCGTACCTCGAGGGCACGCCGCCCTTCCAGGACCGGCGCTCGCATCCGTTCCCCGATCTCGTGATCCTCGACCTCATCATGCCCGTGGTCGACGGGTACGAGGTGCTCGAGCACATCCGGGGTCGTCACTGGCGCGAGCCGTTCCCGGTGGTCGTGCTGACCGGATCCCCCGACGGCGACGCGCGCGACCGCTCGCTCGCGCTCGGGGCCGACGCGTTCTACGAGAAGCCCGCCAACGGGCTCGAGGCGCTCGGCGCGGTCGTGGCCGAGATCGTGGGCACCTGGCTCGGCCAGCACGTGGGGCCGGGGATCGTGCAGGTCCGCTAGCCGACCCGCGCCACCGGCGCCCGGGCACCTCGCCGCCCCGCGGCAGGTAGCACAGGGATGACGTGGTCGCGCCGCACCTTCCTGCGCCGGGCGGGCGGGGCCGTCTTCGCCCCCTCCCTCCTCGGCCTCGCCGCGTGCAACGACGTCCCGACGGCACCCGCCGGGAACGGAACGGGGACCGGCAGGAATCCGGCGGGACCCGGCGGCTACGGGCCGCTCGCCCCGAGCGCCGATTGCCCGGAGCTTCTCGCGCCGGAAGGCTTCCGCCTCGTCCGCATCAGCGAGGTCACGAAGCCTTCGCGCGCGGACAGCGCGTTCGTGGTGCCGCAGGCGCTCGACGGGATGGCGGCCTTCCCGCTGGCGGGGGGCCTCGTGGGTCTCGTCCGCAACCACGAGATCCGCGATCCGCCCGACCTGGCGAGCCCCTTCGGGCCGAATCCGTACGACGCCCACGCGAGCGGAGGCACGACCTCGCTCCGCGTGCGGCCGCACCGCGACGGTGAGGGGCGCGTCGCCGAGCTCGAGCTGATCGCCGAGCATCCGAGCCTCACCGGGACGCACGGGAACTGCGCGGGCGGACCCAGCACGTGGGGGAGCTGGCTCTCCTGCGAGGAGGGCACCGAGGAGGGGGACGGACGCGAGCGGCCGCACGGGTACGTCTTCGACGTGCCGCTCGCCGCCACGGAGCCCGTCGAGCCCGTTCCCCTCCGCGCGCTCGGACGGTTCGTGCACGAGGCGGTGGCGGTGGACCCGGGCACCGGCTTCGTGTACCTGACCGAGGACCGGACGTACGATCCGGATACCGGTCTCGGCGCGGGCTTCTACCGCTTCCTCCCGGAGCCCGGGAGCGGGCCGGGCGACTGGTCCGATCCGTCGGCGGGGCGGCTCCAGGCGCTGGCCGTGCGCGAACGGCCGGGCTATGCGAGCGCCACGGGCCAGGTGCCCGGCGCGGTGCTCCCCGTGGTGTGGGTCGACGTGGAGGATCCCGATCCTCCCGATGCCGCCGCGAATCCCCGGGCGGTGTTCGAGCAGGCGCACGAGCGGGGCGCGGCGGCCTTCCAGCGGCTGGAGGGCTGCTGGTGGGGCGACGACAGCGTGTTCTTCAACGCCACGATCGGTGGGGACGCCGGGGCCGGCCAGGTGTGGCAGTACCGGCCCGTCGGCTCGGCGGACGAGCAGAGGAACGGCTCCGGGGGACAGCTCGTGCTCGTCTTCGAGTCGCCCGGGCCGGACGTGCTGAGCAGCCCCGACAACATCACCGTGAGCCCGCGGGGCGGCCTGGTCATCTGCGAGGACAACGACGGCCTCCAGTTCCTGCGCGGGGTCACGCGCCGGGGCGGGATCTTCGACTTCGTCCGGCAGGCGGAGCCCATGGCCGAGTTCTGCGGCGCCTGCTTCGGCCCCGACGGCGAGATCCTCTTCTTCAACATCCAGGGATCCGGGAGGAGCCGGGGGAGGTCGTTCGGCGCCACCTACGCGATGTGGGGGCCGTGGGAGCGGGGGACGCTGTAGACGGGAGCCGCCGGCGGGCTCCCCTCAGCGGTTCATCCCCAGCACGCTCCACCAGATCGGCCCGACCGTGAGCCAGATCCCCAGGTAGACGAGGCACATCACGAAGCCCGCCTTCCACCACTCGGCCTGGGACACGTAACCGGGGCCGAACATGACCGGGGCGGATCCGATCCCGTACTGGGTCAGACAGCCCATCACGTTCGAGAGCGCCCCGAGCGTGATCGCCGCCGGAAGCGCCGGGAAGCCGGCCGCGACGAGGAGTCCGAGCGACACCGGGAAAAGGGCGCTGATGTGCGCGGCCGCGCTGGCGAAGAAGTAGTGGACGTAGAGGTAGATCGCCGAGACGATCGCGAAGGCGATCATGGGCGTGAACCCGCCCAGGTACAGCCCGACCGTCTCGCCGAACCAGGCCACCAGCCCGTACTCGTTGAGCTTCGACGCGAGCACGATGAGCAGCCCGATCCAGACCATCGTGTCCCAGGCGGCCTTCTCCCCGAGCGCGTCGTCCCAGGTGAGGACGCCGAAGAGCAGCATCACGACGACGCCGAGCGCGGCGGCCTGCGACGCCCCGATCCCGATCGCGCCGCCGAACACCCAGAGCGCGATCAGCCCCACGAAGATGACCGCCATCGCCGCTTCCGCGCGCGAGAACGAGCCCATCGCGGCCAGCTCCTCGCGGGCGAGCTCGGCGGCGTTCGGGGTCCTCGTGATCTCCGGCCGCACCAGGACGAGCATCGCGACCGGGACCACGAGCAGGCACAGGAGCCCCGGCAGCAGCGCGCCCATCGTCCAGTCAAGCCACGAGATCGAGACGCCCTGCGCGGCGGCGAGCTCCACGGCGATCGGGTTGCCGGCCATGGCGGTCACGAACATCGATCCCGTGATCACGTTCGCATGGAAGGCGCACAGAATCAGGTAGCGGCCCACCTTGCGGCGTGACTCCGGATCGGGATGGCTGCCCATCACCTCGGCCATCGCGCGCGTGATCGGCAGGACCACGCCCCCCGCCCGGGCCGTGATCGAAGGCATCGCCGGCGCCACCACGAGGTCCGTCATGGCCAGACCGTAGCCCAGCCCGACCGTGCGCTTCCCCAGCAGGCGCACGAACGTGAGCGCGACACGCCGTCCGAGCCCCGACTTGATCACCCCGCGGGAGATGAAGAACGCGAGCAGGACGAGCCACACCAGGTCCGTCCCGTTCGAGCGCACCACCTCCTCGAAGTCGAGCACGCCGACCAGCGAGGCGACCACGGCGCCGATGATCGCCACGGCCGCCATCGGCAGCGGCGCCATGACGATGCCGGCCATCGTGGCCACGAACACCGCGAGCATCTTCCACGCGCGCGGATCGAGACCGGCCGGTCCCGGGAGGAGCCACAGCACGATCCCGATCAGGATCGGCACGAGGAACCGGTGCAGCGACCCACGATCGAACAACCCCGTCGCTCCGCTCACCCGCCGCTCCCGGTCGGTAGGGTCCGCCACCGACCACCGGCCGGCCACGCTTAATACGCCGGCCGGGTGGGGCTCGTCAAAGGAAATACGATCAGCCGGGCTGGCGCCGCTCGATGTCTCCATTGTAGTCTTCGGGAGGGCCGTCCCCGACACGTGGAGGAATCCCCCATGCCCGCTCCCGTCTTCCTCGGCGAATTCGAGCAGCTCGTCCTGCTCACGCTCCTCGACGCCGCCCGCGAGGAGGGGGACGCCCCGGTGCTCGCGCTCCGCGAGCGGCTGGAGGAGATCGCCGGACGCGCGGTGTCGCGGGGGGCGCTCTACCGCACGCTCGACCGTCTCGAGGACAAGGGCTGGCTCGCCTGGCGCCTCGACGGCGAGGACGTGCCCGAGCGGGGCGGGCACCCGCGGCGGCGCTTCCGGGTGACGCCGGAGGGCGTGGCTGTGCTCCGCGCGTCACGCGATACGCTGCAGGGGCTCTGGGCGAGGGTCGGCGAGGTGCTCCGGTGAGGGGTGCGCGTCGGGATCCGCCGCGTCTCGCGACCCGGCTGCTTCTCGTGCTCCTGCCGGAGGACGCGCGCGGGCGGAGCATCGCGGGCGATCTCGCGGAGGAGTGGCATGCGCGGTCCGCCGGCGTTGGACGTGACCTGTGGTACCTCCGCCAGTGCGTCGGCGTCGGCGTGCGCTACGCGCTCGTGCGCGGGCGTGTGCCGGGCGCCTCCGGTGCCGGCCTTCTCGAGGACCTCCGCCTGGCGATCCGCGGCGTCCGCCGCGCGCCCTCCACCGCGCTCCTCACGGTGCTCGCGCTCGCGGTCGGCGTGGCCGCGCCCACGATCATGTTCTCGCTCCTCGTGGGGGTGACGCGCGCGCTGCCCGTGCCCGAGCCCGACGAGCTCGTCCACGTGGGATGGCGCTATACGCCCTACATCGTGCGCGGCACGCCCATCTGGAGTCTCCGCCCCCTCCTCGAGGAGCGCCGGCCGCCGGAGCTCGCGTCGCTGGGCGCGTTCCAGGTCGGCCAGCACGACGTGGCCACGGACGAAGGATATCCGCAGCGGCTGCGGGCGGCGGCGCTCACCCCCGGCGTGCTCCCGACCCTCGGAGTCGAGCCGGCGCTCGGGCGCGTGTTCGGCCCCGGGGACGTCGCGGCCGCGGAGAGCCGGCCCACGGCGATCGTTTCAAACGACCTGTGGCGGGCGAGCTTCGGCGCGCGGACGGACGCGCTCGGCCGGACCCTCCGGGTGGACGGCGTGCCGCACACGGTCGTCGGCGTCATGCCGCCCGGCTTCGCCTTTCCGGACGGGGTCGACTTCTGGCGGCCGCTCGACCCCGCGGATACGGTGCGCTACGGATTTGCGGAGGTCGTGGGGCGGCTCGCGCCGGGCACGCGCGTCGATGGGCTGCAGGACCGTGTGCAGGCGCTCTCGGATGACTTCGTGGCCGAGGGCCGGTGGAGCGCGGAAGCGCGCGGCGCCCTCGACGCGACGCCCTGGAGCGAGCGCGCGATCGGCCCGGACATGCGCGGCATGCTGCGCAGCATGCTCGCCGTCGTCTCGTTCGTGCTCGTGATCGCGTGCGCGAACGTCGCGCACCTCCTGCTCGCCCGGGCGCTCGCGCACCGCCAGTCCACGGCCGTGCGTCTCGCGCTCGGCGCCGGACGCTGGCGGATCGTCCGGCAGCACCTCGCGGAGTCCGGCGTGCTCGCGGTGCTCGGCGGGCTCCTCGGGCTCGCCGTCGCCGGCGTCGGCGTCCGGCTCCTCGCGGGGGCGATGGCGCCTCGGCTCGGATGGTGGATGGAGATCCGGCTCGACCCGACCGTGCTCCTGTTCGCGACGGCGCTCGTGCTCGGGGCCGCGCTCCTCACCGCCCTCCTGCCCGCGCTGCAGTCGACCCGGCTCGCCGGCGGAGGCGCGCTCGGATCCGCACGCGGGTCCACCGCCGGCCGCGGCATCGCGCGGGCCACGGCCGGGCTCGTCGTCCTCGAGGTCGCGCTCACCTGCGCGCTGCTGGTCGTGGCGGGCCTGCTCACGCGCGGCGCGCTCCGTAACCTGACCGTCCAGGAGGGCTACGAGACCGCCTCCGTGCTCGTGGGCACCTACGTGCTCGATCCTGGGCGCCATCCCGGCGAGGAGGAGGTGCTGGCCTTCCATCGGACGATCGTCGAGAGCCTCGCCGAGCGGCCGGAAGTGGCCGCCGTGAGCCTCGCCACGCACATGCCCGGCATCTTCACGGCGATGGACGAGGTGGAGGTCGAGGGGGTGGAGGGCGAGCCGCCTCGCACGCACGTGACCCGCATCGCGCCCGGCTACCTCGACGTGCTCGGCGTCGCGCCGCTCCGGGGCCGGGACCTGCGCTGGTCCGACGGCCGGGGCGAGCCGGTCGTCGCGCTCGTGAACGAGCCGTTCGTGCGCCGGCACATGGCGGGCGTCGACCCGCTCGGCGCGCGCGTCCGAATCGCGCCGGAGGACGACGACCCCGAAGCGGCGGGCGGCGGATGGGTGACGGTGGTCGGCGTCGTGCCGAGCCTCGGGATGAACGGCGGGCTCGATCCCGACGACACCGGCATCTACCTGCCGCTCGCGGCCGCGCCTCCGCGCGGAGCCCACGTGTTCGTGCGGACGCGCGCGGACGTGGCGCCCGCCACCCTCGTCCCTTCCGTGCGCGCGGCGCTCGCCGAGCTCGACCGGGACGTCGCGCTCGCCGAGCCGCGCTCCCTCCTGGAGGCGATCCGTGCGAACCGCGACATGGAGAGCCTCTTCGCCGCGCTCTTCTCCTTCTTCGGCGTCTCGGGCCTCGTCCTGGCCGGCGTCGGGCTGTACGGGCTCACCGCGTTCGCGGTGCGCCGCCGCCTGCCCGAGCTCGGGATCCGCTCCGCCCTCGGCGCCGGGCCCCGCGCGCTCGTCTGGTCCGCGGTCCGGGGCGGGGTGCTCCACGTCGTGCTCGGACTCGGCGTAGGTCTCGCGCTCGCGCTCGTCGTCGCGCCCGTGTTCGCGTGGCGCTTCATGGGCTACGAGGCGCGCGACCCGGTCGCCTACGGTGCGGTCGTGCTCGTGCTGCTCGCCACCGGCGTGGCGGCGACGCTGGGGCCCGCGCGGCGGGCGGCGGCGGCGGACGTGTCGGAGGTGCTGCGGGCGGAGTGAGGGTCCTCCGTGCGTCTGCATGCACGATCGTGCATCACGCCAGAATCCAGAGGACTTTCAGGCCATGTTTCTCCGCGCACATGCACGATCGTGCACTTTCTCCTTGCGATCCCCGGCGTCCAGGACAAGGTGTCCGTCCGGATGATCAACATCCCCGTCGCCCAACAGAATGATCGCTTCATCCTGAAGCTCGATCCGCCCGAGTTCCCGCGCCTGGTCGCCAACGAGGCGTTCTTCCTGGAAGCCGCCCGTCGGTCGGGCCTGGAAGCCGCGGAGGCCGAGATCGTCCGCGACTCCGAAGGCGTCGAAGGCCTTCTCGTCCGTCGCTTCGATCGGATCGTGGACTCGTCGGGCGGCGTCGTGCTTCTGGCCCAGGAGGACGGCTGTCAGGTGCTGGGCCGCTATCCCGCCGACAAGTACCGGCTCAGCACGGAAGAAGTGGTCTCCGCGCTCAGCGGACTCTGCCGGGCGCGGCCCGTGGCGGCTCTGACGCTCCTGCGGCAGGTCGCGTTCGCCTATCTATCGTGCAACGGCGACGCGCACGCGAAGAACTTCTCCATCCGGCAGCTCGACCGGGAGGAATGGCGCGTAACTCCCGCATACGACCTTCCCTCCTCGTATCCGTACGGCGATACGACGATGGCACTGACGATCAACGGGCGGAGCCGGGAGGACATCGGCCGCTCGGACTTCTTCGCCCTGGGCGCGGCCGTGGATCTGAAGGAACGGGCCGTCGCCCGGGCCCTCGACGACTTGTGCGAGCGCGTCGACGCGTGGATCGACGGACTCGCCGACCTTCCGTTCGACGAGGGCCGGCTCATCAAGCTCCGGCGGTCGGTGGAGTATCGGCGGAGGCGGTTGATGGCGTGAGCTCGAGGACCCCTCACCCGCCGGGCCGCGCCTCCACCCCCGCCGGCGCGCCGGTCCGGTTCGGGAACTCCGACTCGAGGAGGTCCACCCCCGCCTGGGGGTTCGCCCGGGCGGCGAGCTCCGCGCGGCGCTCGCGCGCCTCCGTCGTGCTCAGCCCCATCCGCTGATCACGCGCCTCCACGAGTCCCGCCCGAGCCTCGCCGTCGGCGTTGAAGGACCACGCGAGGTGGGGCTCGCCGAAGGGCAGCGGGTCGGCCTCCCCCTCGTGCACGCCCGTCATCCAGACGTGCCACGTCTTGCCGTAGCTGTTGATCTTGCCCGCCATCAGCTCCTGCTCGGCGACGTCCGGCAGGCCCGGACCGCGGAGCTGGCCCGAGAGGATCTCGTAGTTGTGCGGGTGCCAGTACCGCCGCTCGTCCTCGGGGAGCTCGTCGAAGAGCCGCTCCGAGATGATGTACTCGATGCCGTGCAGGTTCGCGCCCTCCGTGTTGCCGTCGTAGAGGACGCACTGCGCGAAGTCCTCATTCACCTGGTGGCAGTAGTGGTGCGACTCCATCTGCACGGACGGATCGTCCCGCGAAGGATGGAAGCCCACCAGGTACACGCCGATCTGTCCCACCGGCGTGAAGTCCTGGAGGAGCTCGGCGCCGGCCTCGAGCACGTCGGTGCGCGCCGACTCGTCGCGTCCCGGCACGTCGGTCTGCGGAGGTGAATCCTCTCCGCCGCAGGCCGCCGCAGCCCAGGGCAGGACGAGGAACAGCACGTGTGAGCGCTTCTCCATGGAGCCTCCTCGTGGCTCGGGGACGATCGATGCCCGACCTCCGACGAGGGGTGCGACTTCCGTGCCGTGAGAGGGCTTCGCCTCAGGAATCTCCGATCGGCAGCTCGACGCAGAAGCAGGCGCCGCGCGGCTCCGCGTCCTCGACCCAGATCCGGCCCTCGAGCGCGTCCAGGACGACCTTGCAGAACCGCAGGCCGAGTCCGCGGCTACCTTTCGATCGCCCTTCGCGGTGGCGCTCCACCTGCGCGTACTTCTCGAAGATCCGCTCGCGCAGATCGGGCGGCACGCCCGGTCCCTCGTCCTGCACGCTCAGGCGGGCGTGGTAGGGCCCCTTCCGGCTCGCCTGCAGAGAGACCCGGCCGTCTCGCGGCCCGTACTTGATGCAGTTGTCGACGAGGTTCACGAGCACCCGGAGCAGGAGGTCGGGGTCGGCCCGGACCGTCAGGGAAGGGTCGATCGGCCCCAGCTCGATCCCCCGGGCCCGCGCCCGGACGCTCCGGCGCACCTCCTCGAGCATCGCCGCCACCGGAACGTCCTCCACCTCCGGCTGGAGCGAGCCGTCCTCGGCCAGCTGGACGTCGAGCAGGTCCATCGTCATCCGGTGCATCCGGCAGGTGGCCTCGTGGATGTCCTTCACGTCGGACCGGACGCGCTCGTCGAGATCCCCCTCGTCGAGGAGGAGCTCGGCCAGGGTGCTGATCTGCGTGAGGGGATTCTTCAGATCGTGCACGATGAACGCCGACAGCTCCTCCTTGAGCCGCTGCGACTCGAGGAGCTCGAAGTTCACCCGCTCGAGGGCGCGCTGCGCCTGCCGCAGGCGCGTGATGTCGCGGAAGACCACGACCGCGCCGGTGATCGTGCCGTCCTCGTCCCGCAGCGGGCGGGCCGAGGAGGAGATCGTGACGTCGCCCGGGCGCGTGGGGCTCCGGATCAGCATCTCGACCTCCTGCACCTCCTCGCCCGCGAGGGCACGGATGAGCGGGTACTCCTCCGCGGGGAAGGGCACGTCGCTGTTCGGCACGTAGACGCCGTAGTCGCTCGCCCAGTCCTCCGGCGGCCGGTCCGAGGCGGACCTGCCCAGGATCCGATCGGCCGCGGGGTTCGAGTAGATGATCCTCCCCTCGGGCGTGGCGATCGAGACGCCGTCCGCGAGCGTGTGCAGCACCGAGCGGAGATCGATGCCGGAGAGATCGAGCGGGAGGTGTGCGGCCATGGCCCAGGGAAGGGGTGGGGAGTCCGGAGCGGGTACGGTGTCCGAGGATACTGCGCGGGGGATTCCGCGGGCAAACCCGGGGCGGCGCGCATGGGGTTCGGGATCCGGCCGACCAGGGAGCCGTCATCAGTGAAATGGACATGCCGGACGTAGCGTCCATTAGTGGACGAGCGCGTGTAGGCGTCCGGTGAGGCGCCAAACCGCGGATTCCTACCAGCGGCCCGACGACAAGACTAAGTTATGACCGTGCTGGGCAACGAGCCTGCGGAGGACCGACCGATCGCAGCGTCGGGAGTCTGAGCCGTACCAGCAGCGGGGATAGCACATTGGGGCCATAGCTCAGTTGGGAGAGCACCTGCTTTGCAAGCAGGGGGTCGCCGGTTCGAGCCCGGCTGGCTCCACTCTTGGAAATGACAGCGCGGGTTGGACTTATGGACCAGAGCGGGGTTTTGGGCTTGCCCCTTACGGGGCGCCCCCGCCGTTTGCCCCCGCTGTTCAGGCCCTTCGGCGCTCTTCCAGCGCCGTGCGGAGCACGTTGGAGTCCGGGTGCTGATAGCATTCAAGCACCGTTCGATGCGTCTTCCAGCCGCCAAGCTCGCAAAGGATCTTGAGCGGTGCGTGCATGAGATCCGACGCGAACTTCCGCCGGAGCGAGTGCCAGCCCCGACCGTGCTTCGGCTCAAGCCCTGCCGCCTCCTCTGCCCGCTCCCACCAATCCCGCATCAGGTACCGCGAAACACTCTCCGCTGCGTCTTGCGGGGCGGGGAAGACGGGAGCCTCCCCGATACCGAGACCGCACTTTCTCGCGCTCTCCAGGGCTTTGAGCGCCTGCTGAGTCAGCGGCGTGACGTGCTCATGACCCGTCTTCTCCGTATTCGCTCGCCAGCGGATCGAGCGTGCTTCGAGAGCCACGTCGGACCAACGAAGCTGACGGATCGCGCCGATTCGGTGTCCCGTTTCGTGGGCGAGCACAAGCGCAACATGGAAGCGCCAGTCAATTCCGTTGGCGACAGCCACTAGTGCCTCGTATTCCTCATTCGAGAGCACGACGCGCGTCGGGTTCTTCTCCCTTGGCGTCCTCAAGCCTCGGAGTGGATTCCGGTGGAGCAGGGGAGCTCCACTTTCGTCCTTCGCTCGCTCGGCCCAATTCAGGACCGCGAGAAGCAGCCTGAGGTCTCTCTCGACGGTCCTGGGCGACACTGGTCGACCTCCGCCGAGCTCGCCGGAGCTGCGACGCTTGATGAACCTGTCCCAATCTCGCTGCGAGAGCGACATGGGATCGCGATCGGCACCCAGGAGTGTCCTGAACATCGAGACCGTTCGGCGGTCGTGTTTTCGGCTTCGCTCACCCTTCTCGGGTGTGACCTCCTCTTCATAGATGTCAAACAGCCGTCCCAACGTGAGCGGCTCGGGTTCGGGCTCCGCTGCAGGGTCCGGGGCGACATAGCTGGCAGCGAACTCGTCCGCCTGCTTCTTCGCAAGGTCCCAGTCGCGGTGCTCCAGCGACTTCGAGAGCCTTCGACCGCCTTCCCGCCACTCAATTCTCAGGACGCCGGTGCCATGATCCGGGAACACCCGGACACGGTTCCGGCCCCTTTCACCCGCGGAATAGCTCCGCCGGTCCTTCCTCGTGCGTGCCATCATCGGACTCCTGCGTTGATGATGGACTGCACGACCTGCCGGTTTGAAGGATGGCGAGGCGGGGCGGCCTCCGCTACTGCTGCGCGAGTCTTCACCTTGATGGGGAGGTCCGCTCGGCGGATCAGGGGGGCCCCCTGACGTCCTGCGTTCAGGATTTTGCCGTCGCGCACGAGCCGCCCGAGGTGGTCGGCTGAATAGCCGCTCGCCTCGGCGGCTTCCCCAAGCGTCAGAGGCTCCTCTTTCCAAACTCGGAGGTCCTCTTCGAGCGTCTCGGCGCACTCCTCGAAGGCGGCAGCGGCTCCCTCTGCTCCGTATCGCCGGAGGAGCGCCGCCCGCTCGCGCCACTCGGCGGGGCGAGTTTCAGCGGGAAGCGCGGCACTCACGCGCAGCCAGCCGTCTCACGCCTCGTGAGGGAAAACTTTCTTGTCTCCGCAACAACATGTACCCCGCCCCACATACGCCTTCTCTCTCTCCCCCTCATCCTAGGTAGCATTGTTTCGGAGATCGAAAAGTTTCTTGAGTGCTTCGGCGGGAGGGAGGGTGTCGAGATACGCTTCACTCGCGAACTCCAAGAGTTTCGGGGAGGCCTTGTAAGTCACCTTCTTGATGAGTTGCTCCTTGTCGAGAAGCTCAACCGCGTGAAGGTCCTCCGCATAGCGGCAGGCAGTATCGGAATCACACTTCAAGAGCTTGTTGAGCCCATCGAGACAGAAGCCCCACTCGTTTCGGGACGCCTCGGCAAGCAAGAGATGCCGGCGGTGGGGCGTGATGGAATCAATCGCGATCCGACGCACGAGATCGAGCGCGGCATCGACCTGCCGGCCATAGAGGATGTACGCCGCGTTGAAAAGCATCTTGAAGACGCCTGTAAGCCTCGCTGGACCTTCGGGCGATGAGACCTCGAAGCCCCCGGAGTAACGGTCTCGGGAGACAGGCGTCCGAGCCTCCGCAACGAGGCGGGCAAGCGCGCCGATGATTGGCTGGCTTTCATCTCTTGGGACTTCCTTGTCTCGCTTCCACTCATCACGAGCGAGGCGAAAGGCCGTCTCATGCGCCGTGGCGAGTTCCGCTGCCATCTGATGCTCGTGGCCCGTGTTTTCATTCTTACGTGCCGCGACGCGCTTCGGATCGGGGGCGATCGGCCGAATTTGCACGAATCGCTCGCCTAGTTCCGCGCTCCATTTGTGGAGGTCGTCCACCTTCGGCGTGCCCGCCGCAATCAACCCGAGCTTTCCCGTCCACTCGAAGCGTTCGCCTGTGCCCCACGCAGCGGAATACCGTCCGTCGTAGATCTCGCGAAGCTGCGCGAGGATTGAGTTCCGCTCGCTAGGGCTGAGACTCAGGAGCGTTCCGAAATCCTTCAAGGTGAGGATGTAGCGTTGATCTTGCTTGAGCCACTCAAGAAGCGAGTGGCTCGCATCTCCCTCGCCCTTCAAACCGGATGCGAAGGTTCGGGCTGTGAGTGAGGAGAGCGGGAAGACGCTTTTCATGGTCGCATAAGGCTCAATGAAAAGTGTCTTTCCTGAGGACGGCGGCGCGACGATCAGCAGCCAAACGGCCTCCCCACGCATCCAATTTGCGAAGGCTGTCGCGAGAACCGCTACGGGATATGTCGGGTCTACGAGTTCGACCCACCGGAACGACGCATCGAGGACAATCTCCGCAGGCGTCGATGGCAGCGCTCGTTCGCGGCGGCTCATCGCTGGCCTTCGCGCTCGCGAAACCAGCGCTCAGCGCGCTCACGTCGTCCCACCGCGCCGGGGCCTCGGGTGCTTCGGGTGGAGGCACGCTCGGCATACCACCGCTCGATTTCCTGGACGGCTTCGCGGTGGTAGGCGCTCTCCCGGGACGCGGTAAGGGTCGAGGGAGGCGTGATCAGGCCCGAAGTGATCCAGTTGCGGACCGCCGGAGGTGAGACGCCGAGGTGAGAGGCGAGGGAGGGGATGGAGAGCGGTTGGTCTGCCATGGCTTCGGCTCCTGTCGATAGGATGTTAACGGACGCTGAGCGCGTCCGCTGTGACAGGAGATAACCGTGGCGGCGCAACGGGCTCCGCCGGTCACGACTGGGCTGCGAGAGTCGTGACGGGGGCTCTACAGGAGGTTCTTCAAGGTTCCGCGACTAATAGGGAGTCGCCCGGACAGCATATCGAGCGAGAGCTTCTTCTTCTTCTCTGAATCGAAGCCCCTTGTCTCCTTCATCACGTCCCCGAGCTCTCGAGCCGTCAGCATCGGAAACATGAGCTGCCTCAGCCAATGCGGTCTTTCGTCAGGTCCTAGCCCAAGGGCGCGAGCGAAGATCATATCGGCCTCTGTAGGCCGATACCGGATCACGCGGTAGAGTAGTCCATCCGCACCACGCAACTCGTCAATGAGGCGGCGTAGGAAGTCGTCAGGAAGCAGGGTCTGGGGTGCGCCTCCTGGTCCCTTAATCGGTAGAATGCCGACCACTTCGCCGATTCTGATCCAGAGATCCTCCAAGGCAGCCAGCGCCTCCTTTCGAGCTCCATCTCCACCCCGTTCCTCGGCGATGGCGGCTCCGCGGAGATGAAGAAGCAGGTCGCCACTCAACTCGGGCTCTACACCCTCGTCCCACAAGAAGGCAACATTTCGCGGCGTCGTGCGCCGTATGATCCGCGTGAGTGCATTGGCCCAACTCTGAAGCGTGTCAATCGGGTGGAACGTCTCGCCGTCGCTCCTCCAATCGCGCAGGGTGTAGTTGATTGCGGTGAGGAGCACAGCCTCGGTTGGCGGAACCTCAGCTTCGACCCACGTGGCGTCGATAGTCCCGATCACTTTGGGTCCGTCCGAGATGCTCTGAGTGAGGTCTTCATGGAAAACTACCAGGTTTCCCGGCGCTTCCCGGCGGAGCCTTGGTTCCAGCGCCCAGAGGTTGTGCTCGGGCAGGGAGCTCTCGAACGGAGGCCAGATACCACACCAAAGGGGGAAGTCCTGGCTCAGCGAGCGGAGATGCGCAAGCCGATCCTCGTCGAAGAACTCGGTCAGGTAGCTATTGGAATCGAGCGCCATACCCAAAGACTACTGCGTCGCCTTGACCCATAGAACGGTGTGAACAGGCAAACCCTATTCTACTGCTTAAAAGGCTTTCTCGACCGTGCACTCTCCCATCTGAAAGTCCGAACTCGGGCGTCCAGAGATCGCTGAGTCAACCAAGTCGGTTACATCGAAGACCCCCCATTCTCCGGATACTCGATTGATCTGGACGGTGGGCTCGAACGTCTTGGTTTGTCCGTCCGGTCCATCCACAACCGTGATCGCGTCTCCCGTGAACGAGAGCAGTCCCCCTACATCTTCAAGCTCACGGGACTGACCTCGATTCACCCATTGGATACGGCCTTCGTCCTCAAAGACTAGGAAGGACTCAGTTTCAAGGGCGTAAGGCGCCCAAGTGCAGACAAGCGGGATCGGCTCGGCGACTTGGGCGTCGCCACGTCGTGGCTCGTAATCACCGCACGCGGTTACGCTCATTAGCAAGGCAATAGCGGGCCCGCGAGTGCCCATGTTCGTCTCCTCCGGCAGGATCGTTTGCAGTTCAAGGGCTGATCCGCCCGAATGCACGGACGCCAGCGTTCTAAATCGGTGAAGGGGCGGACTGACCCACCTCCACCTCATTCTCGAACTCTCCGCCGACGAACACAGGCCGTAGGAGCGCTATGAGGCCAACTCGATCTTCAGGCTCGGTTCGCGACGGAGGGGCACGCGGCTCACCGCTCGGCTCGGTCCGCCTCGAACCCTCTCTTCACCCACAGAAACACGCGTGTGGCCACGAATGGCGCCACGAAAGCAACGGCCGCTGGGGCGACTGAGATCGAAAGCAGAACGAGCCATTCTGTCGGCGTGACGTGTTCAACACCAAAATCCGCGACACCAACGATGAGGCTGCGTGTCGCCCACCACCACGCTAGCGCCAGCACGGACCCGACGAGGATGCAAAGCCTCCTGGGACCTTCGGGAAGTCTAGCCATCGTACGGCGCGACGACTTCGGCGGTCAGCGTCTTGAGGGCCATAGCATTCAGGTGTTGGAGGATGGTGGCTGAGAATGCCCTGAATGGGGCGTACCCGCTAGGGAGCGTCCCATCCTAGTATCCCCGACGTGCTTCGGATCCTACATCCTTCTCCATGATCCACCTCCGCCTTAGCCCGAGGACGCATACGGACCCCGCGAGCGGTATCACGAGCAGATCGTCCTACCGCCTTGGTTCGCGGCGGACGCTTGCGCGGCCCATGCGAAGCTCCTCGAACTGATCGCGACCGAAGGCTACTTCGAACTTCCGCGAGCGGACGGTGCGGGGTTGATACCGCTCAACTCCGCAACTGTAAGGAGCGCTTGGGTGTGGGAGGGGTAAGTCGGACGGAGGGCGAGGCGAGCGGAGGTGGAAGCCATTCTTGTTGAGCGAAGTCCAATGACACCCTCCTCATGTGACGCCCTTGAGCCCCGCCTTGCCCTCAAGCCAATCGAAAAGCGTGAGGACCGCACTGAACCACTCCCGGAGGGTATCTCGATCGGCGATCCTTGGGTCGCCTGCGCGGTCACGGAACGCAAGCTCTCCCCGATGTACCACCTTGTTCCGACAGCGGAAGAGGTACTCAATGCACTCAAACGCCGCAGCATCATAGGCGCCAAATGACT
>CAZOYA010000047.1:0-20086 GCA_964583815.1 uncultured Gemmatimonadaceae bacterium | reverse complement strand
AGATCGTCTCCGAGCAGCACGGCATCGAGGCGGACGTGCTCGACCTGCGCACCGTGCAGCCGCTCGACATGGAGCGGATCGCGGACTCGGTGCGGAAGACGAGCAAGGTCCTCATCGTGCACGAGGACAGCCTCTCCTGGGGGATCGGCTCGGAGATCGCCGCGCGCATCGCGGACGACCTGTTCGAGTGGCTGGACGCGCCGGTGCGGCGGGTGGCCTCGCTCGACACCTGGGTGGCCTACGCGCCCGAGGTCGAGAACGCGACGCTCCCGCAGACGCCGCAGGTCGTGGACGCGATGGTGGAGCTGGCGCGGTACTGAGCCGGCCGTGGGCGGGGGCGGCGCGCCGCCCCCCGCCCTGCCCCTATTCCGCGCGGAGCGCGCTGCTCGGCTCGCCGGCCGCCGCCCGGCGGGCCGGGAGGATGGTGGCCGCGAGCACCACGAGCAGGAGGAGCGCGGTCACCCCGAGCAGCGTGAGCGGGTCGCCCGGGCGCACGCCGTAGAGGAGCGAGCCGAGCGCCCGCGCGCCGAGCCAGGCGCCCACGAGGCCGATGGCCACGCCCACGAGCGCGGGCGCGACGCCCTGCCGCACGGCGAGCCCCACGACGTCCTCGGCCCGCGCGCCGAGCGCCCGCCGGATCCCGATCTCGCGGACGCGCCGGCTGACGCTGAAGGCGACCACGCCGTACAGCCCCACCGCGGCGAGCACCACCGCCAGCGTCGAGAAGAGACCGAGGAGCGACAGGTAGAACCGGGTCGTGGCCGTCTCTCGGTCCACCGCCTCGGCCAGCGACCCCTCGGCGGTCACGGCCAGCTCGGGATCGAGCTCCGCGACGATCGCCCGCGCGGCGGGCAGCACCGAGGCCGCCCCCGCGGCGCGCCGGATCGTGAAGTACGCGTCGCTCGCGCCGAACTGCGCGTCCGGCACGTAGAGCGCCGGCCCGTCCGGCCGGGTGGCGTCCCGCACGCGGGTGTCTCCCACCACGCCGACCACCGTACGGGGCGGATCGTCGTCGTAGCCCCAGCTCACGCTCATGGCGACCTGCTCGCCGAGCGGCGATCGGTCGGGGAACAGCACGCGCGCCGCGGCCTCGTTGATCACCGCGACGGCCTCGGCGCCGCGGCGGTCGTCCGGGTTGAACCACCGGCCCTGCACGAGGGGCGCGCCGAGCACGCCGAGGTAGCCGGAGCTCGCGACGCGCACGTCCACGACGGGCGCCTCCAGGTCGGGACGGGACGGCACCTCGACCCCGGTGCTCATGCTGCCGCTCGCGAGCGGGACGCCGAACGCGTAGCCGGCCGCCTCGACGCCAGGGAGCGCGGCGAGCCGCGCCTCGAGCTCCTCGAACAGGCGGCCGGTGGCCCCGACGTCGTAGCGGCTGTCCGGGGTCGAGAGGCGGAAGCGCTCCACGCCCTCGACCCGGTAGCCGAGCTCGACCGAGCGGATCTCGCCCAGCGTCCGCAGCAGAAGGCCCGCCCCGAGCAGGAGCACGAGCGAGAGCGCCACCTCTCCGCTGAGGAGGAGCGAGCGCGACCACGACCCGCCCCGGGCCCCCTCGACCCGCTGGCCCGCGTGCAGGAAGCTGGCGGGCGCGACGCGCGCCACCCGGCGCGCCGGCAGGAGCCCGAACGCCGCGGTCACCGCGAGCACGAGCAGCCCCGCGAGCACCACCGCGCGCGCGTCGAGCCCCACCTCCTCCATGCGCGGGAGGGTGTCGGGCGCCATCGCGACGAGCACCTCCGTGCCCCACGAGGCGAGCGCCGTGCCGAGCGCTCCGGCGAGCGCCGCGAGCACGAGCGCCTCGACCAGGAGCTGCCGGACGATCCGGCCGCGGCTCGCCCCGAGCGTCGCCCGCACCGCCACCTCTCCGGTGCGCGCGGCGCCGCGCACGATCATCAGGTTCGCCACGTTCGCGCACGCGATGAGCAGCACGAGCACGACCGCGCCCATGAGGATCCAGAGCGCCCCGCGCACGTCGGCGACCTCGTACTCGTGCAGGGGCCGCAGGTCCGTCACCACCTCGCCGTGCGCCTCGGGGAACGCCTCGCCGAGCCGCGCGTCGGTCGCACGGAGCCGCTCGCGCGCGGCCTCCACGTCCATCCCGGCGGGGAGCCGGCCGGTCGCGACCATGATGTTGCAGCCGTGATCGCAGCCCTCACGATCGTGCATGCGCGGCATCCACAGGAGCGGATCGCCGGGGAAGCGGAAGCCCTCCGGCGCCACGCCGACGATCTCCCAGGGCTCCCCGTCGATCGTGAGGGCGCGGCCGAGCACGTCGGGCGCGCCGCCCATCCGCTCGGTCCAGAACCCGTGCGAGAGGAGCACGACGCGCGGGCCCTCGGGCGCGTCGTCGGCCCGCACGAGGTCACGGCCGAGGCGCGGCCGGACCCCGAAGGTCGCGAGCGGCGCCCCGGTGACGCGCGAGACCGTGACGACCTCGGCCCCGCGGCCCATGAGCAGCGTCGGGAACCAGGAGGTGTGGCCGAGCACCTCCATGCCGGGCACGGCCTCCGCCCAGGCGTCGATGTCGGGGTGGTCGGTGGAGCGAGCCCGGGAGCCGTCCTCGGTATCGACCTTCTCGAACACCACGAGCCGCTCCGACTCCGGATACGGCAGCGGCCGGAGCAGCACCGCGTCCACGACGCTGAAGAGCGACACCACGACGCCGATCCCGAGCGCGAGCGTGCCCACCACGGCCGCGGTGAAGCCCGGCCGCCGCACGAGCGCCCGCAGGGCGAGCCTGAGATCCTGCCACCACCCGTTCATCCTCCCCTCCCTCGATGATGTCCTCGCCTTCGCCACCTCCGCGCCCCACTCCAGGAGCGCGTGGCGGACCACGTCCCACAACGCGGCGGCCCCGAGCGCCACGCGGGCCGCCCGGCCGCGCGTCTCGGACCAGCGCTCCCGGAAGAGCCGCTCCATGTCGCGCCCGTACTCCCGCCGGAAATCCGACGGAAAGAGACGGAGAAGCGCTCCGTACGCGCGGAAGACGCGCGAACCGCCGCCCATGTCAGCTCAGCACGCTCCTGGCCTCGGCCAGCAGTCCGTCCAGCCGCTGCGCCTCCGCCCGCGCCACCCGCGCGCCCATGGGGGACAGCTCGAAATAGCGACGCCGCTCCACGTCCTCGTTCTGCTCGTCCCCGGGCGGGGACTCCGTCTCCTCGAGCAGCCCCTGCGCGAGGAGGGTGCGGATGCGCCGGTAGAGGTTGGCCGGGAGCACGCGTCCCGGCCGGCCGGGATCGCGCTCCAGCTCCTTCACGATGGCGTAGCCGTGGAGCGGCCCGTCGTGCAGGACCAGGAGGATCCGGAAGGCCTCCGGATGGAGCGGCAGGAACGTCTCGACCTCGTGCGGCATGGCGGCGCCCGGGCAGGGGTGTCATCGCGACACTAATGTCGTATGGACACTAATGACGGCGTGGCCGGGCGGTCAATGGGCCGATGGGAAGGACGCGAAAGGACCCGGCCGGAAGCTTCCGGCCGGGCCCTTCCTGGACCCCGGGGGGTCGTGCCGGAGCGGCGAGCGCCCCGGACTTCACGCCGCCGCGGACGAAGCCGCGGGCGGTCGGCTCTTCAGCGAGCTGCTAGAGCCGGATCCCGATCGTGATCGGGAAGTAGCGGGACTTGACCCCTTCCGTGTTGATCTGCACGACGCGGAGCTCGGCGAAGCCACCGAAGCCCAGCGCGCCGATGTTCACGCCGAAGCCGCCGTGGAAGCCGGGCTCCGTCGTGGCTTCGGCGCCCTCGAGGTCGGAATCGACCCGGTGCAGGCCCGCGCCCACGAGGAAGTAGGGCTGGAGCATCGGGCCCTCGAGCGTGAGGACCGCGCTCAGCGAGCCGTCGAGCACGCTGATCTTCGGGGCGGGCTCCGCCTGGCCGAAGGAGGTGTAGCCGCCCTCGAGCCGGCCCGAGATCGGGACGCCCGGGGCGCCGAGCTGCAGGCCCAGGCGGCCGTGGAAGCCCACGTCGGCCACGTCGCCGAAGTCACCCGTGGGCGTGCTGACCCCGACGCCCGCCATGAACCGCGGGATCTGCGCCTCCACCGTCGCGGGAACGAGGAAGAGAGCGAGAAGTGCGGCGAACCCGATCCGTCGCATGATGTCGTCCTTGAGAAGGATAAACGAGAAAAACCCGGCGGAAGCACCGCGGGCAACGCCCCGTTCCGCGGCCTTCCGCCTGACCTGTAAAACTTCTCACCACCCGAAGGCCGGGTGCAAGACAAATGTTTACAGGTGGAAGGCCCCGGGGGCGTCGAGGGCTAGAACGACCAACCCGCCGAAAGGATGACGGCCCGGTAGCGGTAGTCCGAGGATCCGGTCGAGAAGCTCTGGAGTCCGGTGGAGGAGTAGCCGCCGGCCAGCGCGATCTCCCGCCCCGCTCCGAGCGCGTAGGAGAGGCGGGCCGACGCCCGCACCGTGCCGGCGAGCCGACCGGCGCGCGTCACCTTCTGAACACCGGGCGCGGCCTCCAGCAGCAGGCCGAAGGCGCCCGCGCGGGCGTTCCACCGCGCCGGAAGCTCGAGGATCCCGTAGAAGTCGGGATCGAAGTACCCCTCGTCCAGGTCCTCCGCGAACGCGAACCCGCGCGCGCTCGCCCCGAGCACGAGGCCGCGCGGCAGCGTCCGGGAGACGGACAGGTACGCGCTCGTGCGCCGGTTCTCCTCGGCGGACGAGAAGCCGGCTCGGCCGAGGCTGCCGTCCACGCGCCAGCGTGCCTCCGGCTGCCAGCGGAACGAGAGGCTCGCCTCCGAGACCTGGACCGCGCGGTCCGCGAGCGCGGCCGTGGCGTCCAGGGTGTTCGTGGAGAGCGTGAGCGCGGCGCCGATCCGGTAGCGGGCCGGCGTGGTGACCCCGACCATGACCGAGGGGTGGAGCTCGGGCTGCGCGCTGCCCGGCGCCTCCGGGTCCGGAGGCGGGAGATCCCCGGGTGCGCGGGCCGCCTCGACGGCGGTGCCGCCGAGCCCGACCCGGATCCGCCAGCCCGGATCGAGCTCCCCCGTCGCGCTCACGGTCACGCCGAAGCTCGAGCGGGCGAGCGCCCCCTGCTCGAGCGCCCGGTCGTAGGCGTCGACCCGCATGGAGAGCCGCGGGCTCGGGTGCCAGCCGGCGGCCACGGACAGGGTGCGCATGCGGTTGCCGTCCGAGTCCGACTCGAGCACGAGGGACGGTGCGGCGGTCGGCGCCAGGGCCGACTCGAGCTGGCGGATCTGCTCGCGGACGTCCGCGTGCGTCGGATCGAGCCGGCGGGCCTCCTCGAGCACCTCCAGGGCCGCGGCCTGCCGGCCCTGCCATCGCAGGGTCTGGGCGAGGAGCGCGAGCGCCTCGGGATCGCCCCCGTCGGCGGCCGCGGCCGCGCGGAGCACGGCCTCCGCCTCGACGAGGCGTCCCGCCCATCCGAGCACGCGCCCCTTCCCCCTGAGCGCCACCGGATGGCGCGGCGCCCGCGCCAGGACGCGATCGTACTCGGCGACGGCCTCATCGAGCCGGTCCGACCAGGAGAGCGCCTGTGCCCGGCCGAGGCGCGCGCCCAGGTCGCCCGGGTCGCGCGCGAGGAGCGCATCGTACGCGCTCACGGACGCATCGAAGCTCGAGGCCCAGGAGAGCACCTGCGCGCGGCGCATGCGCGCGTCCCGGTCCTCGGGCGCGATCGCGAGAAGCTCGTCGTAGGCGGCGAGCGACTCCTCGTAGCGCCCCTCCCAGGCCTGGAACTGCGCGCGCGCCTCCAGCGCGGGCAGGTAGTCCGGGTGCGCCTCGATGACGGGCTCGAGCGCCCCGAGCGCGGCCGGGGTGTCGCCCGACCACGCGAGCACGCGGGCCCGATCGACGAGCACCGAGGGATCCCCGGGCGCCACCTCCCGCACGAGCCGGTCGAAGAGCTCCAGCGAGCGGGCGTAGCGCCCCTCCCAGGCGTGCGCGAGCGCCACCCGGTGGAGCGCCACGGCGTCGTCCGGATGCGCGACCAGCACCCGCTCGTAGAGCGCAACGGCCCGCTCCGTGTCCCCGGCCCCCCAGGCGCCGTCGGCCTCGGGGCGCAGGCCGTCCGGCGAAGACGAAGCCTCCGGCGACGCGCCCGCCGCGACCCCGTACGGGTCGAGCGTGCCGAAGACCTCCCGCATGGTCTCGTAGGCTGGCCGCGGGCGCTCCCGCCAGGCCGGCTCCTCCCAGGTCGGCCAGGTGAAGCGCCCGTGGGCGGCCGCGCCGGCCCCGCCGCCCCGACGGAGCTCCGCGACGAGACCGATGTCCTCGACCCGCTCGGTGCCGAACGCGCCGAAGACCGAGTCGGGCCAGGACGCCGCCCCGGCACGCAGGACCCAGCGCCCGTCGGGGCCCCGGACCGCGTCGCGCGTGTTGCCCTCGCCCGGCCCCTGGAGCACGTGGCGACTCGACGGATCGGTCACGTTCAGGAGGTGCCACGGCACCCGTACCTCGAGCAGCCGCCCGTCGGCGCTCCGCTCCCAGAGCCCGTCGGGCGCCGGCCCCGGTCGGAGGATCCCGCGGTCGTAGCCGACCCCGAGCACCTCCGTCGAGTCGCCGGTGAAGCGGCGACGGTTCACGAGCACCCGCATCGAGTCGTAGCGGCCGTCCTCGTTCGGCACCGTGTAGTACGGGAGATTGAACCGCTGCTCCGCCCGCGCGTGGAAGAGGCCCGCGGGCGGATCGGCGACCTCGAGCCGGACCGTGTCGGACGCGGGGGCACCCTCCCCCACGGGCACGAGGCGGAAGGGATTGGAGGGTGGATCGACCAGGAGCCGCACCTCGTCGCCCGTGGCACGCAGCACGACCTCGACGCCGACGGGGAGCCGGGCTCCGGCCCGGCCGGGCCAGCGGAAGTCCCCCGCGTCCGGGCGGATCACGTCGAACCCGACGAGCAGCGTGTCCGCGGCGTGGCCCTCCCCGCCTCCGTCCTCCGCCGCGGGCGGGCCGGCCGTCTCCGCGAGGAGCCAGAGGTAGGCCGCGTCCGCCGCGGCGCGGAGCGTGAGATCCGGCCCCTCCAGGACCGCCGGCCGGTCGGCCCACGCCTCGAGGCGCTCGTCGAGCGAGCCGCCGGCGACGGCCGGCTCGGCCTCCATGGCCCAGAGCCCGTAGTGCTGCTCCGCGTCGAGCCGGTTGTACCAGAGCCGGTTGCGCTCGGCCGGCAGCTCGAACTCGAGCGGCACCCAGTTCTGCTTGAACCACTCGTCGATCCACGCGAAGAGGATCCCGCCCGCCATCCCCGCCTCGGCGAGCTCGAGCGTGAGGCGGCGGTCGATGCGGGCCATGGCCGCCTCGTCGTGCCCCCCGTGGTGCCAGCCCTGCGGCTGGAGGTGCGCCACCCCCGCCGAGGCGGGAACGCCGTACTCGGCGATGACGACCGGCAGCGCCTCGTGGTGCGCGCGCAGGGCACGCAGGTATCCGAAGTACGCCGAGCGCCCCAGCGACGAGGCCGCCTCGCTCCAGGGACCCGGAAGGACCATGAAGTCCGGGTAGTACGGGTAGGCGTGGTAGGAGGCGAAGGTGCCGGCGGGCATCCGCTCCGTCGGGTGGACGTGGTTGGCGTCGAGCGAGATCGCGTCGTTGTCGTACTCCCGGGGATGCACGCGCATCGTCTCGCCGAGCGCGGTGCGGATCGCGATCTCCTCGGCCACGGACGTCTCGGCCGGGTGCTCGAGCGGATCGAGCGTCGGCCAGCTCGTGAAGGCGACCGGCCGCTGCTCGTTGTAGGCCGACACCTCGTAGGCGACCGCTTCCTCCATCGCGCGGGCGAGCCACGCTTCCATGGCGTTCCCGTCCTCGACGCGCAGGTACTGCCCCTCGAAGCGTCCCTCGCCGCCCCGCAGCGCCTCGTAGCCGACCACGCTCGCCGGCTCCCACTCGCGTCCGAGGACGAGGGCGAGCGTCCACTCCGAGACGTCGGCCGTGTAGTGTCCGAACGCGTGGCCCGGGCGGGGCCCGAGGCTCGCCCGCCCGTGGATCACGTCGACGACGTCGTGGATCTCCTCGAAGAACGCGGACTCGTAGGCGGGCGCCGAGAAGTCGTCGCCGGGCGGGAGCTCGGCCCACACCCCGTGCACGAGGCGGAGCGCCCGGTCGGGGTTCTCCTCGTTCCACGCCGCGAGCGCCCGGTAGAAGGCCGGCGGGTGGATCGTGTAGACCCGCACCGTGTTGGCGTTCATCCCGGCGATCCGCCGGATCCAGGTCGCGTACGTCGCCGAGTCCGGGAACTCGCTCGGAAAGCGCCCCGGGAGCGCCGCCCCGAGATTGACCCCGGCGATCCAGAACGGGCGCCAGCCCCCGGGCGTGCGGATCTCGAAGCGGTCCCCGCGGACGCGCGCGGGGAGCTGCAGGTCCTCGGGGCGCACGAGCGGCGGTCGCTCGGGCGCGCGCCCGAGCACCTGGCCCTCCACCCGCGCCAGGTAGTCCGCGGCCGTGGCGTGCCCGGGATCCAGCTCGAGCACCCGACCGAAACGGAGCGCCACCCGCTCGAGATCCCCGGCCCGCCAGGCCGCGAGCCCCAGCCCGGTGAGCGCGTCCACGTTCTCCGGCTCGTCGGCGAGCACCTGCTCCCAGAGCGCGACCGCCTCCTCGTCGCGCCCCTCCCGGAGCGCCACGTAGCCGAGACCCGTGCGGGCGTAGTGGTCGCCGGCACAGAGGCGCAGCGCGTCATCGAAGCGCCTCGACGCCTCGGCCACGTCCCCCGCGGCGTAGGCGCTCCACCCCGCCTCGGCGTCCGCCGCGGAGCGCGCGCGGCAGGTCTCCTGCGCGGCCAGGCCCGCGGGCGCGAGCAGGCAGCACGCCGCCGCCGCGGCGAGCCGACGGGACGACCGGCCTCGGCGCGAAGCCGCCCCGGCCGGCCGGGGACCCGTCACGATCCGCCGTCCCCGGGCCGTCGCACGCGCGCCCGGCCCGGCGGGGCCAGCGCCCGCACGGCGTCGTCCGACGTCGGCAGGATCAGGCGCACCGCCCTTCGCGGGAGGAAGTAGTTCCAGGCCCAGTTCACCAGCACGAGGGCGCGGTTGCGGAAGCCGACGAGCCACGTGATGTGGATCGTGAGCCAGATCACCCACGCGACGAACCCCGTGAAGGCGCTCCGGCCGATCTCGGCCACGGCGGCGTTGCGTCCGATCACGGCGAGCATCCCGAGGTCCCGGTAGCGGAACGGCGTGGGCCGCTGGCCGCGGATCTCCCGCAGGATGTTCGCGGCCGCGTGCTTGCCCTGCTGGATCGCCACCTGCGCGACCTGCGGCAGCGGCCGCCCCTCCTCCTCGAGCCACGCGAGATCCCCGACCACGAAGACCTCCGGCCGGCCGGCGAGGTGGAGCTCCGGGGTCACCGGCACGCGGCCGCCCCGCCCCGTCGGCAGCCCCCACTCCTTCACGCGCGGGTCGCCCCGCACGCCGGCGCTCCACACCACGGTCTCGGTCCCGATCACGCCTCCGTTCCGCAGGCGCACCTCGGTCGGCGTGACGGCCTCGACGGTCGTGTCCACGCGCACCTCCACGCCGCGACGCTCGAGCCGGTCGATCGCGTAGCGCGCGAGCTCCTCGGGCATGCCGGCGAGCACGGTCGGGCCCGCCTCGACGAGCACCACGTCGATCTCCCCGGGGGTGATGCCGCGGAAGTCGCGGAGGAGCGGGCCGTGCACGAGCTCCGAGAGCGCCCCGGCGTACTCCACCCCGGTCGGTCCACCGCCCACGACCACGAACGTGAGCAGGCGCCGCCGGAGATCCCCCGTCGCGCCCTCCGCGGCCTCGAACCGGCGCAGCACGTGGTGGCAGAGCGGGATCGCGTCGTCCATCCAACGGAGGGGAAAGGCGTATCGGTCGGCTCCTTCGACGCCGAAGAAGTTCGACTCGCTGCCGGGCGCGAGCACGAGCGCGTCGTAGGGGATCTCCTCCGAGGAGGTCCGCACGACCCTCCGCTCCAGGTCCACGCCGACCACCTCCGCGAGCTGGACGGAGACGTTGGGCGCCTTGCGGAAGATCGACCGAATGGGGTAGGCGATGTCGGCCGGCGCGAGCTCGGCGGCCGCGACCTGGTAGAGGAGCGGGAAGAAGGTGTGGTAGTTCCGCCGGTCGAGGAGGGTCACGTCCACGTCCTCGCCCGCGAGCGTCCGTCCCGCCCAGAGTCCGCCGAAGCCTCCGCCCACGATCACGACGTGCGGGCGGGTCCCCGGCGCGGCGCTCACGCGACCGCGATGTCCGCGCCGGAGTGTTCCGCCCAGGCGGTGAGCCCGCCCTCCAGGTGCGCCACCGGACCGTAGCCCCGCTCCACCAGGAGGGCCGCCGCCCGGGCGCTCCTTCCGCCCGACTTGCAGTAGACCACGACGGGTCGGTCGCGGGGGACCTCCGCGAGGCGCTCCTCGAGCTCGTCGAGGGGCACCAGCCGGGCGCCACGCTCCCCGAGGTTGCCGACCGACCACTCCCAGGGCTGGCGCACGTCGAGCAGGAAGGGCGCGGGATCGGCGTCCAGGCGCCGCGCGAGCTCGGCCGCGTCCAGCGTCTCCACCGGCCCGCTCCGGCCCGCCTCCCCCTCCGCGGCCGAGGCGCCGGCGGGCGCGACGCCGCAGAACACCTCGTAGTCGATGAGCTCGGTCTGCGTGGGCTGGTCCGCGCACACCGGGCACTCCGGGTTTCGCCGCAGCGTCACCTCGCGCCAGGTCATCTCGAGCGCGTCGAACACGAGAAGGCGGCCGGCGAGGGTGCGCCCGGCGCCGAGGAGGATCTTGATCGCCTCCATCGCCTGGACGGAGCCGATGATCCCCGGAAGCACCCCGAGCACCCCGCCCTCGGCGCAGTTCGGCACCAGGCCGGGCGGCGGAGGCTGACGGAACAGGCAGCGGTAGCACGGCCCGCCCTCGGTCGCGAAGACCGAGACCTGACCCTCCCAGCGGAAAATCGAGCCGTAGACGTTCGGCTTCCCGAGCATCACGCACGCGTCGTTCACGAGATAGCGCGTGGGGAAGTTGTCCGTGCCGTCCACGACGACGTCGTATCCCTCCAGGATCTCGAGGGCGTTGGCCGAGGTGAGCCGCGCCTCGTGCTTCACGACGGTGACGTGCGGATTCACGTCGCGGATCCGGTCCTCGGCGCTGTCGAGCTTCGAGCGGCCGACGTCGCGGGTGCCGTGGAGGATCTGCCGGTGGAGGTTGCTCTCGTCGACGGTGTCGAAGTCGACGAGGCCGAGCGTGCCCACGCCCGCCGCGGCCAGGTAGAGCGCGAGCGGCGATCCGAGCCCCCCCGCACCCACGCAGAGGACGCGTCCATGCTTGAGCCGGACCTGGCCTTCGAGGCCGACTTCCGGAAGGGAGAGGTGGCGCGCGTAGCGGTGGAGCTCCGGGCGCGACAGCTCGGACGGCATCATGCCGCTATCCACCCCCGGCCGTCCGGGGAGTTCCGCGGGAGCCGCCCCGCGCGACCACCGCGAAGCGCTCCGCCTGCGCCTCGAGGCGCTCCGCGAGCTCCTCGTCGTGACCGGCCAGGCGCGCCGCCTCCGCGAGCTGGACGGCGGTCGCGTAGAACTGCCAGGGGATGTTGAGCGTGGCGCGGTCCGCCCAGATCTCCCGGTCGAGCAGGCTCCGGAAGCGGTACACGTCGTTCCACAGCCGGAGCGAGCGGTCCACGTCGAACCACTCCGCGCCGAGGGAATCGGGGATCTGGACGGTGCCCTCCGGGGGCTCGCCGCCGAGCGGCCGGAGCACGAGCTTCGTCACGAGCCCGTGGCGGACGCCCCAGCGCTCGAGGCCCAGGTCGCTCAGCATGCCGCCGCGCGCCGAGAAGTAGATCGGCCGCTCGGACACGGACTCGTGGATGATCGCGAGCGCGAGCTGGTGGCTGCGATCGAGGAGGATCCCGGCGGGATAGCTCACGGCGAGCCCGGGGAACGAGACGGTCAGGTCCTCGGCCAAGCGGACCGCGCCGATCCGGTCCAGGCTCTCGGGCTGGAACCCGAAGATCGGGCGGGTCGGCGGCGGGCGGTCCTCGTGGAGCGGGGGGTCCACGGCAGCTTCGAAGGGCCGCTGGCGGTCCGGCGAGGTCAGCGCCCGGAGCTGCCGGGGATACCAGGTCGTGTAGAGGTACTGTCCCACCACGACCGTCACGTCCTGTCGGATGCCCTCGACCTCCTGCAGGTACCAGAGCGGGAAGGTGTCGTTGTCCCCGTTCGTGAAGAGGATCCCGTACGGCTCCACGCTCATGAGCAGGTTCCACGCCCAGTCGCGCGCCGCGTAGTCGCCGGCGCGGCTCGCCCATCCCCAGTTGAAGACGAGCGGGACGAACGCGACCGCGAGCACGGACGCGGACGGCAGGAGCCGGCGGCGCGCGCCCGCGAGGAGCCGCCAGACCCAGGCGAGCCCGAGCCCCGCCAGCCATCCCCAGACCAGGAAGCCCGCGATGAAGAAGTAGTCGCGCTCGCGCACCTCGTGCATCGCAGGGTCCGCGATGTCCGGGGCGAGGGAATAGCCGTAGCGGAAGTTGAGATAGTAGACGAGCGCCACGGTGAGCGTGCCGGCGAGCACGGCCACGTAGGCGAAGAGGGCTCGATGCGCCCGCCACGCCGCGGCCATCCCTGCGAACCCGAGGCCGAGGAAGACGAGCGTCACGGGAAGCCGGCGCCCGCCGGGGAGCTCGGAGGGCTCCACGCCCCGCGCCCACTGCCACTCGAAGTACTGCCACCACATCTGGAGCTGCGCCGTGAACGGCGCCTTCCGCTCCGTGACGGGCACGGGCTGGTACTGCCGCCGCGTGAGGTTGTCGGCGAGCATCGGACAGCCCGCGCGTCCGAGCGTGTAGATCGCGACGGCCGCGTCCGCCGCCGACGGGCAGGTCGGGTGCCCCTCGTTGATCACCGGCTCGAGCGACGCCCGGACGGGCAGGAAGAAGTTGAACGAGAGGCCGAGGGCGACGAGGAGCGCCCCGCGTCCGAGGAACGCCGGTCGGAGTAGCGGTCGTCCCCCCGCCAGGAGCACGAGGAGGGCGAGCGCCGGTGCGGCGAGCACCGACATGAGATGGTTCGTGGAGCCGAGCGCGACGGCGAAGATCGCCCACAGCAGGAGGCGCTCGCTCCCCTCGCGCGCGCGGGTGTCTCGCCACCGGACCCCGAGCCACGTGACCAGCGCGATGACGAGCACCGAGAGCGTGTAGACCTTCTCGTTCACGTTCGACTGGTTCCACACCGTGAACGCGGTCGCGCCGACGAGCGCCGCCGCGCCGGCCCCGACGAGCGGGAAGGCGGTCCGGTCCGCGGCAACGTCGTCGTCCTCGCCCCGCCGGTCCACGGCCCACAGGATCCGGTGCGCGACGAGGAACAGGAGCCCCGTCGAGGCCGCGGAGGTGGCTGCGGCGAGGAGATTCACCCGCACGGCCACCGACAGCCCGAACGGAGCCAGGAGCAGGGACCAGACCCGGCCGACCGCGACGAAGAGCGGGTTCCCGGGCGGGTGCGGGATGCCCAGGATGTGCGCCGTGGCGATGTACTCGCTCGCGTCCCAGAACGCGGTAGTGGGCGCGAGCGTCACCGCGTACAGGGCGAACGCGCACGCGGCGGCGAGCGCCGCCCATCCGTAGGGCGGGCGGGGCCCTTCGGAACCGGGATCGCTCACGCCATGCCGAGGAGCTGACGTACCGCCTGCTTCACCGTGGGATCGCGGTCGTCCACCGCCTGGTTGAGAAGCCGCCGCGCGCGGGGCGTCCCGATGTGGCGGAGCGCCCGGTACGCGGCGATGCGGACCTCGAGCGGGGGACGCCGCAGGAAGCTGCCGTGGGCGTGGCGCTCGATCGCGGGGACCGCGCCAGGGTCGCCGAGCTGCCCGAGCGCGCGGAGCACGGCCACGAGCAGGTCGGCCTCGCTCTCCTCGGCCAGCATGGCCACGAGGCTCCGGTGCGCGCGCTGGATGCCCATCTCGCCGGCCGCGAGGGCGGCCTCCTTCCGGACCGCCGGGTCGGGATCCTCGAGCATCCCGACCAGGAGGTGCTCGGCGTCGGCCCCGCCTCCCGTGCGGGCGATCGCCGCGACGGCCTCCCGGCGCACCTTCGGCTGCGGGTGTCCGAGCGCGACGACCAGCTGGTCCATCGGCCGCTCCGCGTCGACGCGGCCGACGATCGAGAGGCCGTTCCGCACGACCCACCACCGATCGTCGTCGAGCATCCGCTCCGCGAAGGGCATCGCCGCCCCGCCCATCGCGATGAGGGCGTCGAGATAGGCGCGCCGGGCCGCCCGGTCCTGGGTCTCCGCGAGCTGGTCCGAGAGCTCCGCGCCGGCGGCGGGCCCGAGCAGGACGGCCGCGGCGATCAGCCGCTCCCGGGCCTCCTCGGCCCGGGTGCGACCGAGCGCGGCCACGATCCGGCGGGCGAGCTCGGTGGCCTGTCCGTCCAGCGCGCGCCCCGCCTCCTCCTCGAGGGCCCGCGCCTCCGTGAGCTCGGGGTCGTGCTCGGGCGCCGGCTCCGGCTCGGCCGGAAGCTCCCGGTGGATGGGGCTCGGCGCCGGGTACGACGCCGGGACGGCCGCGGGCGCGGGGCTCGCCGCGGGGGGCGCCTGGAAGAGCGCGTCGATCGAGCGTGCGAGGCCGCGCGGCGGCTTCTCCTGACCTCGGTCGGGCATGCGCCTCCCTGGAGTACGGTGTCCGGCCGGGACGCCGGGGTCCGGCAACATGCGTCCCAATGTAGCACGACGCGAGCTACGCGCGCGCGGCGGTCCGCTCCTCCTCGGCCGGGCGCGCGCGAATCCCGCCCTCGACGTGCCGGACGTCCGTGAAGCCCTCCCCCTCGAGCAGGCTCGCCCCGATCGACGAGCGGTTGCCGCTCCGGCAGTAGAGGACGACGGGCCGGTTCCGGTCCCACGAATCCGACGCCTCCGCGAGCGACCCGAGATGCACGTGCAGGGCGCCCGGCACGTGGCCCTCGTTCCACTCGCTCTCGCTCCGGACGTCCACGAGGAGGGCCTCCTCGTCCTCGACCGCGCGGGTCGTCGCGGGCCAGTCCACGACCGTCGTGCCGCGAAGCGCGCCTCCGGACCCCTCCCACGCCTCGAGCGCGTCGAGGCCGTACCAGGCGCCGATCCGGTCGATCCCGATCAGCGCGAGCTGCCGCACGGCGGCCTGCACCGTGCTACGCTCCTCGGCCAGGAGGTGGACCGGACGGTCGTAGGGAAGGAGCCAGCCGGCCCAGGTGGTGAAGTCCTGCCCCCACCCGATGTTCAGCGTGCCCGGCACGTGCCCCTCCGCCACCTCGTCCCGGTGCCGGAGGTCGACGACCGGCTCCCCGCGCTCGAGCGCCGCGGCGAGGCTCCCCGGCTCCGCGCGGGCGGGCACGGGGAAGGTGCCGAGGAGCGGCGGGCCGTCGCGGTTCAACCCCTTCATGCGGGCGAAGTAGCGCGGAGGCTCCGGCTGGTCCTCGAGCACCTTCTGCACGAACTCCTGCTCGTCCCGACATCGGAACGCCCAGCCGACCAGCTTCTCGTAGCCGAGCGTGCTCGTCGGCACGGCGCCGAGCGCCTTGCCGCACGCCGAGCCGGCGCCGTGCCCCGGGAAGATCTGCAGGTAGTCCGGCATGGAGCGGACCCGCTCGAGCGAGGCCCAGAGCCGGCGGGCCCCCTCCTCCATGGTGTCGGCCATGCCCGCGGCGCGCTCGAGCAGATCGGGCCGGCCCACGTCGCCCACGAAGAGGAAATCGCCGGTGATCAGGCCCATCGGCCGATCGCTGGCGGCGCCGTCGGTCACGCTGAACGTCAGGTGCTCCGGCGTGTGCCCGGGGGTGTGCAGCACGCCCAGCGTGACGTTCCCCACCCGGATCTCGTCCCCGTCGCGGAGCAGACGCGCGCCCTCCTCCTCGGCGAAGGCGTACTGCCAGTCGTCGTCTCCCTCCGCGGAGAGGAGGAGCGTGGCGCCCGAGCGGCGCGCGAGCTCCCGTGCCCCGGACAGGAAGTCCGCGTGGATGTGCGTCTCGGTCACCTGGCGGATCGTCATCCCCTCGTCCTCGGCCGCGCGCAGGTAGACGTCCACGTCGCGGTTCGGATCGACGACGATCGCCTCGCCGGTCGCCTGGCAGCCCACCATGTAGCTGGCCTGGGCCAGGGATCTCTCGTAGAAGCGGCGCAGGAGCATGGACACCTCCGGATGGGGGAACGGCGTCGCACGAAATTTAGCAGGTCACCTGCGGGCGCGCCGCTCGGTTGCCGGCGCTCGGCGGCCCCTGCATCTTCCGCCGGACGATCGCTCCGTTCCGGGGCGACCGACGGTCCCCGGAGCCCCTCGTTCCATGCCGGTCTTCACCCGCATCAAGCACGACGTCCTGGTCCTCACGGCGGACGGCGACTACACCGCCGGAGAGCTGGAGCGGGTCGGCGCGCGCGCCCTCGCCTCGGCGGAGGCGGCGGCCCCGCTCCTGCTCGATCTCAGCGGCGCGGCCGGCCTCGAGGGGAAGGACGCCGACGAGATCGCCGCGGCGGGCCGCGCGATCGCCGGGCTCGCGGCGCACGTGAGCCGGCTGGCCGTGGTGGTCGGCTCGCGTCACGCGCCGCGCTTCGACGGCGACAGCGACTTCGCCCGGGCCGCGGGCGTGCCGACGCGCGCCTGCACGTCGTACGCCGATGCGCTGGCGTGGCTGGGGGGATCGGCCGCGGCCGATCCGCGCGCCGCGACCGGGTGACCGGAGGGCGACCGTCGAGGGGGCGGTGACACGCTGACACGGGAGGGGACGATGAGGGGATGCGACGTGGCGGGCTCGGTTCGAGGGATGCGGCTGCACGCGACGCTCGGAATGCTGGCGCTCGCGGCCTGCTCGGGCGGTCCGCCGCCCGCGGAGCCGGGCACGATCGCCTTCACGAACGTGACCGTCCTGCCGATGGACCGCGAAGGCGTGCTCGAGAACCACACGGTCGTGGTCGTCGGCGAGACGATCACCGAGGTGGGGCCCGCCGACGAGGTCGAGGTCGGGGAAGGCGCGACGGTCGTCGACGGCGCGGGCCGCTATCTCATGCCGGGGCTCGCCGAGATGCACGCGCACGTGCCGCCCGGGGACGCCCCGCCGCGCGAGCTCGTCGAGGACATCCTCTTCCTCTACGTGGCCAACGGGATCACGACGATCCGCGGGATGCTCGGCTCCGCGTACCAGCTCCCGCTCGCCGAGGAGATCGCGCGCGGCGACGTGCTGGGCCCGACCTTCTACGTGGGCGCGCCCTCGCTGAGCGGGCAGAGCGCGCCGACGCCCGAGGCGGCGGAGGCGCTCGTGCGGCAGAACGCCGCGGCCGGATACCATCTGCAGAAGATCCACCCCGGCGTCTCGCTCGAAGCGTGGGACCGGATGGTGCAGGTCGCGGAGGAGGTCGGTCTCCGCTTCGGAGGGCACGTCCCCGCGGACGTCGGGCTCGTGCACGCGATCGAGACGGGGATGTCGACCGTCGATCACCTCGACGGCTACGTCCAGGCCGTCGCGTCCGACGACGTGGTCGCGCAGGTGAACACCGGCCAGCCCATCTCGCTCGCCGGGCTGGTGAACGGAGCCGACGAGGCGCGGATCGCCGAGATCGTGGAGCTCACGGTGGCGAACGACGTCTACGTGGTGCCGACGATGTATCTCTGGCGGAACCTCTACGCCCGCACCGATCCCGACGACGTGCTCGACCAGCCCGAGATGCGGTACGTCTCGCGGACGCAGCGCGAGGCGTGGCGGCGGCAGGCCGCGACCGCGCCGGACGAGCCGCCCGAGGCGGTTCGGGCCTTCCTCGACCTGCGCGACCGGATCCTGGAGGACCTGGCGGACGCGGGCGCGGGCATCCTCATGGGTACGGACTCCCCGCAGCTCTACAACGTCCCGGGCTTCGCGCTCCACCGGGAGATCGCGGCGATGTCCGAGGCGGGTCTCACGAATCGGCAGATCCTCGAGAGCGGCACGGTCGCCGTGGGGCGGTACGTGCGGGATCACCTGGGGCTCGAGGACCGGTTCGGCACCGTGGCTCCGGGACAGCGGGCGGACCTGCTGTTGCTCGAGGCCGATCCGCTGGCGGATCTCGACGCGCTCACGCGGCGCGTCGGCGTGCTGGTCCGAGGCCGGTGGGTGCCCGAGACGGAGATCCGCGAGCGGCTCGAGGCCCTGGCGGCGAAGCACGCGGACGGCGCATAGAGACGCGACACCGTCGCGGAGGCGCGACGGCCGCGGGAGTGGCCCGATCCGGGCGCGTTCCTGCCGGCCCGAGGGGAATGTGCCCGGTTCTTGCTGAAGCGTTACCGGTCTGTTTCCCTGGGAATCGAGAACGATCCTGTCCCGAGAGATCCGTCCCCCGAGCGGTGCGTCCTCGCCTGCCGTCCTCTCCCCGTCGCCGGCGAACGGGCACAACGGTAAGGGCGTGTCGGCGACGATGCCCGCGGCCGCCGACATCCGCGGCACCCGCTTCCGGAACTGGCGCGCGCGCTACTGGTACGGCGCGCTCGACGCCTTCTATACCGCGCCGACGCGGGAGGACCGCCCTGCCGCCGAGTTCCTGCGCGAAGCGCTCCGGCGGCCGTCGAACTTCGAGCGCGTCGGCTCGCTGACGCGCTGGCTCGAGGCCCACGCGCCCGGGTGGGTGCGTCGGCTCCGGTCCGCCGTGGAGCGCCTCGAGGGGATCCCCTTCCGGCTGGAGGGGGCGTGGCCGCTCGGCTACGGGACCCGCTCGACCTGCATCCGCCTCGGCGGGGACCCGCCCCGCGTCCTGAAGTTCTACCGCCCCTCGCTCGGTCACGACGTGGCGGCGATCCACCGGGTGGCCCGCGCGGAGCGGGACAGCTACGAGACGCTGGGCCGCTGGTACGCCGGGATCCCGCACCTGCTGCCGCACACGATCCACCTGATCATCGCCTCCCCCATCCGCGGCGCCCCGGCGGCGGCGCAGATCCAGGAGCTCGTGGACCCCGACGCGCGTGACCTCCTGGGGGACCACTCGGACGAGGATCTGCTCGCGCTCCTCCGCCGCCACGACGCGTTCCGGAGGCACTTCCGGATCTTCGTGGAGGGGACGCGCAGGGCATGGGACGAGGAGGGACGCTTCCTCGACATGGTGGGCCGCTGGAACGTGCTGCTGATCGACGGGCCCGAGGGCCCCGAGCTCCGGGTCGCCGACTTCGGAATCTGGAATCTCGAGTACCAGCGAAGCATCCGCCCGGATCTCTGGGAGCGGGCCGCGCAGGCGGTGGCGCGGATCGAGCGGCTCGCCGAGCTGGCGGGGTGAGGGGAGCGGCCGGAGCGGGCGCGGGCCGTACCGGCCCTCTCAGATCAGCAGGTTGGCCGCCAACGCACCGACGTAGGCCAGCACGAGCATGTAGCCCCACTGCAGGAGGGGCCATTTCCACCCGGCCGTCTCTCTGCGCATGACCGCGACGGTGGACATGCACTGGAGCGCGAAGGCGAAGAAGACGAGCAGGCCGACCGCCGCGCCCGGCGTGAGATGCGAGCGGAGCGTCTCCTGGAGCTCGAGCGAGGTCTCCGTCCCCCCCTCGACGCCGTAGATCGTCCCGAGCGTGCCCACGATGACCTCGCGGGCCGCGAGCGACGAGATCAGGCCGATGCCGACGCGCCAGTCGAAGCCGAGCGGCGCGATCAGGGGCTCGATCACGTGCCCCGCCACGCCGAGCGCGCTGTCCTCGATCGGCGGCGGACCGCCGTCGGGCCCGGACGGGAAGCGGGTCAGCGCCCACAGCACGACCGTGACGAGCAGGATGATCCGTCCCACGCGGCGCAGGAAGACCCGGCTGCGGTCGACGATCCGGATGCCCTGCGCCTTCAGCGTGGGCAGACGATAGGGCGGGAGCTCCATCAGGAAGGTGGAGGGTCGGCCCCGGAGAAGCGTGCGCTTGATGAGGAACGCGGAGACGATCGCCGCCGTGGTCCCGAGCGCGTAGAGCCCGAGCAGGGTGGCCGCGCGCGTGCCGAGGAACGGCCCGAGGATCGGGCGCTCGGGGATGAACGCGGCGATCAGCAGCGCGTAGACCGGAAGCCGCGCGGAGCACGTCATGAAGGGCGTGACGAAGATCGTCGCGAGGCGGTCGCGCTCGTCCTCGACCGTGCGCGCGGAGAGGATCGCCGGCACGGCGCACGCGTAGCCGGACAGGAGCGGCAGGAAGGCCCGGCCCTGCAGCCCCACGC
>CAZOYA010000046.1:0-20087 GCA_964583815.1 uncultured Gemmatimonadaceae bacterium | reverse complement strand
CCCGCACCACCTGGTCGCGTCCTTCCGCTCGACCCTCGAGGAGGCGCGCGAGGCCGACGTGCTGCTCCACGTGATCGACGCCTCGCACCCCGACCGCGACGAGCAACGCGAGGTCGTGACCTCGGTGCTCGAGGAGCTCGATCTCGCGGGGCGGGAGACGATCCTCGTCTTCAACAAGATGGACCGGCTGACCCACGCCGAGGAGGAAGCGCTACGGGAGCGCGTCCGGGCGCTGGAGAGCGCGCCGGCGGTGCTCGTCTCGGCGGTCCAGCCCGAGACGCTGCAGGCGCTCCGCGATACGCTGCGGGCCCGGATCCGCGCGCGCCTCCAGCACGTGGTGGTGCACCTGGACGCCGCGGACGGGGAGGCGATCGCGGCCGTGTACCGCGAGGCCGAGGTGGAGGACCGCTCCGGGGACGGATCGAGGATGGCCGTGCGGGCGCGCATCCCCGCCCCGCTCCTCGGCTGGCTCGCCGCGCGGGACGGCGTGGTCGTGGAGGAGGTGCGCTGACGTGGCCTCGGTGACGATCGTGGGACCGGGACGGATGGGGCTCGCGCTCGGCACGGCGCTGCACCGTACGGGCACGCTCGACCGGGTGGTGTTCTACGGCCGGCAGCCGGAGCCGCCGTGGCACCCGCTGCTCGCCTCGGGCGAGGCGCTCTACGTGTACGGCATGGAGCCCCCTCGCCCCGACACCCGGGCGGTCTTCCTCGCGGTGCCCGAGGCGGCCGTCCCGGAGATCTCCGAGCACCTGGCCGCGCAGGGCCCCGCGCCGGAGGGCGCCGCGGCCTTCCACCTCTCGCGCACGCTCCCGACCGACGTGCTCGGTCCGCTGCACGCCGCGGGCTGGGCGGTCGGGGCCTTCCGCCCGCTCGTGCTGGCCGGCCGCTCGCCCGCGAGCGCCGACCGGATCCCGGGGGCCGCCGTGGCGCTCACCGCCGGCCCGGAGGCGTCGCGCGTGGCGCGCGAGCTCGCCGGCGCGCTCGGCTGCACCGTCCTTCCCGTGCCGGCGCAGGGCCGCCCGCTCGTGGACGCGGTCTACGCGCTCGCCGCCTCCCATCTTCCGATCCTGCTGCACGCGGCGACGGATCTCCTCGCGCGCGTGGGGCTGGGCGAGGAGGAGGCGACCGCGGCCGTCGCCCCGCTCGTCCGCTCGGTGCTGGCCGAGGTGGAGGCCTCGGGCGTCGCGGTCGCGCTCGCCGAGGGCGGGCTGCGCGGCGGCGCCGAGCGCGCCGCGCTCCACCTGCGGGCGCTCGACGCGGACGATCGCCGGCTGTACGCCACCGTCACCCGCCGGGCCTCGGCGCTCGCGGGGCACACGGCGGAGTCGGGGACCCTCGAGGAGCTGCTCGAGCGCTTCGAGCACGAGATCGGATGAGCGAGATGCGTGTCTACGTGAACATCGACCACGTCGCGACCGTCCGGCAGGCGCGGCGTACCGACGAGCCCGATCCCGTGCGCGCGGCGGTGCTCGCCGAGCTCGGAGGCGCCGACGGGATCACCGTGCACCTGCGGGAGGACCGCCGGCACATCCAGGACCGGGACGTGGAGCTGCTCCGCGCCACGATCCGGACCGTGCTCAACCTCGAGCTCGCGACCCACGCCGAGATCCTGGACTTCGCCTGCCGGCTGCACCCGGAGCAGGCCACGCTGGTGCCCGAGAAGCGCGAGGAGGTGACCACGGAGGGCGGGCTCGACCTCGCGGGACCGGGCGCGCGGGACCGCATCGGCGAGGCGGCCGCCCGGCTCCGGGAGGAGGGGATCCGCACCTCGCTCTTCATCGACCCGGACGACGAAGCGGTGCGTGCCTCGGCGGATCTCGGGGTCGACGCCATCGAGCTCCACACGGGCGAGTACGCGAACGCGGCGGGCGCCGCGCGGCGGGAGCAGCTCGAGCGGCTCGCGGCCGCGGCGCGCCTCGCGCGCGAGCTCGGCCTCGCCGTGCACGCGGGCCACGGGCTCACCTACGAGAACGTGACGCCGGTCGCGGCGCTCCCGGAGCTCGAGGAGCTCAACATCGGCCACAGCATCGTCTCGCGGGCGGTCCTGGTCGGGCTCGAGCGGGCCGTCCGCGAGATGGTGGAGATCGTTCGAAGGGCGCGGACGCGCCCGTGAGGCGGCACTGGGGCAAGGCGCTCCTCGGCCTCGCGGTCACGGTCCTGCTGTTGTGGTGGGCCCTCGCGGGGGTGGAGTTCGCGGAGGTGTGGGCGAACATCCGCCAGGGGAACTTCCTGCTCCTCGGCGCCTCGCTGACCGTCGCCACCTTCGGCTTCTTCATCCGCGCGCTCCGCTGGCACGTGCTCCTCGTGCCGGTGCGGTCGGACACGTCGCTGTACTCGCGCATCTCGGCGGTCTCGATCGGCTTCATGGCGAACAACATCCTGCCGGCGCGCATCGGCGAGTTCGCGCGGGCCTACGCCTTCAGCCGGATGGAGCCGGTGGGCGCGGCAGCGGCCTTCGGCACGCTCGTGGTGGAGCGCCTCCTGGACGGCATCGTGCTCCTGCTGTTCCTCGTGGGGCCGGTGTTCACGCCGGGATTCCCGGCGGCCGGCGCGCTCACGGAAGGGTGGGGGAGCGCCCTGCTGCGCGCGGGGGTCGCCGCGGTGCTGGCCGTGCTCGTGCTGCTCGTGCTCCTCGCGGCCTGGCCGCGGAAGGTGCTCGCGTGGGCGGAGCGGCTGGGGCGCCTGCTTCCCGGAGGGGCCGGCCGCACGCTCGTGGACACGCTCGAGGCCTTCGTCGCCTCCGTGGAGGTGCTCCGGCGCCCGCGGCTGCTCGTCGCCGCCGTGCTCTGGTCGCTGTTCTTCTGGACGTGGCACGGGCTCTCCTTCTGGCTCGGCATGCGCGCCTTCGGCATCGACACCGGCTTCGTGTCGGCGATCTTCACCGAGGCCGTCGTCGGCTTCGGCGTGGCGATCCCCTCGGCCCCGGGCTTCTTCGGCACCTTCCACGCGGCGGCGAAGTTCGCGCTGAGCGACATCTACGGCGTCCCCGAGGCCGCCTCGCTCGCCTTCGCGTTCGGATACCACTTCGGGGGCTGGCTGCCGATCACGCTCCTCGGGCTCTGGTTCGCCTGGCGGCTCGGCCTCTCGATCGGCGAGGTCGGAGGCGCGGAGGACCGGGTCGAGGAGGAGATCGAGACGACCCTTCCCGGGCCGGAGCGCGCGTCGTGAGCGCGTCGTGAGGGTCCCGTGAGCGTGGTGACGCCCGTCGGCGCGCGCATGGCCGCGCCCGCGAAGATCAACCTGGTGCTCAAGGTCCTGGACCGCCGGGCGGACGGCTTCCACGAGCTCCGCACCGTCTTCCAGGCGATCGATCTCGCGGACGAGGTGCAGGTGGCCTGGGGCGGGAGCCGCGTGCAGCTCGACGTGCAGGGCGCGGACGTGGGGCCCGAGGTGGAGAACCTCGCGTACCGCGCGGCCACGCGCTTCCTGGAGGCGAGCGGAGAGCGGCGCGGCGTGCGCATCGGGCTCGTGAAGCGGATCCCGGCCGGGGCCGGCCTCGGGGGCGGGTCCTCGGACGCGGCCGCCGTGCTCCGGTGCCTGGCGGCGATCTCGCCGGGTCCGGCCGACCGGGCGGCGCTGGCACGGATCGCCCTCTCGCTCGGATCCGACGTGCCGTTCTTCCTCGGATCGAGCCCGCTCGCCCGCGCGGCCGGGCGGGGCGAGGTCCTCGGGCCGCTCGCTCCCCTCCCCACGGCGCACGTCGTGCTCGTGCTCCCGCCCGTGCACGTCTCCACGGCGGACGCGTACCGGGCGCTCGCGGAGACGCGCGCCCGGGGACCGACGCGCACCAACCCGTTGCCGGACGAGGAGTTCCGGAGCGATGTGGGGGATGCGCTCCCGAGCTTCGAGCGGTGGAGCGAGGTGGAAGCCGCCCTCGCGAACGACTTCGAGCCCGTGATCGCGGCCCGGCACCCGGAGGTGCGTCGCGCGCTCACCGAGCTCGTCGCGGCCGGGGCGCGGGGCGCGCTCCTCTCGGGGAGCGGGAGCGCCTGCTTCGGCTTCTTCCCCGACCGGGCCGGGGCGGAGGCGGCCGCGCGGTATCTCTCGGCGTCCCTGGGTTGGCGGTGCGGGGCGGTACGCACGCTCACGCGTCTCCCCACGCCCATGGTGGAGAGCGAGACGAGAGCGTAGCGGCGCCGTCGCCGGAGGGCGCGCGGGCGACCGCCCTTCCGACCCGCCCTCGCCGCAGCCTGCGCCCGCTCGGGCTTGAACCCGGGCGGCGCCTCCCGGTACGATCAGGTCGCTGGCCCGTCGTCTAATGGCAGGACACCGGTCTTTGGAACCGGCGGTGGTGGTTCGAATCCACCCGGGCCAATTTGTCGGGCGCGGCCCGATGGGCGCGCCGTCTCCCCAGCGTGGTCGATCCCATGATCGCAGGAGCTTCCCGCGCCGGTCGCCGCCCGTCCGCGGTGCGGCCCCTCCTCGCGGCCCCCGCGCTCCCCCTCCTCGCGCTCCTCGCGCTCGCGCCCGGCCCCGCGCTCTCCGCGCAGTCCGTCGAGGCCGCGACCGACACCGTGATGCCCCGGCCCGAGCCGGGCGACGTGCGCGGGGCCGCGGAAGCCGCCCAGGCGCGCTTCGAGCTCCGGCGCGTGCGGCATCTCCCGCGCGCGCTCGACGGCCCGCACGGTTCCTGCGACGAGATCGTCGGCCGCTTCTGCACCTGGTACGACGAGGGCGAGTGGTCCCCCGAGCCGGAGGACCCGGAAATCGGACGGATGCGCGCGGGGCTCCTCGCGGAGCTCGACAGCCTCCAGCCCCTCGCGCCCGCGGACGGCTGGATTCTCGGCCAGCGCGTCTGGTACCGGTACGAGGGCGGGGACGTCCGGGGGGCGCTCGCGCTCGCGGAGCGCTGCGGGCCGCCGCAGGAGCCCTGGTGGTGCGCCGCGCTCCGGGGCTTCGCGCTCCACGTGCTCGGGCGCTACGAGGAGGCCGAGGCGTCGTTCGACGCCGCCCTGCGCACGATGGACCTGGAGCGGTCCTGGCGGTGGCGCGTGCCCCTCGACGCGGTGGACGGCGACGCCCGCGAGACGCTCGAGGCGCTCCGCACCGCCTCGGCCGACTCGGCCCAGCGGGTGCTCGATCGCACGTGGCGGCTGGCGGACCCGCTCCTGCTCGTGCCGGGCAACGACCGCCGCACCGAGCACCTCGCGCGCTGGACGGTGGCGACGCTCCGCGACGGGGCGCGGAACCCGTACCGCATCTCCTGGGGCGCGGACCTCGAGGAGCTCCTGGTGCGCCACGGCTGGGAGCTCGGCTGGGAGCGGGGGACGAGCCCGCGGCTCGGGGAGCCGGACCACGTGACCGGCCACAAGCACCCGGAGGGACGGGACTACCTGCCGCCGGGCGACGCGCTCACGGCGCCGACCACGGTCCCGCCGGAGGATCTCGTGGCGGGTCACGTCGGCCCCGGCAGCCTGTACGCGCCCGCCTACGCGCCGGTCGTCCTCCCCATCGAGGGCCAGGTCGCGCGCTTCCCCCGGGGGGACCGCGTCGCCGTCGTGGCGAGCTGGTACCTGCCGGAGGACACGAGCTACCACGCCGGGCACGACCACGCGCGCCCCTGGATGGAGCCCGGCGACCAGGCCGGCCTGCCGGAGCGGGCGGGCGTCCACCTGGTGGAGCTCCGGACCGGAGCCGTCCACGCCGCGACGGTCTCCGGTCACCCGGCCGGGGCCGCGCTCGTCGAGGCGGGGGCGGGGGTGCACCTGCTCTCCGTCGAGGCGTGGAGCCCGCCCGAGCGCCGGGCCGGCCGGTTCCGCGCGATCCTCGAGCACCGCCCGCTCCCTCCGGACGTGCCGACCCTCTCCGATCTGCTCCTCGTCTCGCGAGGGGCGGGGCCGCCCCGGGACCTCGAGGAGGCGGCCCGCCGCGCGCTCGTGCGCCCGGTCATCGCCCCGGACCGGCCGATCGGAGTGGTGTGGGAGGTGACGGGTCTGGGTTTCCGGCGCGAGACGCTCGCCTGGGAGCTCTCGGTGGAGCGCACGGACCGGGGGCTCCTCTCGCGCATCGGCGGCTTCCTCGGTCTCTCGGAGCGGCCGCGGCCCCTCACGCTCGCCTGGCAGGAGCAGGGCCCTCCGGAGCCCGTCCCCGTGCTGCAGCACCTCGACCTCGACCTCCCCGAGCTCGAGGAGGGCACCTACGAGATCCGGCTCGTGCTGGTCACGGGCGGGCGGGATCCCCTGACGGCGACCGCGACCTTCCGCGTCGAGCGCGCCGCCGGTCCGTGAGACCGCCGGTCGCCGACCTCCACCTCCGCCGGTCAGTCTCGCGCGCCGCGGCCCCTCCCACGTTGACCCCCTCCCGCGGCTTTTCTAGCTTCTCGGGCTCCCGTCATCCTGATCCGCACGCAGCCTCGACTCCATGGACGACACCTACAGGAGAGGTCCCCTTCTCCTGCTGAGCGGCCGCTCGAACCCCCCGCTGTCCGCGGAGATCGGCGAGCGGATCGGGAAGTCGCCCGACGGCGCCACGATCCGGCAGTTCGCCGACGGCGAGATCTTCGTCCGCATCGACCGGAACGCCCGCGGCCGCGACGTCTTCATCATCCAGTCGACGAACGCGCCGGCCGAGGGGATCATGGAGCTGCTGCTCCTGATCGACGCCGCGCGGCGGGCCTCCGCGGCGCGGGTGACCGCCGTCATCCCGTACTTCGGATACGGCCGGCAGGACCGGAAGGACCAGCCCCGCGTCGCCATCGGCGCGAAGCTCGTGGCGAACCTGGTCGTGGCGGCCGGCGCGGACCGCGTCATCTCGATCGACTTCCACCAGCACCAGATCCAGGGCTTCTTCGACATCCCCGTCGACCACCTGTACGCGGCCCCGGTCTTCACGCGCTACTTCAAGAGCCTCGGGCTCGAGAACCTGGTCGTGGTCGCCCCCGACGTGGGATCGGCGAAGATGGCCCGGGGCTTCGCGCGCCGGCTCGACGCCACCTTCGCGATCATCGACAAGCGGCGGCCGAAGCCGAACATGTCCGAGGTCCTGAACGTGGTCGGCGAGGTGAAGGGGATGACCTGTCTGCTCGTGGACGACATGGTGGACACCGCCGGCACCATGGCGAACGCCGTCCACGCGCTGAAGGACCGCGGAGCCGAGAAGGTGTACGCCGCCGCGTCGCACGCCGTGCTCTCGGGCCCGGCGGTGGAGCGCCTGAGCGCGGCGCCGCTCGAGGAGATGGTGGTCACGAACACGATCCACATCCCCGACGAGAAGCGCTTTCCGCAGCTCAAGGTGCTGTCCGTCGCGGACCTGCTGGCCAAGGCGATCGATCACGTGCACTCGAACGAGTCGGTGAGCCAGCTCTTCGAGGCGATCCCCGAGAAGTAGCCGGGGACGCCATTCACTGAGGGAAAGGGCCCCGGACGGAGGTCCGGGGGCCGACAATCAGGAGAACCAACGATGTCCGAAGCGAGACTGGCCGCGGAGCGGCGCGAAGGCGTGGGGAAGGGCGTGGCGCGCAAGCTGCGCCAGGCGGGCCGGGTCCCGGCCGTGCTGTACGGCCGCGAGCTCGATCCGATCCACCTGTCCGTCGACGCGCACGAGGCGGAGCTGCTGTTCCGCTCGATCCCCGTCGAGAACACGATCGTCGAGCTGGCGGTGGAGGGCGAGAAGAAGCCCTTCTCGACGCTGGTTCGGGAGATCCAGATGCACCCCTGGCGGGGCACCCTGGTGCACGTCGACTTCCTGCGCGTCCAGGAGGGTGTGCAGGTCGAGGTACAGGTTCCCGTGCACCTGGTCGGGACCCCCATCGGGGTCCGCGAGGGCGGCGGCGTCCTCGAGCAGATCGTCCACGACCTGCTGATCCGATGCGTGCCGTCGGCGATCCCCGAGTCCTTCGAGGTCGACGTCTCCGGGCTCGGGCTGCAGGAGACGGTGCACGTCTCCGATCTCGAGATCCCCGCGGACGTCGAGGTCCTCCTGCCCCCGGATCGCACGATCTGCTCGGTCGCGGTGCCGCGCGTCGCGGTCGAGGAGGGCGCGGAGGTCGAGGGTGCCGAGCCGGCCGAGGCCGCGGGCGCCGAGGAGCCGGAAGGCGAGGCCGAGGGCTCCGGGGAGGACTGAGCCGCGCACGCGGGCCCGGCGCCACGCTGATGAAGGTCGTGATGGGGCTCGGCAACCCCGGACCGAGGTACGACGCCACGCGGCACAACGTCGGGTGGTGGATGCTGGACCGTCTCGCGTACGACTGGGACCTGGAGCCCTTCGTGCGGTCGGGGCCCTCGCTGGTCACGGGCGGACGGCGCGACGGCACGGAGGTCCGGCTCGTGAAGCCGACCACCTACATGAACCGGAGCGGCGCCGCGGTGGCGGCTCTGCTACGCGAGCTCGAGGATTTCGATCCCGAGGAGGACCTGCTCGTCGTCGTGGACGACGCGAGCCTGGACGTGGGACGCGTCCGGCTCCGTCCCCGCGGAAGCCCCGGCGGGCACAACGGGCTGAAGTCCGTGTCGGGCGTGCTCGGCTCGGCCGACTACGCGCGCCTGCGGATCGGCGTGGGTCGGAAGCCCGAGGGCGTGGACCTGGCGGATTGGGTCCTCTCGCCCATGCCGGACGAGGACGAGGAAGTCGTGGCTTCCCTGCTGCCGGAGCTCACCGAGGCGGTCGAGGTCTGGATGCGGGAGGGCGCGGAAGCGGCCATGAACCGCTTCAACCGATGAGGACGGCGCCCCCGGAAGGCGCGCCGCGCATTTCACCGATCGAAGCCAAGTGACGGACCAACAGGGGAAGAAGATCCCATGACCGATCTCGTCGCCATCACGGGCTGGGCCTGGATCCTGGGCCTGCTCGGACTCGCCGTCGCCGGGGCCATCTACGGCTACGTGAAGAAGCAGGACGGTGGCAACGCCGTCATGGTCGACCTCGGCGAGCAGATCCACGACGGAGCGATGGCGTTCCTCCGTCGCGAGTACTCCGTGCTCGCGATCTTCATCGTCGTCGTGGCGGTGCTGCTCAGCCTCGCCATCGGCACGACGCCGGCCGTCGCGTACGTCTTCGGCGCGCTCAGCTCGGTGATGGCCGGCTTCTTCGGGATGAAGGCGGCCACGCGCGCCAACACGCGCACCTCGGCCGCAGCGAACCAGGTGGGACAGGGCAAGGCGCTGCGCATCGCCTTCTTCGGCGGCGCGGTCATGGGGCTCTCGGTCGCGGCGCTCGGGCTTCTCGGCGTCGGCGTGCTCTACCTGCTGTACGCCGCGGACGCGATCGGCTCCGCCGACTTCGCCAACTTCTCGGAGATCGTGTCCGGGTTCGCGATGGGCGCGAGCACGATCGCGCTCTTCGCCCGCGTGGGCGGCGGGATCTACACCAAGGCCGCCGACGTCGGGGCGGACCTCGTCGGCAAGGTCGAGGCCGGTATCCCGGAGGACGACCCCCGCAACCCCGCGACGATCGCGGACAACGTGGGCGACAACGTGGGTGACGTCGCCGGCATGGGCGCGGACATCTTCGAGTCCTACGTCGGCGCGATGGTGGCCACGATCGCGATCGGCGCGACGGCGCCGGGACTCGCCGACGACCGCGCGGCCGCAGTGGCGCTCCCGATCCTCACGGTCATGATCGGCCTGCTCGCCTCGCTCCTCGGCATCGGCATGATGAAGGTGCTCGAGCGGACCAACCCGGCGTCCGCGCTGCGGAACGTCACCTTCATCGCGGCAGGCCTCTTCCTCGTCGTGATGTTCTTCGTGGTGCAGGCGTTGGGGATCGGCTTCGCCGACGTCGAGACCGGCCGCGCCTATCCCTCGTACGGACCCTGGGTCGCGATCGTCGTCGGAACGGTCGTCGGGATCGCGATCGGTCTCGCCACCGAGTACTACACGGCGTTCGGGCCCGTTCGGAAAATCGCCCAGTCGAGCGAGACCGGGGCGGCCACGAACATCATCACGGGACTCGCGGTCGGCATGGAGTCCACGGTCGTGCCCGTCATCCTGATCTGCGTGGCGATCGGCACCGCCTTCTTCTTCTCGGGGCTCTACGGCGTGGGCATCGCGGCCGTGGGCATGCTCGCCACGGTGGGCGTGACTATGTCCGTGGACGCGTACGGGCCGATCGCGGACAACGCGGGCGGGATCAGCGAGATGGCGGGGCTCGGGCCGGAGACGCGCGCCATCACGGACGGCCTGGACGCCATCGGCAACACGACCGCCGCGATCGGGAAGGGCTTCGCCATCGGCTCGGCCGCTCTCACGGCGCTCGCGCTCTTCTCGGCCTACTCCTCGAAGGTGGGCCTGCAGTCGACCGGCATCGACATCGTCGACCCGACGGTCGTGATGGGGCTCTTCATCGGGGGCGCCCTGCCGTTCTTCGTGGCGGCGCTCACGATGACGGCCGTGGGTCGCGCCGCGGCGGGCATGGTCGACGAGGTCCGGCGGCAGTTCCGCGAGATCCCGGGCATCATGGAAGGAACCGCCAAGCCGGACTCCGCGCGCTGCGTGGACATCTCGACCCGGGCGGCGCTCCGCGAGATGATCCTGCCGGGGGTGACGGCCGTGGTGGCCCCGGTGCTCGTGGGCTGGCTGCTCGGCGTGGAGGCTCTCGGCGGCCTGCTCGCGGGCGCGACCGTCACGGGCGTGCTCATGGCGCTCTTCATGGCGAACGCCGGCGGCGCGTGGGACAACGCGAAGAAGTACATCGAGGGCGGCGCCCACGGCGGCAAGGGGTCGAACCCGCACAAGGCGGCCGTGGTCGGCGACACCGTGGGCGATCCGTTCAAGGACACCTCGGGCCCCTCACTCAACATCCTCATCAAGCTGATGAGCGTCGTCGCCCTGGTGCTCGCGCCGTGGTTCGTGCGGATCCACGATATCGACGTCGGGCCGGAGACCGTCTCGTGGCTCGGCGAGGTGCTCGGGCGGATCTTCGGATAGGATCGGGATGAGCAGGGACCCCACCTTCGAGAACGCGCTCGCGTTCGCCGCGGACCTCGTCCGGATCCCGGGGCTTCCGGGGGACGAGGGCGCCGTGGCCGAGCGGGTGCGCGAGGAGATGTGCGCGCTCGGTCTGGAGGAGGTGCGCGTGGACGCGGTGGGGAACGTGGTCGGCGTCGTGCGCGGGCGGGGCGAGGCCCCGCCCGTGCTGCTGAACTGCCATCTCGACGTGGTGGCCGAGGGCGATCACGAGGAGTGGGAGGTGCCGCCCTTCTCCGGCGAGATCCGGGACGGCTGGCTGCACGGGCGAGGCGCCATGGACATCAAGGGTCCGCTCGCCGTGCAGACCTATGCCGCGGCTTCGATGCGGGGACGCGCCGCGGGCGACGTGATCGTGGCGCATACGGTGCTCGAGGAGCAGGGCGGGCTCGGGATGAAGGTGCTCCTCGAGTCGAAGGAGTTCGAGCCGGCCTGGGTGGTGATCGGTGAGGCGACGGAGGGCGACGTCTGCACGGGCCACCGCGGCCGCGCCGAGGTGGAGATCGTGCTCCGGGGCCGGGCGGGGCACGCGAGCGAGCCGGAGCGGGCGCGTAACCCGCTCGATCTCCTCGGCCCGGCCCTCGCCGCGGTGCGGGACGTCGAGGCGGACCAGCCGGAGGATCCGGTCCTCGGCCGCTCGACCGCGGTGGCCACGACCGTCGACGTGCGCCCGGAGAGCCGGAACGTCATCCCGGACGAGGTGTGCGTGGTCGTGGACTGGCGCGTGCTGCCGGGCGACACGCCGCTCGGCCTCACCACGCGGCTGCGCTTCGCGCTGGACCGCCGGATCCCGGATCCCGGCGAGGGGCTCTCCTGGCAGGTGCGCGTCGCCAGGGTGAACCAGCGGACCTGGACGGGCTTCGAGCGCCGCCGGGAGATGTTCAGCCCCGGCTTCCTCATGGACCCGGAGCACCCGGGCGTGCAGGCGGCCGCACGCGCCGTGGGACGCAGGGACGATCCGTCGGTCCCGGCGCGCGTGCGCCCGTGGCGCTTCGCGACGGACGGCGGGTGGTCGTGCGGCGTGCACGGGATCCCCACGATCGGGTTCGCGCCCGGGCAGGAAGCCTACGCGCACACGAACCGGGAGCGGATCGAGGTGGAGGCGATGCGCTGGGCGCTCGAGCGCTATCCGTTGCTCGTGGACGCGCTCCATGGCACCTCCGCGCTACCGCAGGGCTCGCCCATCTGCTAGCTTGGCCGTGCGCGGCGCCCGCCGTGCACAGACATCCCGCTCCGTCCGGCGTCCACGCCGCGTGAGGACGACCGAAGAAGGCGGAGCCCGTACCATTCGACGGACCGAGGGAAACCGATGCGGCTCTACGAGGTGGTGTACATCCTCGACCCGGCGCTCGACGAGAGCGCCGTGACCACGAAGCTCGACCGATTCCACCAGCTCGCCACCGCGCAGGGTGGCGAGGTCGACGCCGTCGACCACTGGGGGAGCCGTCAGCTCGCCTATCCGGTGAACAACCTGAACCACGGCTACTACGTCGTGGCGCAGTTCACCGCCTCCCCGGAAGCGCTGCCCGAGTTCGAGCGCATCGTGCGCCTCGACGACGAGGTCATGCGCTACCTCCTCGTCATCAACGACGGCGAGCCGACGAACGGCCAGTCGATCGTGGCGGAGTCGCACCGTCCGGCCTCCGAGGAGGACGAGGACGACGAGGACCACGAGGAGGAGGAGGAGGACGAGACCTCGCCTCCCGAGTTCCAGGGCGGGGGCGGCCGGCGGCGTCGCATGGACGGTCCGGCCATCACGCTCCTCAACTACAAGGACGTGTCGACGCTCTCCCGGTTCCTGACCGAGCAGGGCAAGATCCTGCCGCGCCGCACGACGAAGGTCACGGCGGCGTTCCAGCGGCAGCTCGGACGGGCGGTGAAGCGGGCGCGCTATCTCGCGCTCATCCCGTACACGCGCCGCAGCGAAGGCTGAGCGGGGTGGAGCGGGACGACGCGCCGCGGGCTCCGGACACCGGCCGCGGGTGGCCGCGGGCGGCGGGGCTCTTCGGCGTGACCATGGCCGCCTCGGCGGTGCAGCCGAGCGTGCTCGTGGCCGTCCCGTTCCTCCTCCTGGCGGGTGCGCGGGGGCTGCGCGGGCTCGGGCTGATCGCGGGTGCGGTGCTCGCGATGATGCTCGTGGTTTCCGGACCCCGGGACGGCGTCTGGTACATCGAGCGCGCGTGGGCCCTGCTGGTCGGCGGCTGGTTCGTGGGGATCACCCTCGCGGCCCCCGCCTGGCGGCTGTCGGACCGGCTGCTCGCCTCGGTGGGAGGCGCGCTCGCGGTGAGCGGGGGCGTGCTCGCGCTCCGCGGCGGAGGGTGGGAGACGGTCGACTTCGCGGTCGCCGACGGGATCCTGGGCGGGGTCGGGACGGCCGTGCAGGCCATCTCGCTCCTCCGCGGCGAGGCGCTCTCGCCGGCCCTCGTCTCGGCGCTGCAGGAGACGGCCCGGGCGCAGATCGTGGTCTTCCCGGCCATGCTCGCGGTGGCGTCGATGGCGGGCGTGGGGGTCGCGTGGTGGCTGTACCACCGGCTGCGGGGCGAAGGCGACCAGGCGCTGGGCCCGGTGCGGGGCTTCCGGTTCAACGACCACATGGTGTGGGTGATGATCGGAGGGCTCCTGCTGCTCGTCCTGCGCTGGGGCGACGCGCTGGCGCGGGTCGGCTCCAATGCCGTGGTCTTCATGGGCGCGTTGTACGCGCTCCGGGGCGCCGCGGTGTTCATGTTCATCAGCGGCGGGTTGTCGCTGTTCGGCTACGTGATGCTCGCCGTCGGGCTGGTGCTCGCGGCCCCGGTGGTCGTGGGGATCCTCATGATGGTGGGGATCGGCGACACGTGGCTGGACGTGCGCGGGAAGCTGCGCGAGACGACCGTCTGAGATCCATCGTCGGAGGAAGGATGAAGCTCATTCTGAAGCGCGACGTGCCGAAGCTTGGCGAGGCCGGCCAGGTCGTGCAGGTGAAGCCGGGATACGGCCGCAACTACCTCATCCCGCAGGGGCTCGCCTACGTCGCGAGCGCGGCCAACATGCGGCGCCTGGAGGAGGAGCAGAGCCGGGCGCAGGAGCGCAGCCGTCGCGACTTCCTCGAGGCGCGGCGTCGGGCCTCGCAGCTCGAGGGCCTCTCGCTGGTCTTCGAGGTGCGTGCGGGCGAGGACGGGAAGCTCTTCGGCTCCGTCACGTCGGCCGACATCGCGGAGCGTGTGGCCGAGAACGGGATCGACTTCGATCTCGATCGGCGCACGATCCAGCTCGAGGAGCCGCTCAAGACGCTCGGCACCCACGCCGTGGGCGTCCGGCTGCACCCGGAGGTCGAGGTGGAGCTCGAGGTGCGGCTGGAGCGGGAGGGCGGCTGATTCCGGGCGCGGTCCCCGAGGCGGGCGCGCCCGCCGACCTGCCCGGTCCGGTCGGCCGCTCCGTCGAGCTGGCGCTCGAGCGGCGGGCGCGGGACGTGGCGGTGCTGGACCTGCGGGGGATCTCCTCGGCGGCGGACTACTTCGTGATCGCGAGCGGCACCTCCGACGTGCAGGTGAAGGCCATCGCCGAGCACGTCGTGGACGAGCTGCGGCAGGGCGGGGTGAAGCCCCTCCACGTGGAGGGGCTGACCGGAGGGCGCTGGGTCCTGATCGACTACGTGGATTTCGTCGTGCACGTCTTCCATCCCGAGGCGCGGTCGTTCTATCAGCTCGAGACGCTGTGGGGCGACGCACCCCGGTGGGAGGCGCCGGACGACGGGGCACCGCCGGCGTGAGCGGCGGCCGCCGCGCCGGGCGGACCGTGGGCGCAGGGGCGCCGGGCGGTCCGGCGCCGTGCGAGACCGGGCGGGACCGGGTCGCCGTGGCGTTCGTCCCGCGGGGGCGTCCACGACGGTTTGCCGGCCTTCGCGCGGCCGTCTAGCTTTTCGCGTTTCCCTCCACCCCTTCGGCCTTCCGAACCGTTGAGCGCCCAACTTCCCGCATGGCAGCCGCTCGAGCCCGGTGCGGGCTCCTGGATCGAGGACTCCTCCGACACGGGCCGCGTGGTGGCGCTCCTCGCGCCGGCGCGCTCCTCGGGTGAGTCCTGGGCCGGGTCGGCCACCTACGCGCTCGCGGCGGAGTGGGCCGAGGCGGGTCGCCGGGTCGTCGTGGCCGACGCCGCCCTCGAGGAGCCCTCGCTCCACGAGCTCGCCGAGATCGAGAACGCGGAGGGGCTCGTGGACGCGGCGCGCTTCGGCTCGTCCGTGGCGCACGTGGCCCGCTCGGTCCCCGGACAGGCCTTCTTCCTGATCACCGCGGGCTCCCCGGTGGCCGACGGCGCGTCCGTTCCGGGGAGCCCCCGCTGGAGGAGGCTCCTGGACGGGTTCCGGCAAGCCGGCGTGACCTTCGTCCTGTTCCTGCGCGAGGGGGGCGCCGGCGTGCAGGCCTTCCTCAGGGACGCGGAGGACGTGGTCCTGCTCGCCCCCGATCCGGGATCGGCGCGCGTGCCGGTCGACGGCGTGGGCGAGCGGATCCGGGCCGTGCTGGGGCCGGCCGCCGGAGCCGGGCCGAATGCCGCGGCCACCGTCGACCCCGAGGACGCGGAGCCCGAGCCCGACCGCTTCGTCGCCCCGGCCGTCGGGGGGGACGATGCCCTCACGGGCCCGGGCGGCCCGGCCGACGCCTGGACCGACGCGCTGTCGGACGTGGCCCTCCCGGATGGGGAGGGCCTGTCCGGCCTCGACCCCCGCCCGGACGCGGAGGCCCTGGACCGCGGGTGGGACGCCCTTCCCGAGAGGGATTCCGGCCTCGATGTGGACGTCTTCGACGGACCCGAGACGGAGGCGGGACCCCAGGCGGACGCCCTCCCGGGGCCGGACGCGACGGACGTCCCGCCGGGCTCGTGGTCGGAGGCTCCGGAAGCGGACGCGACCGGGTCCTCCGCCGAAGAATCCCGGACGGCCCCCGCCCGTCCCCCCAGGCGCGCACGTGAAGCGACGGGCAGCTCCCTCCTCTTCTGGCTCCTCCTCGGCGGGCTCGCGCTCGCCATCGCCCTCGTGCTCCTGATCTAGCGGATCGGATGAAGCTTCGCGCCCTGAAGGTCCACGGGTTCAAATCCTTCGCCGACAGCACGACGGTCGAGTTCCACGACGGCATCACCGCGATCGTCGGGCCGAACGGCTGTGGGAAGTCCAACATCAGCGACGCCGTGCGCTGGGTGCTGGGGGAGCAGCGCGCGTCCGCGATCCGCGGCTCCCGCATGGAGGAGGCGATCTTCCAGGGCACGACCGGCCGCCGCCCGGTCAACCGCGGCTCCGTTTCCCTCGTGGTGAGCAACGAGGACGGCGTGCTCCCGGTGCCCTTCGAGGAGGTCGAGATCGGCCGGCAGGTCTTCCGGGACGGCGGCTCCGAGTACTCGATCAACCGCTCCTCCTGCCGGCTCCGCGACGTCGTCGACCTGTGCCGGGACACGGGTCTCGGCGCGAACGCCTATGCGATCATCGAAAACCGGATGATCGACGCGATCCTCTCCGATCGCACGGAGGAGCGCCGCGCGCTCTTCGAGGAGGCCGCCGGGGTCGGCAAGTACAAGGACCGGAGGAAGGCGGCGAGCCGCCGACTCGAGCGCGCGGAGATGGACCTGCAGCGGCTCGAGGACGTGATCGCGGAGGTCGAGACGAAGGTGCGCTCGCTCGCGCGCCAGAAGGGGCGCGCGCAGCGGTACCTGGAGCTGCGCCAGCGACGCCTCGACGTGGAGGTCACGGTCGTGCGGCACCAGCTCGACGAGCTGGAGGGGCGCCTCGTCCGGGTCGAGGGGGAGCTGAAGGGAGACGAGCGGCAGGGCGAGGGGATGGTCGCGGCCCTGCACGAGGCGGAGGCCGAGCACGAGGCGCTGCGCCTCCGGCAGATCGAGGCGGGCCAGGCCCGCGCCGAGGCCGCCCGCGCGCTCGAGGCCGTGCGCGAGCGGCTCGTCCGGTGGGAGCGCGATCTCGCGGTCGCGGAGGAGCGCGCCGGGTACGCGGAACGGCGCCTCGAGCGGATCGCCGAGGAGCGCGCCGAGGCGCGCCGGAGCGCCGACGCGGCCGAGCGCGAGACGGCGGACCTGGGAGAGGAGCGCGCCCGCGCCGCGGCGCGCCTCGCCCAGGAGGAGGAGGTCGCGGCCGAGCGCGCCGCGGAGGCGGAGCGGGTGCGTGCCGCGCTCCAGGAGGCCCGCGCCCGGGTCGACGAGGCCGAGACGCGCGCCCGTGAGATCGCGCGGCGGAGCGCGCAGCTGCAGGGCGACGCCGAGGCGTCCGAGGCCCAGGCGGCGGAGCTCGAGCGCCGCCTGCAACGCGCCCGCGAGGAGCTCGACTCGACCGCCGAGGCGCTCTCGGAGCTCGAGACGCAGGGAGACCTCTTCGCCGGCCGGCTCGACGAGCTCGCCCGTGCGGTCGAGGGAGCCCGGGGGCGCCACGAGGCCGCGGCCGCCGAAGTGGAGCGGGCGCGCGCGGAGCTCGAGGAGGCGCGCGGCGAGGAGCGGAGGGCGGTCGAGGAAGCGGCCCGGCTCGGGGCGCGGCGCGAGGCGCTCGCCCGGCTGGACCGCGACCGGGAGGGCGTGGAGCCGGTGGTCCGCGCGGTCCTGGCGCTGCAGGACGACGGCGTGCACGGGCCGCTCGCGGACTTCATCGAGGGAGAGGCGGACCGGATCGCGCCGGTCGAGGCCTACCTCGGGGCGCTCACGCGGGCCGTGGTCGTGCGGGACCGGGCCACGGTCGCCCGCGTGGTCCGCTGGTTCGAATCGGCGTGGAACGGAGAGGGCGGGCTCACGCTCCTCCCCCTCGACGGCGCCCCGGGCGGGGGTGCCGGGGAGCCGCTGATGGAGGGCGTCCGTGCCGGCGGGGCCGGCGCGCCCTGGGTCCGTGCGCTCCTCGCGGGGGTGGAGCGCCTGGACGGCGCGCCGGACGGCGTGCCGGCGACCGTGCACCGCGGCGTCGTGCGGATCGGCAATCCGGGCGGCGCGTCGGGCATCCTCGAGCGCCGCGAGCAGCTCCGCGCGCTCGAGGCGGAGCACGAGGGCGCCACGGCGGAGGAGGCCCGCACCGCCGCCGCCCGGGCCGCGGCCCAGGAGGTCTTCGACGCGCGGCAGGCGGACCTCGAGCGCGCCCGGCAGGCCTGGAGGGACGCCGAGGACGCGCACCGCAAGGCGAAGGCGGACCTGGAGGCGCAGGCCCACCAGCACGGGCGGATGCACCGGCTCCGCGACGAGCTGGCGCGCCAGCTCGAGGGCGCGCGGGCCGCGCGCACCCGCGCGGTCGAACGGGGCCGGGAGGCACGCGAGCAGCGCGCGGCGCTGCTCGACCAGGAAGCCGGGCTCGAGGGGGAGCGCACGGAGGCGCGGGCCCACCTCGAGCGCGTGCAGGAGGCGTGGGAGACGGTGCGGGCGGAGGAGGCGCGCATCGCCGTGGACGTGGCGCGCCTCGAGGGCGAGCTGAACCGGCTCGACGAGCGCCTCGCCGCGGCCGGGGAGGCCCGGGAGCGCGCGGGCGCCCGCCTGGCCGCCCTGGACGAGGAGGAGCGCGCGCTCCAGGCGGAGCGCGAGGAGCTCGCCCGCACCCGCGCCGAGGGCGCGGAAGCGGTCGAGCGGCTGTTCGGGGAGCGGACCGCGGCCGAGGAGCAGGCGCGCGCACGGGAGCAGGCGCTGCAGGACGTCTCCGAGGCGCTACAGGTCGCGGAGCGGCAGGTCCGCGAGGCGCGCACCGCCGAGCGCGCGTCCTCCGATCGCCGGCACAGGCTCGAGCTGGAGCGGCAGGAGCTGCAGGGACGCCTGGAGCGCATCCGCGAGCGCCTGGAGGGCGAGTGGGGACGGCCGCTCGAGGCCCTCCTCCAGGAGGGGGCGCACGTCGAAGGCGAGCCGGAGCGCCTGCGCGAGGAGCTCGCCGAGATCGTCGAGGCGCTCGAGCGCATCGGCCCCGTCAACATGCTCGCGGTGGAGGAGCACGCGGAGGAGAGCGAGCGTCTGGCCTTCCTGACCGGTCAGCGCGACGACCTCGTGGAGGCCCGCGACGACCTGCGCTCCGCGATCCGCGAGATCAACAAGACGGCCACGGACCTGTTCATGTCGACGTTCGACCGGATCCGGGAGAACTTCCGACAGACCTTCCTGCGGCTCTTCGAGGGCGGCGACGCCGACATCCGGCTGCAGGACCCCGAGGATCCCCTCGAGTCCCCGATCGACATCCACGCGTCGCCCCGCGGCAAGCGCACGCAGCGCATCGACCTCCTCTCGGGCGGCGAGCGCGCGCTCACGGCGCTCTCCCTGCTGTTCGGCATCTATCTCGTGAAGCCGAGCCCGTTCTGCGTGCTCGACGAGGTGGACGCCCCGCTCGACGAGAGCAACATCGGCCGTTTCATCCGCCTCCTCCAGGACTTCAAGACCGACACGCAGTTCGTCGTGATCACGCACAACCCGCGCACGATCGAGGCCGCGGACTGGATCTACGGCGTGACCATGGAGGAGCCCGGGGTCAGCACGATCGTGGGCGTGCGGCTCGAGGAGGCGCTCGAGGTGGTCGCCACGGGCTAGCGGCGCGCGGGGCGCCTCCGTGGACCCGCTCCACCGGGGCGTGTACACTTCTACGGCCGCCCGTCGGGGGCGGCCCCCAGGTCCCTCGCAGCGTGAGCCACCCCGATGCTCGTCGTCATGAAGCACAAGGCCACCGCGGACGAGATCGCGTCCGTGGTCGCCGTCATCCGCGACATGGGCTACGACGCCCGACCGATCCCCGGCGAGCAGCGCACGGCGGTCGGGCTGATCGGCAACGACGGACGGGTCGACTCCGCGCGCCTCGAGGGCCTGCCCGGCGTGCTCGACGTGATTCCGGTCACGCACCCCTACAAGCAGGTCTCGCGCGAGTGGCGCGAGGACGACACGGTGATCGTCCTTCCGAACGGCACGCGCATCGGCGGCTCCGAGGTCGTCGTGATGGCCGGCCCCTGCGCGGTGGAGAGCGAGGCCCAGATCCTGGAGATCGCCACGCGGCTCCGCGACGCGGGCGCGACGATCCTCCGCGGAGGCGCCTTCAAGCCCCGCACCTCGCCCTACTCCTTCCAGGGGCTCGGGGAGCGGGGGCTCGAGCTCCTCGCGCGGGCGCGCGAGCGCACGGGGATGGCGGTGGTCACGGAGGCGATCGACGTGCCCGGCGTCGATCTCGTGGCCGAGTACGCGGACATCGTCCAGATCGGCGCGCGGAAC
>CAZOYA010000045.1:0-20130 GCA_964583815.1 uncultured Gemmatimonadaceae bacterium | reverse complement strand
GGAGCGTCCGAGCCGCAGGAGATGTGATCGCGGGCGGCCCTGTCGACGGGGCCGATCGCCAGCACCAGAGGCGGGCGGAGGGGGTTTCCCCTCCGCCCGTTTTTTTCGTGCCGCCTTGCAGAGCGGCGCGCACGACACCTACTCTGTAGTTACCGACGGGGGAGGGTCGATCGATGGCGCTCGGGGAGCTCGAGCAGCTCGTGCTGCTCACGCTGGTACGACTGGGGGGCGAGGCGCACAGCGCCGCCGTGATCCGCGAGATGGACGAGCGGCTCGGACGGCGGGTAGCGCCCGGAGCGTTGTACACGGTGATGGAGCGCCTCGAGCAGAAGCGCTTCGTCACCTCCTGGATCGGCGAGTCCGTCCCGGAGCGGGGCGGCCGTCGCCGCAAGGTCTACCGCGTGCGGCCCGAAGGGGCGCGCGAGCTGCGTGCCTGGTGGGCCGGGGTCCGCGCGATGGCCAACCAGGAGACGCTGGCGCGGCTCGACCTGCTCGCCGGGGGCTCGACGTGAGTCCCTCCCGCGGCGCCCGGGTACGGGAATGGCTCCGTGCGGCGGCCGGGCGCGTCGCGGCCCTCGCGCTGGCCCGGGACGAGCGGGAGGTCATCCTCGGCGATCTCGAGGAGCTCCACGACGGCTGGGAGGAGCGGCACGGCGCGGGGCGAGCCGCGGCGCTCTACCACTGGGCACTGATGGCATCGGTGTGGTCGCGCGCGTGGGGGCGAACGCACGCGTGGGTCGCTCGGAGCGGCCGTGCGCTCCGCCGCCGGGGACTCGACGCGGGCCCGGTGATCGACACGAAGCACGTCGTCCGCGCGCTCCGGCGGCAGCCGGGCTTCGCCATCCTCGTCACCCTCACGCTGGGCGCGGGCCTCGGCTCGGCCGGGGTCGTGTTCTCGGTCGTCAACCAGCTCCTGCTCCGACCGCTGCCGGGAGTCAGCGACTCCGGGGGAGGAGCGTATCTGGAGTTCACCTCCGCTGACCGCCGCAAGGTCGGCATCTCGGGTCCGGCGGCTCTGGAGATCCGCCGGTCCGCATCGCTCCTCGACGGCCTCGCCGTGTTCAACTACGTAGGCGTCCACCTCTCCGCGGGTGACGGCCGTGTCGTGGAAGCCCGCGCTTACACGATCTTCGGGGACTACTTCGAGCTCCTCGGCGTTCGCCCTGCTGCCGGGCGCCTCCTCACCGCGGACGAGACGGGACCCGGCGCCGATCCGTTTCGCGCCGTCGTCAGCGAGCGACTCGCCCGGGAGCTCTTCGGTTCGCCGGACCGGGCCGTCGGGCGACAGGTCCGGATCAACGACGGCGACTACACGGTCCTCGGCGTCGCGGGAGGCGGCTTCCTCGGGACCACCCGCAACTGGGAGGTGGACGTGTGGGTGCCGCGCCCCGCGTTCGTCCCGCTGGCGGGGCTTCCGGCCGAGCGCCTCTGGGCGACGGACGGCGGCCTGAACCAGGATTTCATCCTCCGGCCGGTCTCCGGCGCCTCCTTCGAGGCGGTCGAGGCCGAGATCGACGCGATGCTGGACGGCCTCGTGGCGGCCGGGACCCTGGTCCCCCGACGGGACGACCCGGACGGGCCGACGGCGCGGGTGCACCCGGGGCTGAACGTGCCTCCCCTCATGCGGCCGATGGTGCGGACGGCGGTGGGTGTCCTCTCGCTGGCGGCCCTGCTCATCCTGATCATCCCCTGCGCCAACGTCGCGAACCTGCTCGTCGCGCGCGCACTCGACGCACGTGGGCAGATGGCCATCCACCGGGCGCTCGGAGCCTCGCGGGGCCGCATCGTCGGGCGGGCTCTGACGGAAAGCCTGGTCCTGGCGCTGCTCGGCGCGGCCGCCGGGGTCGGCGTGTCTCTCGCGATCGGGACCACCCTGCAGGGCGAAACGCTGTGGGGCCTCCCGCCCCTCGAGGGCTTCCTCGTCGACCGGCGGGTGTGGACCTTCGGGCTGGTGGCGCTCGTCCTCACGGCCCTCCTGTCCGGCACGCTTCCGGCCGTCGTCGCAGCTCGCTTCGACCCGGCGGCGGCCCTCACGGACGCGGGCGACCGAACCACGGGGCGGCACCAGGTCGTCCGGCACGGGATCTCGGCGGTGCAGATCGCGCTGTCCATGACGCTCCTCGTGGGAAGCGCCCTCCTGGTGCGGACCGTCTTCAACGTCTACGCGGTGGATTCGGGGCTCGATGCCTCGAACGTGCACGTGGCGTCGATCAACGACTGGCGCTCCGAGCCCATCGCGATCGGGCAGCTCGAGCCCGTGCGGGACGAGATCGTGGCCTCGCTGCCGCAGATCGAGGGTGTGCGCGGCGCGGCACTGCACTCTTTCTACGGGCCCTACCACGGATTCCTCCCCAGCAGGATCGTCACGGTAGACCAGGAGCTGGCGGACGCGCGGGTCGTCGCCTCGCACTGGGTGACGCCGGGATGGTTCGAGATGCTCGGCATCCGGCCCGTGGCGGGTCGCGTGCTCGGACCGTCCGACCTGGGAGCCACGGCCCCACCACCCGTGGTGCTCACGGCTCCACTCGCCGAAGCCTTGTTCGGGACCACCAACGTCGTGGGGCGGACGGTGCGGCGGGGGATCCGCGAGATGGAGGAGGCGGTCATCGTCGGCGTGGTCGGCGATCTCCGCCTGGTGGACCTCATGAGTCCGGCCGACGAGGCGTACTTCATGCCCTATCCCGGGGGACAGGCGGCCCCCATCACCGTGCTGGTCGAGACCGACCCCCGCCGACCTGAGGTCCTGGCGGAAGTGCGGGCGGAGTTGGAGAGGCTGCTCCCGGGCCTGTCGGTCCCCCGCCTCGCGCCGCTTCTCGAGCGCGTCGACCAGCAGATCGCCGAGCAGCGTCTCCTCGCTCGCCTGCTCGCCACCTTCTCGGGGATCGCCGTGCTCCTGTCGGGGGTGGGGCTCTACGGCGTGATGGCGTTCGCGGTGCGGGCCCGGCGACGGGAGCTGGGCATCCGCCTGGCGCTCGGCGCGAGCGGCGCGAGGCTCGCTCGACTGCTCTTCGGCTCGGCTGGAGCGATCACGGCGATCGGCATCGCCCTGGGACTGATCGGTGCCCACGCGCTCGCGCGCCTGCTCCGGAGTCGCTTCTTCGGCGTGACGGCCGAGGATCCCACGGCCTACCTCGGGGCGGCCGGTGCGCTGGCGCTGATCGCGCTCCTGGCCGGATGGATCCCGCTCCGCACGGCGGCGCGGATCGATGTGGCGGATACGCTGAGGCGAGGGTGAGTGATGCGAAGGATCCGTGCAGCGTGAGCACGTGGGCGGCTTTTCCTTTCGCGCTGATCGTCGCGGTGCTCCTGCCCCCAAACCCGCGAGCACCGACCCTGGCCGCCCAGGAGACTCCCGCCGCGGAAGCGTCGGCGGAATCGCTCGCCCGGAGAGCCCTCCAGGAGTATCGCGAGAGCGTCTTCGACGGATGGCGCCGCCGCGCACGCTCCACGCCTCCGGGCGCGATCGGTCCGATGCAGGGCACCCGTCCGGAGACCTGCCGCGGCTCCACGCTCGAGGCGTGCTTCGGCGGTGAACTCCATTGCGCGTGGTGGGGGCGGATGTGCGACGCGACGCCCCATGCCGCGGATCGGGCGCATCTCCTGGCACGGCTCGAAGCGCTCCAGAAGCGCTTCCCCGGAAGCGACTTCGTCGTTGGGCATCTCGTCGACGTGGCGCTGACGGCCGGCGATCCGCGCCGGGCCCTCGAAGCGGCCGAGCGCTGCGGTGGAACGGCGTGGTGGTGCCAGGCGCTCCGGGGGTACGCGCGGCACGCGAGAATACCTGGCAGCGGCGATCTCCAGCTCGATTCGGCTCTCGCGAACGCGCCGGCGGACGCCCACGCATTCGGTATCGAGCCCCACCCCCTCGTGACGGACCGGGGCCTCCTGTGTGAATGGACGCACGCCGGGCATCTGTGGCCCGACGGGATGCCCGGGGAATGGGATCCGGGCGCCTGCGAGGAGAAGCCCGAGCTCCACGAGCGGTTCTGGTGGCTCGCGGATCCGCTGTGGAGCACGCCCGGCAACGCCAGGTGGGGCGAGCACGTCAGCCGCAATCTCCGTGCGCGCCTGCTGTACGATGTCGAGTGGCGCGACTTCTCTCCGAGGCTGGCCCCGCAGTGGTGGTGGGCGCCGTTCAACCTGCACGAGGAATGGACGCGGCGGGGCTTCTACAACTCGTGGCGCGCCATCGTGCGCATCCACCAGGCGAGGCCCGACACCACCCACCAGCTCTACGTGCACGGCGGGTACAGCTTCGCTCCCGACGCGAGCCGGTTCCTGCATCCGGAGGTGTCCAGGGCGGAAGACTGGGCAGTGGCATGGGACGAGGGGCCGGAACGCATGCACTGGGAAGGCGAGTGGCACCTGATATCGGACCACCAGACGGCGATCCTGCGGAGAGGAGAGGGGCTCGTCGCGGTGACGGCCGCCCGTCTCCCGGTGCTCGTCTCGTCGTTCGAGGGCACCGAGGCCGCGCTGGCCATGGGCAGGCCCTCGGATCTCACGATCCGGACGGCACAGGCGGACGTGGAGGCCACGGGAACCATCCGTGCGCGCCTCCCGCTCGAGCCGGGTTCGTGGGTGGCGAGCATCGAAGCCACGGGTCCGGGATGGGTCGGGCGCGCCCGCTTCGGGGCCCCCGCGCCCGTGATGCAGGACGGGTTCGGCATCTCTCCCCCGCTCCTCGTGGACGTCCCCGTCGATCCCGAAGCTGCCGCGGTGGAGCAGGCGCTGCTCCCGTCCACCACCGTCCGCCCCGGCCCGGTCGGCGTCTACTTCGAGCTGTACGGCATCGAGCAGGATCGATCCATCGATCTCACGCTCTCCATCCGGCGGACCGACCGTTCCCTCCTCGGCCGGATCGGCGCCTTCCTCGGGATCGACGCGGACGGTCGCCTCGCCGTCGCATGGACCGAACCGGCCGATCGACCCTCCGATGCGGGTTTCCTGCCGCGCTTCACCGAAGTGGACCTGGGCGGGTTCGAGCCGGGGACGTACCGCCTGGAGATCTCCGCTACGCTGGATGACGGAACCGCGATGACGGCGTCCGTGCCCATCACTCTGCGCGACCCCTCCTGAGGGAGTCGACAGCCCTCACCACCCCAGCAGCACCTTCCCGAAGTTCCGGTTCTCCTCCACGTAGGCGTGCGCCGCCGCGGCCTGCTCGGCCGGGAACACCCGATCGACGATCGGCCGGAGCGAGCCGTCCTCGAAGCCGGGCACCACGTCGCGCTCGAACGCACGGGCGAGGGCCGCCTTCTCCTCCACGCTCCGGGCGCGCAGCACCGTGCCGATCATCCGGGCCCGGCGGCGCATCAGGAGCCCGAGGTCCATCGCGCCCCGCGCGCCGCCGGGGATCCCGACCACGAGGTGCCGGCCGCGCTCCGCGAGGAGCCGCTGGTTCGCCTCGAGGTAGGGTGCGCCGACGAGGTCGAGGATCACGTCCACGCCGCGGCCCCCCGTCGCCTCCCGGACGGCCTCGCCCCACGAGTCCGCGTCGGGCGCCTCGACCGCGACGTCGAGCCCGAGCGCCGAGGCCCGCTCGAGCTTCCAGGCCGAGCGCGAGGTCCCGATGACCCGCGCCCCGGCGCGCCGGGCGAGCTGCAGCGCGGCCGTCCCCACCCCGCTCCCGACCGCGTGCACCAGGAGCGTCTCGCGCGAGGAGAGGCCGCCCTGCAGGAAGACCGCATCGAAGGCGGTCATGTACGCCTCCGGGATCGCCCCCGCCTCCACGAGATCGACGCCCGAGGGCACCCGCACGAGCGTCTCCGCCGGCGCGACGAGCCGCTCCGCGTAGCCGCCGCCCCCGGTGATCCCCATGACCGGGGCGCCTTCTAGCCCGTCCGGCGCGCCCGGCCCCAGGGTCTCGGCGACGCCTGCGAACTCGAGCCCCGGCACGTCCTGCGGATAGCCCGCCGGGGCCGGATACCGCCCGAGCCGCTGGAGCAGATCGGCCCGGTTCACGCCCGACGACCGCACGTGCACGAGGACCTCTCCGGGCCCGGGCCGGGGCGGCTCGCCCCGGCGCATCTCCAGGACGTCGGGCCCGCCCGGCTCCCGGATCCGCACCACGCGGCTCATCGGGCCGCCTTCGCTCGTTTCTCGCACATCCGCGGACGCTACCGCGGCCCGTCCCGTACCGGCAAGCGCCCTTCCCGTCCGCGGGCTGCACGGCGAGGCGGGCTCCGCTACCTTTCGGCCGACCTTTTTCCCCGCCCCGGAGTCATCCCCCCGCGTCATGAAGCTGCCGTTCGACCTCGACCGTCCGCTGGTCTTCTTCGACCTCGAGACGACCGGCCTGGATCTGCGCAGGGACCGCATCGTGGAGCTCGCGCTCATCAAGCTCACGCCGCAGGGTGACGTGCTCGAGCGGGTGCGCCGCTTCGATCCCGAGATGCCGATCCCGCCGGAGGCCACGGCGGTCCACGGGATCTCGGACGAGGACGTCCGGGGCGAGGAGCCGTTCTGCCGGCGGGCGCGGGACCTCGCGCGGATCCTCGAGGACGCGGACCTCGCGGGCTTCAACATCCGCCGCTTCGACCTCCCGCTGCTGGTGACGGAGTTCCGCCGGTGCGGCGTGCCCTTCTCGCTCGAGGGGCGGCGCGTGATCGACGTGCAGAACATCTTCCACCGGCAGGAGCCGAGGGATCTCTCGGCGGCGGCGCGCTTCTATCTCGGCCGCGAGCACGAGGAGGCGCACACGGCGCTCGGCGACATCCGGACGTCGGCCGCGGTCCTCGCCGCGCAGCTCGAGCGCTACGAGACGCTTCCGCGCGACCTCGACGCCCTGCATCTCTACTGCGAGGAGTACGCGCCCATCCGCAGCGAGCTCGACCGCTGGTTCGGGCCGCCGGAGGAGGGGCGTCCCTTCCGGCGCGGCAAGCACCAGGGGCGGCCGCTCGACGAGGTCGCGGAGGCCGAGCCGGACTACCTCGTGTGGATGCTCGGCGCGGACGACATGGACGAGGAGGTGCGCGCGGTGGTCCGCGAGGCCCTCGAGCAGTCGGCGGGCCGGCGGGGCGGGCCGGAGGAGCCCGGACAGGAGTTCGAGCGGCCGCCCGAGGGCGCGCCGTGTGCGGGGGGCGGAGGGGACCGCGAGCCGGACGGACGTTCGGCGATGCAGACGGCAACCGAACAGGAGCCTCGATGATCCTCTTCCACGCCCACTCGGGCATGCGCTACGTGGTTCTCCTCGTGGGCGTCCTGGTGATCGCCTACGCGCTGCGCGGCGTGCTCACGCGCCGCCCGTACGACCACACGATGCGGGTGCTCGCCGCCGTCTTCACGGGGAGCATCGACCTCACGGCGCTGCTCGGGCTCTCGTACCTCTTCGTGGGCACCTTCTACCCGCAGCTCGGGGGCCACATCATCACGATGGTGCTCGCGGTGATCGTCGCGCACGTGGTCTCGGCGGTCATGAAGAGAAGACCCCCGGCGGAGCGCACCTACATGCCCCACGTCGTCGGCACCGCCGTCGTGCTCGGCCTGATCGCCACGGGCATCCTGGCCATCGGACGCCCGATCGTGGGCTAGCTCCGATCCCTCCGACCCTCGTCTCATGACGAAGGCCCCGGCCCACGCCCCGCTCGTTCCGTCCGACCGACCGGACCGGATCGCGCAGCCCCCCGACCTCGGGCTCGTGATGGGTGGGGGCGGCGCCCGCGCCGCCTACCAGGTAGGCGTGCTGCGCTTCATCGCGCGCCGATTCCCCGAGCTCACGGTGCCCTACCTCACCGGCGTCTCGGCGGGGGCGATCAACGCCGCGCTGCTCGGCTCCCACCACGGGAGCTTCCTGCAGGCGGTGGACGAGATGAACCAGCTGTGGAGCACGCTCACCACGGACGACGTGTTCCGCACCGACACGCGCTCGCTCTCCATGAACGTGGTGCGCTGGGTGCGTCAGCTCGCCTCGGGCGGCAGCATGAGGGGCAATCCGGTGAAGGGCCTCGTCGACACGCAGCCGCTGCGCGAGTACCTGACCGAGGTCCTGCACGCGGTGGACGGGGAGCTCACGGGCATCCGCTACAACCTCGAGCACGGGCGTCTGCGGGCGATCGCGATCAGCACGTCGAGCTATTCCACCGGACGGTCGGTGACGTGGGTGCAGGGCGAGGACATCATGGAGTGGGAGCGGCCCATGCGGACCGCGAAGAAGACGACGATCACGATCGACCACGTGATGGCCTCCGCGGCGCTCCCGCTCTTCTTCCCGGCCGTGCGGATCGACGGAGCCTGGTACGGCGACGGCGGCGTGCGCCTCACCGCGCCCCTCTCCCCGGCGCTGCACCTCGGGGCGCGGCGCGTGCTGGCGATCTCGACGCGGCACGACCGCTCCGCGCACGAGCTCGAGCAGCACGAGATCGCCGGCTACCCGCCCCCGGCGCAGGTCGTGGGCGTGCTCCTGAACGCGATCTTCCTCGACCAGCTCGACAACGACGTGCTCCGCCTCGAGCGGCTGAACCGGCTCCTCGAGCTCATCCCGGAGGAGCAGCGGGACGGGCTCGAGCCGGTGCGGCTCCTCACGATCCGCCCCTCGCGCGACCTGGGACGGATGGCCGGCGAGTACGAGCGACAGCTGCCGAAGGGCTTCCGCTTCCTCACGCGCGGCCTCGGCACGCGCCAGACGCGCAGCCCGGACTTCCTGAGCCTCGTGCTCTTCCAGCCCGACTACCTCCGTGCCCTCATGGACGTCGGCGAGGAGGACGCCACGGCGCGGGCCTCGGAGATCGAGGAGTTCCTGTCCGCCGAGGAGGAGCCGGCCTCGAGGAAGGCGCAGCCCGCCTGAGGGAGCCGGCCTCGACGGACACCCGACCCGCCCGACGGAGCCCGGCCCGCGGATCCCTCCGGACCCGGCTCCCCGCGCCGCGGATCTGTTAGATTGGTGGGGCCCGCCAGGCCGCATCCAGATCCCGGGGGAGAGTCATGAGCAGCCAGAACCGACCCGCCACCGAGCGTGAGGCGCGAGAGGTCGCCGAGGGTGCACGGGAGCAGGAGTGGGAGAAGAAGAGCTTCGCCCGAGCCCTCTTCGAGGGCAGCCTCCAGCTGGATCTCGTCTATCCCCTCCCCGAGCCCGATCCCGCCGAGCAGGCCCGGGCGGCGGAGTTCCTCGAGCGGCTGGAGGTCTTCGCGCGCGAGCACATCGACGGCGACGCGCACGACCGCGAGGGGCGGGTGCCGCAGGAGGTGCTGGACGGTCTCGCGGAGATCGGCGCCTTCGGGATCAAGATCCCGCAGGAGTACGGCGGGCTCGGGCTGTCGCAGCTCACGTACAACCGCGCGCTCGAGATCGTCTCCTCGCGCTGCGGGGCGACCGGCGCCTACCTCTCGGCGCACCAGAGCATCGGCGTGCCGGGACCGCTGCTGAAGTTCGGCACGGAGGAGCAGAAGCGGCGCTATCTCCCGCGCCTCGCCGGCGGCGAGCTCTCCGCCTTCGCGCTCACCGAGCCGGAGGTCGGGTCCGACCCGGCGAACCTCGCCACGCACGCGGAGCTCTCGGAGGACGGGAGCCACTGGATCCTGAACGGCGAGAAGCTCTGGACGACGAACGGGCCCCGGGCCGACATCATCATCGTCATGGCCCGCACGCCCGCGCCCGAAGGGGCGTCCGGCCGCCGTCCGATCACCGCCTTCGTCGTGGAGACGGCGTGGGAGGGGGTGGAGGTCGTGCGGGAGTGCCATTTCATGGGGCTCCGCGCGCTCTCCAACGGCATCCTCCGCTTCACGGACGTGAAGGTCCCGCGGGAGAACGTCGTGTGGGGCGAAGGGCGCGGTCTCAAGCTCGCGCTGATCACGCTCAACACGGGGCGCCTGGCCCTGCCCGCCTTCTGCGCCGCGGCCGGGAAGGCGTCCCTGGAGATGTGCCGCGACTGGGCGGGCAGCCGCGTGCAGTGGGGCCGGCCGATCGGCCAGCACGACGCGATCGCGCAGCTCCTCGGGAAGATGGCCGCCGACACGTTCGCGCTGGACGCGATGGTCGAGATGACCGCGCTCATGGCGGACTCGAACCGCTTCGACATCCGGCTCGAGGCGGCGGTCGCCAAGCTGTGGGGCACCGAGACCGGCTGGACGCTCGTGAACGACGCGCTCCAGGTCCGCGGCGGGCGCGGCTACGAGACGCACGACTCGCTCGCGGCGCGCGGGGAAACGCCGTATCCCGTGGAGCGATGGGTCCGCGACATGCGCATCAACACGATCTTCGAAGGATCCTCGGAGATCATGCGCCTCTTCATCGCCCGCGAGGCGGTGGACCACCACCTCCAGATCGCCGGCGATCTCGTGGACCCGAAGGCCTCGACGGGGCAGAAGCTGTCCGCGCTCGCGCGTGCCGGCGCGCACTACGCCTGGTGGTACCCGTCGCGGTTCTTCGGATGGGGATTCTGGCCCCGCCACGCCGCCTTCGGGCCGCTCGCGCGGCACCTGCGCTTCGTGGAGCGGAGCGCCCGCCGCCTGGCCCGCGCGACCTTCCACGCGATGGTCCGCTTCGGCCCCGCGCTCGAGCGCAAGCAGGCCGTGCTCGGCCGGGTCGTGGACATCGGCGCGGAGCTCATGGTCATGACCGCGGTGGCCGTCCGCGCCCGCACGCTCGTCGAGCGCGGCGGGGACACCAAGGGCGCGTACGCGCTCGCCGACACCTACTGCCGCGCGGCGCGGCGGCGGGTGCGGGAGCGGTTCCGGGCCCTGTTCGACAACGACGACGCGCGCACCTACGCGGTCGCGCGGCGGTTCCTCGACGGCGAGTTCGCCTGGCTGGAGCGGGGAATCGTGCCGATGTCCCTCTACAAGGAGTCGGAGCGGCAGGAAGCCGTCCCCGGGGCTCGCGAGCCCGCCGGGGCGGCCGCCGCGACGACGGGTTGATGTCATGAAGCTGATGGACGGACGCGTGCTCCACCCGCGCGCGTTCAAGGCGACGGTGGGATGGACGCTGGGCCTCCTGTTCCTCGGGAGCGTGGTCCACGCCACCGAGTCGAGCCTGGCCTGCCCCGACTGGCCGACGTGCTACGGCACGATGATGCCGGAGATGACCGGCGGGATCTTCTGGGAGCACCTGCACCGCCTCGTGGCGGGCGGCCTCGTGCTCCTGTTCCTGCTCGCCACGTGGCTCGTGCGCCGCGAGGTGCCCGCACGCCGCTGGATGTTCCGCGCGTCGCTCGCGGGCATCGGGCTCCTGCTCGTGCAGTCCGTGTTCGGCGGGCTGACGGTGCTCTTCCAGCTCCCGGACCTCGTCTCGACGACCCACCTCGCGCTCGCGTTCCTCTTCCTCACGCTCGCGACCGTGCTGGCGTCGCGCGCGCACCGGGGGCCCGCGCCCGAGTGGCGGGACCCGGGGGCGCGCCGGCGGATGGGCGTCCTCGCCGCCACGGGCGCGGGGCTCGTCTTCGCGCAGTCCGTCCTGGGCGGGCTCGTGCGGCACATGGACGCGGGGATGTCCTGCCCGGACGCGCCGCTCTGCCTCGGCCAGGTCGTGCCGCCGCTCATCAACCGGCTCATCGTCGCGCACTTCGCGCACCGGGTGCTCGGCGTGCTCGTCCTCTGCTTCGTGATCGGCCTGGCGCTCTGGGCCGTCCGGCGGGGCGTGCCGAAGGCCGTGCGGCGCTGGACGGCGCTCGCGGGATGGCTCGTGGCGGCGCAGGTGACGCTCGGCTTCGGTTCGGTGCTCTCGCGCCTGGCCGTCGTCCCGGTGTCGCTGCACACGCTCGTGGCCGCCGCGCTCCTCGCCGTGCTCGCGCACCTCGCGTCCCAGGGGCTCGCCCGGGAAGACACCGTCGCGGCCGCCGGGTCGCCGGACGAGACGCGCGTCGCGACGGCCGCCGCCGGACGCTGACGGCGACCCACGCGCCGCACCCCTCTCCGTGGACTGGAGCCGCCTCGGCGACACGCTCGCCGCGCTGAACGCCGGGCTGAACGCGACGAGCGCCGTGGCGCTCCTGGTGGGGCTGTACCACATCCGGCGGCGGGACGCGCACCGGCACCGTCGCGCGATGACGGTCGCGATCGCCGCCTCGGCGCTGTTCCTCGTGTCCTACGTGGCGCGGGTGATGCTCACCGGCACCCACGAGTTCGCGGGGACGGGCCTCGCGCGCACCGTGTACCTCGTGATCCTCTTCACGCACATGGTGCTCGCCGTCGTGGTCCTGCCGCTCGTGCTGCGGCTCCTCTGGCTCGTCCGCAGCCGACGCTTCCACGATCACGCGCGCCTGGCCCGGTGGACCTTCCCCGTGTGGGCCTACGTCTCCGTCACCGGCCTGGTCGTCTACCTGCTGCTCTACCGGGTGTACGGCTACGTGTGAGGCGCCGCCGCCGGGCGTCCGCGCCGCTCAGGAGAGCGTGACCTCCACCTCCGCGCCCCCGTCGGGCACGTTGCGGAGCTCCATCCGGCCGCCCATCGCCTCGATGACGCGCCGCGCGTGCGGGAGGCCCAGCCCGAGCCCCTCGGGCGAGGTCGAGTAGAAGGGATCGAAGGCACGCTCGAACGCCTCCGCGGAGAAGCCCTCCCCGCGGTCGCGCACGCGGATCCGGGGGCTCCCCCGCTCCTCGACGAGCAGGAGGTCGATCGTCGTCCCGCCGCCGAAGCGCGCCGCGTTGTGAAGGAGCAGGTAGAGCGCGTCCTTGAGCGGCTCGGCCGCCACCTGGGCGCGGATCGCCGGGGCGCCCAGGTGCAGCCGCACCGCGATCCCCTGGTCGGCCGTGAACTCGCGCGAGAGCTTCTGCACGAGCTGCACGAGGTCGGTGCCGCGGCGCTCGATCCGGGCCTCCGTCACGAAGAAGTCGATGTCCTCGAGCGCGCCCAGCGCGTGCTCGATGCGCTCCCGGAGCTCGTCCGCGTCCGCGGTCGGGCCCGCGCCCCGCAGCGGCTCCCGGACCTGACGATCCAGGAACGCGGACACCCGGCCCACCGCCTCCTTCAGCGCCGCGCGTCGCTCGGCGTCCCGCGGCGCCCAGCCGCGGCCCAGTGCGGAGCGCAGGTCGGAAGCGAGCGTGCCGGTGCCGCCCGACGGCAGCCGGCCCCGGCCGACGTCCTCGAGCACGGCGCGCACCTCCCGCTCCGTCTCGGTCGCGCCCTCGAGGCGGCCGCTCGCCTGCCCCGACGCCCGCCCGACCGCGAAGCCGACCACGGCTCCGATCGCGAGCGCGATGAGCCCGATCAGGATGCTCACGGTCAGGAGCCCGCGGGAGCGGCCAGCCGCTCCCGGATGAAGTCGGCGTGTCCCTTCGGGTCGACCTTCCGCCACAGCCCGCGCACGATCCCGTCCTCGTCGATCAGGAAGGTGCTCCGCTCGATCGTCTTCCCGTACACGGGATGATCCTTCCACACGCCCCAGCGCTCGAGCACCTCGTGCGACTCGTCCGAGAGGAGGGGGAAGTTGAGGCCGTACTTCTCGCGGAAGGCCCGGTGCGACGCGGGCGAATCCGCGGACACCCCGAGCACCACGGCGTCGAGCGCGTCGAAGCGGGGAAGCCCGTCACGGAAGTCGCACGCCTGGACCGTGCATCCGGGGGTGTCGTCCTTGGGATAGAAATAGAGCACGACCTTCCGGCCGCGGAGCGACGAGAGCGCGACGTCGCCGTCCTCGTCGGAGGGGAGGGTGAAGTCGGGGGCGGGCGCGCCGATCTCGATCAAGGGTCCTCCCGTGTGGGTCGGGTTCGCTACCACCGCTCCGGGGCGGAGCGCAGGCTACACCGCTTCGGTGTCCGGGTTTCGGGCGCTCGGGCCCTCGTCCGGCCGCTCGCGCTCGACTTCCCACCGGCAGAGCGCGTCCCCGCGCGCCTGGCACTGCACGTGGACCACCTTCCCCGGCCCCGCCGACACCTGCTCCAGCACCGCCTCGCACAGGCCCGCCACCAGGTGGCATGCCTGCCCGTCCGGATCGCTCTCGACGAAGAAGAGCGACCGGCCCTCCAGCGTGAACGGTCCGCGGGCGAATCCGCCCACCGTCCGCCCGAAGAGCTTGCGGAGCCGCCGACGCACCCGCCGCCGGGCGGTGCGGTAGCGGAGCGCCCGGGGCATCACCCGGAGGACGCGCGAGCGGCCGCCTTCGCTCGCGAGCAGGCGCCCCACGCTGTGGAAGACCTCGACGCCGTCCGGCCGCCGGATCACGAAGCGGAAGAGGTCGCGCACCTCGCCGTCGGGGAGGCGGACACCGCGCCGGGCGTCCGCCTGGTAGGTCCGGATCTGCCGTCCCACCACGTCGCTCAACCCGAAGCGACGGGGCATGGTCCGCGAGGGATCCTCGTCCTCGAGGAACTCGCGCGGCAGGTCCTGGTCCCGCAGCGCCTCGAGCACGCGAAGCGCGACGAGCGCGTGGATGCGCCGGGCGGAATCGGCCTGCTGGGTGGCGGAGGAGGATCGGGCCAAGAGCCGGAGGGTGCGGGGAATCGGCGCCGGATTCCCGGCGCGAGTCGGGAACAATCTCTCCCGGCAGCCCCCCCCGGGCAACGCGTCCACGAGCGAATTTCGCGAGCGTGCCGAATTGAGCGTGACGACCGGGCCCGGTGGGCCTATATACAGGACGTCACGGTTCGCGGCGATCATCCGGATCGGTCCGTCGCACCTTCGCGAGGCGCGGGGGAGTACGAGGGCGTGTCGGGTACCACCCTGGGGGGGTAGGTGTTTCCGAACTGCACGTGCTCGACTCCCCCGCGCTTCCTTTTGCAGGTCGGTCTGCGCGCCCGTCCGGGCGTGCCGTACCGACCGCGCGCGTCCCGACCTATCTTGCGGGCATGAGACGCTACCCTGCCTTCGACCCGCCCGAGTACGTCCACTGGTCTCCCGACCCGGAGATCGTGCGCGCCTACGACGAGCGGCTCCGCTCCGATCCGGCGCGCCAGGCGATCGTCGAGGGGCTGGACGAGTCGTTCCTCGTCTCGCTCTACCGCGATCTCCTCCGCACGCGCCTGCACGACATCGGCCTGAAGCGCTGGGTCCGCACCGGCGTCATCTCGAAGGCGTGGCTCGGCACGGGGGAGGAGGCGGTCACCGTCGGCACCGTGCGCGCGCTCGAGCCGGGCCGGGACGTCGTGAGCCCGATGATCCGGAACGCGGGCGCCCTGCACATGATGGGCATGCCGCTCGCGGACATGTTCCGGGGATACCTCGCGACCTCCGACTCGCCGAGCCGCGGCCGCGACCTCCACATCGGCGACCTCTCGAAAGGGATCATCCAGCCCATCAGCCACATGGGCACGAGCGTCACGATCGTGACGGGCGTGGCCGTGGCGTTCCGGAACCGCGGCGAGCGCCGGGTCGCGATGACGTGGGTGGGTGACGGCGCCACCCGCACGGCGGCCTGTCACGAGGGCCTGAACCTCGCGGCCGTCCAGGGCCTGCCGGTCATCGTCGTGATCCAGAACAACCAGGTCGCGCTCGGCACCCGCCTCGAGGAGCACGGGGTCGGTGACCTGCACCGCTGGCCGGAGGCCTACGGGATCGAGTCCTGGTCCTGCGACGGGAACCACGTCCTGGACGTCTACGCGGCCGCGCGCCTGGCCGTGGAGCGGTGCCTCGAGGGGAGGGGCCCGGCGGCGCTCGTGGTCGACACCTTCCGCATGGGCGGCCACGCGACGCACGACGAGCGCGAGGCGCGGGAGACGTTTCCCGCCGAGCTCTTCGAGCACTGGGGTCGGCGCGACCCCGTCGGCCTGTACGAGACGCACCTGGTGGCGCGCGGCATCCCGGAGGAGACGCTGCAGGCGGTCGAGGCCGAGGTCACCGAGGAGATGGACCGCGCCGCCGACGAGGCCCTGGCGTCCCGCGAGCGCATCCCGCCGCCCGAGCAGGCGCTGTACGACGGGTTCTCTGAGGGCGGGGTGCTGGTCGGGCTCGAGCGCCGGCCGGTCGCCATCGGCTGAGGTCCGGCAGGGTCCGGGCCCGGGCCCGGCGGTCCGCGGCGGCCGGGCACGGCAGCCGATCCACGGGCCGGCGACTACCCTGCGCCGATCCTCCAGACTTGAATCGGGAGGCCATTTCCGGCATTTTATCGGCACGTACTGAAGTGCCTTCAATCGCACGGAGCTGCAGTTCTCCGTGCTCCTCCCATGGTCGACCCGAACCCGGACGCCGTGCACGAGCCACGCGGTGCGGTCCCGCTCGAGGACCTCACCGACGAGGCGCTCGTCAGCGCGCACCTCGAAGGCCGCCCCGGGGCGTTCCAGACCCTCTACGACCGCTACCGGGACCGGCTGGTCCACTTCATCACGCGCAAGACCGGCGACGCGGACCGCGCGCAGGACCTCGTGCAGGAAGCGTTCATCCGCGTGACGCGGCACCTGCACCGCTTCGACACGTCGAAGAAGTTCTCCACCTGGGTCTACACGATCGCCAGCAACCTGTCCAAGAACGAGCTGCGCAATCGCTCGCGCAGCCCGCTCGTGCTGTTCCAGCGGCTGACGAACAACTGGGAGGACGATCATCGGCCTCTCCAGTTCGAGGATTACTCGATGCGGCCCGACGACCTCTACCGGAAGCGCTACCTGCGCCGCCTGGTCGAGGACACGGTCGAGGAGCTCCCGGAGCACCACCGGCTGGTCTTCCGCCTGCGCGAGCTCGAGGGGAAGAGCTACGAGGAGATCGCCGAGATCACGGGCGTGAACCTCGGCACGGTCAAGAGCCGGCTCCACCGGGCCCGCAACTCGTTCGCGCAGCGGATCGAGCCGTTCCTGAACTAGGCCGGCGCGCGGCCGCGCGGACGGCTGTCACCGGAGGGGCCCCGGGACGGTCGGTGCATCCTTCGAGCCCTGGGAGCCGATGTTCGAAGACCTGCGCGCGGCCTTCCGCGAAGCGATCGACAACTTCCACCGCGAGCTGAACCGCGACCGCGTGCCGGAGACGATGGACCGTCTCCTCCGCGGGATGAGGAAGGAGCTCGTCGACGTGCGCGCCCGGATCTCGGAGCTCGAGGACCAGGTGGCGCGCGCGCGTGCCGAGGCCGCGAGGGAGGCGGAGCAGGTGCAGGTCTGCCGGCGGCGCCGGGACATGGCGCTCCGGATCGACGACCGCGAGACGGCCGAGGTGGCCGCGACCTACGAGGCGAAGCACGAACAGCGGCGGATCGTGATGGAGGACAAGGCCTCCGCGCTGCAGCAGGAGCTCGACTTCCGCCGGAAGGAGGCCGACGACATGGCCGCCCGCTTCGAGGAGGCGCGGCGTCAGCGGGCCGGGCTGGAGGCCGCGACCGGCCGCACCGAGGCGCGGCGGACCCTTTCCGAGGCGGACGACCTCTTCGCCGAGCTCGACCGCATGGCCGAGAAGGTGGAGGGCACGCGGGCGGAGGCCGAGGCCGCCGAGGCGTTCGGCGCCGAGTTCGGCGAGGACCCGGAGACGGACTTCGACGTCGAGCTGGACGCGCGTCCCTCCGAGGCCGACGTGGACGCGGCGCTCGCGGAGCTCAAGCGGCGGATGGGCGAGATGGACCGGAAGGGCGAAGGGCGCTAGCCCTGGACCTCCCCGGCCCTCAGGAGATCTCCTCGTCCAGCTCCCTCAGGAACAGGAGCCCGGCGCACTCGCCGGCGAGGAAGAGGATGTCCTCGCGGACCCGCGCGGCGAGGGGCTCGTCGCGACCGGCGCATCCGTCGACCACGAGATACCAGGCGCTCTCCCGGTTCGTCCCGAGGTAGACCACCACGTCGCCGGCCCGGTCGTGCAGCACGGGCGCCGCGAGCGCGCCCGCCTGGGGCAGCCCGATCGCCGACAGGTCGAGGCGCGCCGGATCCGACTCGAGGTCGAGCACCACGAGCGGGCGCAGGGGGCCCGGCAGCCCCTGGGCCACGCGGCCGATCGCGCCGCGGTTGCCGCCCGCCAGGTAGATGATCCGCCAGAGCGGGAGCGCGAAGCGCGACCGTTCCCCCTCGGCGCCCCACAGCGCGAAGGCCCCTTCCGGCGCCGGGTCGTCCTCCTCGCCGTCGAGGTACGCCCGGATGTCGATGATGCGGTCGGCCATGACGCCGAATCAAAGGGCCGCGTCCCACGGCGTCAAACCCGGGCCGCGCGTGTCTGGCTCTCCCCCACCGCTTCCGGTACATTCTTCGCGAGCGGCCGCCGGGCCGGCGGCGCCACGCCGCCCGCGCACGATCGGCGCGCCGCTCGGAACGAACCGTCTGAGGTGAACCCGGAAGGCATCGGCTTCGAGCATGCAGAACTGGATTGGCGTCGGGATCTGGATCGTCATGGGGGCGGTCATCGGGCTCGGGATGCGCGCGCTCATCGACCGGCCCGAAGAGACCCCCGGCCACTCGGTCATCATCGCGGTGCTCGGGGCCTTCGCGTCGGTCATCGGCGGGATGCTCGGCGTGGGCATCGTGCACCTCTTCGATCCCGTGGCCCTCAGCATCGGCGGGATGGGGGGCGCGCTCTTCTTCGCCACCCTCATGACGTTCGTCTACCGCTGGGGTCTCCGCACGCTCATCTGAGCCGCGGCGCGGCCGTGCGGTCCCGGCGAGCGCGAGCCTGCCGATGACGGACCTCGCCGGCTACGTCCGCGACCACCTCGGCCGCTTCCGCGCCGAGCTGGACGACTTCCTCCGCATTCCCTCCGTCAGCGCCGCCCGCGCGCACGACGAGGACACGCGCCGCGCCGCCGCCTGGTTCCGGGACCGCCTGGAGGAGGCGGGACTCGAGGCGGAGCTCGTGGAGACGGAGGGCCATCCCGTGGTCCTCGGCACGTCGGACCAGGCGGGTCCGGGTGCGCCCACCGTGCTCGTCTACGGCCACTACGACGTGCAGCCGCCCGAGCCGCTCGAGGAGTGGACGTCGCCTCCCTTCGAGCCGACGGAGCGCGACGGGCGCATCTACGCCCGCGGAGCGGCGGACGACAAGGGCCAGCTCTACATGCACGTGAAGGCGCTCGAGGCCCTCCGGCGCACCCGGGGACGAGTCCCGGTGAACGTCATCGTCGTGGCCGAGGGGGAGGAGGAGATCGGCTCGCCGAACCTCGTGCCCTTCCTCGAGCGGCACGCCGATCGCCTCGCCTGCGATCTCGTGGTGATCTCCGACACGAGCATGTTCGCCGAGGATCTTCCCTCGCTGCTCTTCTCGCTGCGCGGGCTCGCGTACTTCGAGATCCACGTGCGGGGCGCGCGCTCGGACCTGCACTCGGGCGAGTACGGCGGCGCGGTCGCCAATCCCGGCAACGCGCTCGCGCGCATCCTGGCCTCGCTCCACGACGACCGGGGCCGCGTGGCGGTGGAGGGCTTCTACGAAGACGTGCGGGCCTGGGAGCCGGAGGTGCGGGAGGCGATCGCGTCCCTGCCCTGGGACGACGCCGCGTTCCGCGACGAGGTCGGCGTGCCGGCGCTCGCGGGCGAGGAGGGATACGGCACGCTCGAGCGGCTCTGGACCCGCCCCACCTGCGACGTGAACGGCCTCCTCTGCGGCTACACGGGCGAGGGCGCCAAGACGGTGCTCCCCGCCCGCGCGACCGCGAAGGTCAGCTTCCGGCTCGTCCCGGACCAGCGTCCGGAGCGCGTCAAGGAGCTCCTCGAGGCGCACGTGGCGCGCGTGACCCCGCCGGGCGTGCGCGCCGAGGTCCGGGAGCTGCACGGCGGCCGACCGTGGAAGGCGCGGCTGCACGGGCCCGCGTTCGAGGCCGCCTCGGCGAGCCTGCGCGAGGCGTTCGGCCGGGAGCCCGTGATGATGGGCGGCGGGGGCTCGATCCCGATCGTGGTGGAGTTCGAGGAGCGCCTCCGCGCCCCCGCGCTCCTGATCGGCTTCTCGCTGCCGGGATGCAACCTCCACGCCCCCGACGAGTGGCTCCCGGTGCGGAACTTCGAGCTCGGGATCGGCGCGCTGGCGCGGCTCTACGACCGACTCGGGGCCGCCGCGCGCGGCCCGGGGCCCGCGCCCGTCTGAACGCGCGGCGGTGGCTCGGCGGTCCGGCGCGCCCCGCTCGGGGCCGACCGGCGCGGCGTGGGCTCAGCGCTCGGCCGGACGCACCATCGCCGCGGCCCGCAGGAGCGCGCGCGCCTTGTTGAGCGTCTCCTCGTACTCCCGCCGGGGATCCGAGTCGGCCACGATGCCGGCGCCCGCCTGGACGTAGCCCCGGTTCCCGCGGGCCAGCAGCGTGCGGATCGTGATCGCGGTGTCCATCGCGAGACCGCCGTAGTGGAAGTAGCCGACCGCCCCCGCGTAGGGGCCCCGGC
>CAZOYA010000044.1:0-20400 GCA_964583815.1 uncultured Gemmatimonadaceae bacterium | reverse complement strand
GCGGCTCGAAGTGCCGGAGGCCGAGCGACTGCAGGATCTGCTGGGCGACGCGGACCTCCTCGGCCCGGTCGCCGCCCGGCCGGGGGGTCAGCGAGACCCGGATCGTGTCGCCGATCCCCTCGAGCAGGAGCGGCGCGAGCGCCGCGGTCGTGGCGACGATCCCCTTCGCGCCGAGCCCGGCCTCGGTGAGCCCCAGGTGCAGCGGGTAGTCGCACCGGCGCGCGAGCATCCGGTACACCGCGAGCAGGTCCCGCACGGAGGAGACCTTCGCGGAAAGCACGATGCGGTCGTGCGCGAGACCCGTCTCCTCGGCGAGCGCGGCGGAGCGGAGCGCGCTCTCGATCATCGCCTCGAGGAGCACCACCTGCGCCTCCTTCGGATCCGGTCGGCGCGCGTTCTCGTCCATGAGCTCGGTGAGGAGCCGCTGGTCGAGCGAGCCCCAGTTGACGCCGATCCGGACCGGCTTGTCGTGCTCGATCGCCACCCGCACGATCCGCTGGAAGTTCTCGTCGCGGTGCTTCGTGCCGACGTTCCCCGGGTTGATGCGGAGCTTCGCGAGCGCGGCCGCCGTCTCGGGGTATCGCTCGAGCAGTAGGTGCCCGTTGTAGTGGAAGTCCCCCACGATCGGCGTCGCGTATCCCTCCTCGCGCAGCCGATGGACGATCTCGGGCACCGCGCGGGCGGCCTCGTCGTGGTTCACCGTGACCCGCACGAGCTCGCTGCCCGCCTCCGCGAGCAGACGGACCTGGGCCACCGTGGAAGCGACGTCGGCCGTGTCGGTGTTCGTCATCGACTGCACGACGACGGGCGCGTCGCCACCGACGACCACGCCCCCGACATCGACCGGGACCGACTTCCTGCGCTGCAGCGGGATCACCTGACCTCTGGAACCGGGACGAAGGAGCGGGACGGAGGGGCGCGGGAGCGCCTCAATCTACCCCCGCGTCCGGGGGGCTCCAAGGCGAGACGGCGCCGCCGGTGCGGCCATCCGGGCGCATCTCGCCTCGCGCGCGATCCGGACTACCTTTCCGGACCTTATCGACGAACTTCCAGCGTCCACGGAGCACCCGTGTCCGAACCGGCCATCCGCATCACCGTCTCCCCCCGGGGCTCCCTCCGCGTGGAGGGCGGCGTCCCGCTCTACGATTCCGAGGGCAACCGCATCCCCACGCCCGAGGACCGGCCCTACTCGCTGTGTCGGTGCGGCCAGTCGTCCCGCAAGCCCTTCTGCGACGGGACGCACAAGACCTGCGACTGGGATCCCACGCTGGCGCCCATCGGCGGCTGAGCGGCGGCCCCGTCCGAGCCCGTGCGCGCGAGCGCGGTCCGTACGCTCCTCGAGCGCGAGCTGCGCTCGGCACTCCGGGAACGGAGCGTCGTCGTGCACGGCATCCTCCTGCCGGTCCTCCTCTATCCGGCGCTGCTGTGGGTGGAGGCGAGCGCGCTGGTCTTCGTCACGGGCCTCGCGGAGCGCACGCCGGCCCGGCTCGCCGTGGAGGACCCGCCGGGGGCGCACGCGGCGCTGCTCGACAGCCTGCGGGCGCGCGGGGCCGAGATCCTGTCCGTCCCTTCCGCGGAGGCCCTGGCCCTCCTGCGGGAGGGGCGGGTCGACGCGGTCGTGGCGTTCCCGCCCGCCGGAGACGAGGCCGCCGCCCTGCCCCACAACTTCCGCGTGTTCGTGCGCTACGACGGCGCGGTGGCCCGAAGCCGCCGCGCCCGCGACCGGGTGGAGGGGGCGGTGGAGGGCTACCGCGAGGCGTGGACGCTCCGCGAGGCCACGCTCCGCGCCGTGCCCCGCGCGAGCGTGGCGCCCTTCGAGGTGCGCCTCGCCAACGTCTCGTCGCGGGAGGACGTGGCGACGGAGCTCCTTTCCCTCACGATTCCGCTGTTCCTGGTGATCGCGGTCGCGCTCGGGTGCCTGGTCCCCGCCGTCGACACCACGGCCGGCGAGCGCGAGCGGGGCACGTGGGAGACGCTGCTCTCCACCGGAGCGACCCGCACGGAGCTGGTCGCGGCGAAGTACCTCCACGTGGCGGCGTTCGGCGCGGCGGCGGGCGTGCTGAACGCCACGGCCATGACCGTGGTCGTGGGCCCGGTGCTCGGCTCCCTCGGCCTCGGCGAGCCCGGCCCCGGAGGGGCGGGCGCGTTCACGCTCTCGGGGAGCACGTGGCTCGTGATGGTCGGGGGCGCCGCGCTCCTCGCGCTCTTCTTCGCCGCCATCATGATGCTCCTCGCGGGCTTCGCCCGGACCTTCAAGGACGGCCAGGCGATGGTGACACCGGTCTTCTACCTCGCGCTCCTCCCCCTGCTCCTCGGCCGCAGCCCGGAGCGCACGCTCACCCCCGCCCTCGCGCTCCTGCCCGTGGCGAACGTCGCCATGGCGATCCGGGACGCCATCCGCGGGATCTTCCTGTGGCCGCTCGTGCTCCTCGCGCTCGCGACCTCGCTCGTGCTCGTCGTCCTCTGCCTCCGCCTCGCCGCGGACCTCCTCGGGAGGGAGGACTTCGTGCTGGGCACCCACCGCGGAGGGCCCCTCGCCTTCCTGCGGGACCGGAGGCGGCGCCGGTGAGCGGCGCCCGGCCGACCCCGACCGCGGAGCCCGGTCCGGGCGTCGTCCGCGTGGAGGGTCTCCGCAAGGAGTTCGAGGATCCCGGGCGGGGCCAGGTCGTCGCGGTGGACGGCATCGACTTCGCGTGCCGCCCCGGGGAGATCTTCGGCCTGCTCGGCGCCAACGGGGCCGGCAAGACGACGACGCTCCGCGTCCTCGCCACCATCCTCCGGCCTACGGCGGGCCGGGCGTCCGTGAACGGGCACGACGTGCTCGCCGCGCCGGACGAGGTCCGCCGGAGCCTCGGCTTCCACTCCGCCTCCACGGCGCTCCATCCTCGGCTCACGGCGCGGGAGACGCTCGAGTTCTTCGCGCGCGTGAACGGCTTCCCCGCCGGCCGCGTCGCCGCGCGGGTGGCGGAGGTGCTCGAGGAGTTCGGGATCGCGCCCTGGGCCGACGCCCGTGTGGAGACGCTCTCCAGCGGCATGAAGCAGAAGGTCTCCATCGCCCGCACGCTCGTGCACGACCCGCCCGTGCTCGTGTTCGACGAGCCCTCCGTCGGGCTCGACGTGATGGCGGCGCTCGAGCTGCGCGGCACGATCTCCGCGCTGCGGGACGCCGGGAAGACGATCCTCCTCTCCACGCACGTCATGGTCGAGGCCGAGCGGCTCTGCGACCGCATCGCGGTGCTCCACCGGGGCCGGATCCTCGACACCGGGACGCTCGACGAGCTGCGGGCGCGCACGGGCGCCCACTACCTCGAGGACGTCTTCGTGGCGCTCGTGCGGGGCGGCCGCGGATGAGCCGCCGCGGCGGCATCGGCGTGCTCCTGCGCCACGAGCTGCGGCTGCTCCTCCGCGACCGGCGCATGCTCGTGATCACGTTCGGCGTGCCCGTGATCGTGGTGCCGCTCCTCGTGGTGCTGCTCCGGGGCGTGGAGGAGCGCGACCGCGCGAGCCTGGCCGCGCGGCCGGCGACGGTCCGCGTCGAGCGCGACGTGGCGCCCGGGCTCCGGGACCTCGTGCTCCGGGCCGCGGAGGGCGTGGCGGAGGCCGCGAGGGAGGGCGCGGACGGCCCGACGGACGTCGTCGTGCGGACGGAGGGTGCCGACCCGCCCACGCTCGTCCTCGAGTACCGGGCCGACGACGACCCCTCGGCCGTCACGGCGCGCCGGCTCCGCGAGGGGCTCGAGGTCCTCCGCGCCGAGCTCCGGGACAGCGCGCTCCTCGCGGCGGGGCTCCCCGTGCCGGCGAGCCGGCTGGCGGAGCTCGAGGCCGTGGACGTGGCCACGCCGGAGCGCCTGGGCGGCGCCGTGCTGGGGCTCGTCCTCACGCCGCTCGTGCTCGTCCTGCTCCTGAGCGGCGGCTCGATCGCGGCCGTGGACACGCTGGCCGGCGAGCGCGAGCGGGGCACGCTCGAGACGCTCCTCACCACCGCCGCGGACCGGCGCGACATCGTGCGCGCCAAGCAGCTCGCGATCCTGATCTCGGGGCTCGCGCTCGTCCTCGTGAACGCCGCGAGCCTCGCCGCGTGGGTCGTGCTCGGTGCCGTCCGGCCGCCCGGAAACCTGGTGCTCGCGCTCGGCCTCGGCGACGTGCTCCTCATCGCGCTGCTGCTCGCACCGCTCGCGGCGCTGACGGCGAGCGCGCTCCTGCTGCTCTCGGGGCGCTCCTCGAGCTTCCGCGACTACCAGGTCGCCTTCTTCCCGCTCGTCCTGCTCTTCCTCGCGCCCTGCGTGGCCGCCATGCTCCCCGACATGGAGCTCCGCTCCGCGGTCGCGCTCGCGCCGGTGGCCGGGATCGGCGTCGCGGTGCGCGAGCTCGCCGCGGGCGAGCGCGACGCGCCCTTCCTCGCGCTCGCCTTCCTCTCGACCGCGCTGCCGGCGCTCTGGCTCTCCCGCCGCACGGAGCGGGTGCTGACCCCGGAGCGGCTCGTGCCGGGGACCCGCGTGGGGGCCGGGCCGCTCGCCGCCGGGCCGCGCGCGGCCTTCTCGCAGGTGGTGCTGCGGTGGTTCGCGGTGCTCTGGGCGGCGTTCGTGGTCGTGTCGCTCTGGCTGGGGGACACGCTCGGCCTGCGCGCCCAGGCGCTCCTGAACGTCGCCGGGCTCCTCGGCGGGGGCTCCCTCCTGATGATCCGGGTGCACCGGCTCCCGTGGCGCGAGGTGCTGCGGCTCCGCCGGCCGCGCGCGGCGGCCTGGGCGGCCGTGCTCCTGGGCGCGCCCGCGGGGTGGGTCACCGGGGTGGGCCTCGCGACGCTCGTGGACGCCTGGCTCTTCCCCGTCCCCGAGGGCGTGCTCGAGGCGTTCGGCGAGGTGGTGACGGGGAGCGGCGCGCCGCTCTGGCAGCTCCTGCTCCTCCTCGCCGTGCTCCCGGGGATCGTCGAGGAGATCGCGTTCCGCGGGCTCCTGCTGGAAGGCCTCTCGCACCGCCTCCGGCCGCTCCCGCTCTGCCTGGCCGTGGGCGCGGTCTTCGGGCTCTTCCACGTCTCGCTCTTCCGGATCGTCCCGACCGCCTACCTGGGGGTGCTGCTCGCGGGCTCGGTCGTGCTGTCGCGGTCGCTCCTGCCGGCGATCGCCTGGCACACGCTGCACAACGCGCTCGCCGTCGTGCCCGCGCACCTGGGGTGGGTGGACGCGGAGACCCGCCTGCCGGGCTGGGCCTACGCGGTGGCCGCCGCCGCGCTGGTCGCCTCGTTCGGGCTCATGGCGCGCGCGGGCCGCGCGACGTAGTACTCGTCCAGCGGGTCGTGCGCGAGCCGGTGCCACTCCACGGGCGCGAAGCCGGCCCGCTCGAGCGCCTCCGCGATCCGCTCCCGCCCCCAGCACGCCCCGAGCCCCGCCCCGCCCCGCGCGAGCGAGACGGGCGTGCAGTGTCCGAGCGAGATCATGTAGAGGAACGTGCCGAGCGGGTGGTCCAGGTTCTCCTCGAGCCGGCTGCTCGCGGCCATCTCCTGCATCAGGAAGACCCCGTCGTCCGGCAGGAGGCGGCGCACGTGGGCCAGCACGCGGTCCGGCTCGGCCTGGTCGTGGATCGCGTCGAATGCCGTGACGAGATCGGCGCGCAGGTCCTCGGGCATGCGGGCGGCGTCCATCACCTCGAAGCGCAGGTTGCGGAGCCCGAGCTCCGCCGCCCGGCCCCGCGCCGAGGCGATCGCCTCCGGGGCGAGATCGATCCCCAGGAAGCGGCTGTTGGGATAGGCGCTCGCGAGCGCCACCATCGCGCGCCCGTGCCCGCAGCCGATGTCGAGCACGTCGATGCCGGCCTGGAGCCGGCGCCCGAGCCCGGGCACGAGCGGCAGCACGTGCTCGAACAGCGCCGACACGACCGTCTGGCTGCTCACCTCGGCCATGATCTCGTGGAAGCGCTCGTACCGCTCGTACTCGATCCCGCCGCCCCACCGGAACCGGTCCGCGAGCTCCGTCTCGACCGCCGCGACCATCGGGACGAGCTGGAACGAGACCGCGAGGTTGTCGGGCGCCGATCGCCGCGTCAGCAGGCTCGCGTGCTCCGGGGGGAGCGCCCAGGTGTCCTGCTCCGGGTCCCACGACAGCACGCCCGCGAGCGTGAGCGCGGCGAGCCATTCGCGCACGTAGCGCTCGTGGAGGCGCGAGACACGGGCGAGCTCCGCGCTCGTGCACGGCGGCAGGGTCGCGAGGACGTCGAAGAGGCCCAGGCGGTGCCCGAGCGAGATGGCCAGCGCGGCCGCCGCGGCGTTCTGGATCTCGCGCAGGCGCGCCGCGAAGGCTTCCCGACGGACGGGATCGGGCCGGGGCGGGAGCGCTGCCGTGTGCACGGGATTCGGGGGGTGGAGGGAACGGTCCTGTGCCCGGGAATGCGGAGACGAACCCGCCGATGTGACACGGCCCACCCGGTCTGGCGGGCCGGGCCCGGCCACGCGATCATTTCCTTCTCCGCGAAATCCCGCGTGCCCGATCCCACGGGCGGCAGCGATCCATGAGCGACGGAAGGCAACCGACCGAAGCGAGCACCCGGACCGGCTCCGGGGAGGTGACACGCCTCCTGCGCATCGCCGGCGAGGGGGATCCGCGCGCGCTCGAGGAGGTCTTCCCGCTCGTGTACGCGGAGCTCCAGCGGATCGCGCGCGGCCAGCTCGGTCGCGAGCGCGCCGGGCACACGCTGCAGCCGACGGCGCTCGTCAACGAGGCCTACCTCAAGCTCGTCCAGCGCCCGCCCGAAGGGACGGCCGACCGCGGCCACTTCCTCGGGATCGCCGCGCGCGCGATGCGCCAGGTGCTCGTGGACCACGCCCGCGCGAGCACGGCCGCCAAGAGGGGCGGCGGAGCCGCGCCGGTCACGCTGAACGAGGAGCTCGCGGGCCTCTCCACCGACCCCGAGGAGCTGCTGGCGCTGGACGAGGCCCTCGACCGGCTGGACGCGCTCGAGCCCCGTCTCCGGCGCGTGGTCGAGCTCCGCTGGTTCGCGGGGCTCCAGGACGAGGAGATCGCGGGGGTGCTCGGGGTCACCCGCCGGACCGTGCAGCGCGACTGGGCCAAGGCGCGCGCCTGGCTCCACCGCGAGCTGTCGGACGGTCCGCTCCCCGGTCCCGACGGGGCGGAGGCCGGATGAGCGGCGGCCCGGAGTCGCCCGAGGCGCGGCTCTGGCGCCGGGCTTCGGACCTCTTCGTGGACGCGCTCGAGCAGGAGCCCGGGCGCCGGGAGGCGTTCGTGCGCGCCCGCGCGGGCGAGGACGGGACGCTCCGCGACGAGGTGCTCGGCCTGCTCGCCGCGCACGAGGAGGAGGGGATCCTCGACGGGGCCTCCGGGTCGGTGCCGGAGCCCGACCTGCGGGAGCGGGTCGCCGCCGCGCTGGCCGACCGGTACCGGATCCTCGAGCTGCTCGGCGAAGGCGGCTCGGCCGTCGTCTTCCTGGCGTGGGAGAAGAAGCACGACCGGCGCGTGGTCCTCAAGGTCATGCGACCCGAGATCGCGATCCTCCAGGGCTCGCAGCGGTTCCTCGAGGAGGTCCGGCTCGCGTCCTCGCTCGCGCACCCGCACATCCTGGCGCTCATCGACTCCGGCACCGCGGACGGCCTGCTGTACTACGTGATGCCGTACGTGGAGGGGGAGACCCTCTACGAGCGGCTCGAGCGGGCGTCGCCCCTGGGGGTGGACGCGGCGCTTCCGCTGCTGCGCGACGTGGCCGAGGCGCTCGCGCACGCGCACGGCAACGGCATCGTCCACCGCGACCTGAAGCCGGCGAACGTGCTCTGCGCCGGACAGCACGCCTATCTCATGGATTTCGGGGTGGCGAAGGCGCTCCGGGGCGCGCCGGACCGGGCGCCGCGCACGCGGGTGGGGTTCGTGCCGGGCACGCCGCGCTACATGGCGCCCGAGCAGATCGAGGCCCGGCCGGACATCGGGCCCGCGGCGGACGTCTACGCCTGGGGCCAGCTCGCGCACGAGTGCCTGACCGGGCAGCTCGTGTCCCCGCCCCCCTCCGACACGGGCGAGGTGCGACGCCGGCTGGCGAGCCAGTGTCCCGAGGCGCCGGAGCCCCTGCGCGCCGCCATGGCCGCGGCGCTCGCGGTCGATCCGGCGGCCCGACCCTCGGCCGAGGGGATCGTGCGCATGCTCGACCCGACCGCGAGGCCGGTCCGCGGCCGTCGTCGGGTACGCGCCTCGTGGGCCGGAGCGACCGCGGTCGCCGCCGCGGCCGCGCTGTTCCTGCTGCCCCTGCGCGGGGACCCCGCGGCGGACGTCGAGGCGCTCGGCCCCCTCGCGGTCGCCGAGTTCCGGAACGAGACGGGCGATTCCACGCTCGACTTCCTGGGCCGGATGGCGGGCGACTGGATCACGCAGGGGCTGCAGGAGGTCGGCACGGCATCCGTGGTGCCGTGGCCGAGCGCGCTCGCGGCGTCCGCGCACGCGAAGAGCGAGGGCGCCCCCGATCCCGCGGCGGCGGTCGCCGCGGAGACCGGCGCCCGGACGGTGGTGAGCGGCGCCTTCTACCTCGTCGCGGGCGAGGTGCGCTTCCAGACCGAGATCGTGGACGCCGCCGCGCGCCGCGTGCTCGTGGCGCTCGATCCGATCACCGCGTCCACCGACGAGCCGCACGCCGCGGTGACCGAGCTGCGCGACCGGGTGATGGGGAGCATCGCGATCCTCGCCGGCGGCGGGGCGGACGGCGTGCCGGAGCTCGCGAACCGCGCCCCCACCTTCCAGGCGTACCGCGCGTTCGACCGGGCCCTCGCGCTCTATCTCGGGCAGAGCTACGACGAGGCGACCCCGGCGTTCCTCGAGGCGTACGCGCTCGATTCCACCTTCACCACCGCCCTGCTGTACGCGGCCACGACGGCGTGGAACTCCGGAGCGCGCGAGACGACGGACTCCCTCGTGCGGGTGGTGGAGGCGCGCCGGAATCGGCTCAGCGAGTACGACGGTCTCCGCCTCCGCTTCCTCGACACGGTGCTCCGCAACGAGGGGCACGAGGCGATCCGGGTGCTCCGCCGCTCCGTGGAGATCGCGCCCGAGTCGCGGGCCGCGTACAACCTCGCCCGCCTCGGCGTCATGACGAACCGTCCGGCCGAGGCGGTCGAGGCGCTCCGCGCGCTCGACCCGGACCGGGGCGCGATGCGCGGATGGGCCCAGTACTGGACGCAGCTCACGCACGCGCACCACCTCCTCGGCCGGCACGACGCCGAGCTCGCGGCCGCCCGGGAGATGGTGCGGCGCCATCCGGAGCGCACCGTCGCCCCCGTGCTCGAGGCCCGGGCGCTCGCGGCCGCGGGGCGCGTCGCGGAGCTCGACTCGGTGCTGGAGGTGGGCTCGCTGCGCCCGCCGCACACCTACTGGTCGCAGGGCGCGGCGCTCACGGTCGCGGGCGAGGAGCTGCTCGCGCACCACGGGTCCGAAGCGGCCCGGCCGTACCTCGATCGCGCGCTCGCGTGGGTCGATGCCCGCATCGCGGAGGCGCCCGCCGTCGAGGATCACCGCTACTGGCGGGGGTGCGTGCTCTACGATCTCGAGCGCTGGGACGAGGCCCTCGTGCAGTTCGAGGAGCTCCTCCGGGCCGACCCCACGGACACCTCCGTCCTGGGCATGGCGGCCGTCGCGGCCGCGCGCCTGGGCGACCGGCCGGGCGCGGAGCGGTATCTCGAGGCGGACCGCTGGGGATACGAAGACAGCGACCGGCTCATCTACGAGGCCCGCGTCGCCGCCATCTTCGGGGAGATCGACCGCGCGCTCCCGCTCCTCACGGAGGGCATCGACCGGGGCACGCCCGGGTTCCCGTGGATGCACGCCGCGGGGCACCACGACTTCGCCCTGCTCCGGGCCGATCCGCGCATCGAGGCGGCGCTCGCGCCCCGCTGACGCCGCGCTTCAGGCGCTCCCGTTCAGGAGCCAGCCCACGTAGAGCGCGTAGGACGCGAGCAGGATCGCGCCGTCCCTCCGCGAGAAGCGGGACCCGGCCACGCCGAGCGCGAGCACGAGCGCCGCCGTGGCCACCATGACCCACAGGTTCGCCCACGCCACGCCGCCGCTACGCATGGGCGCCACGGCGGCCGAGACGCCGAGGATCCCGAGCACGTTGAAGAGGTTGCTCCCGAGCACGTTGCCCACGGCGATGTCCCCCTGCGCGCGGAGGGCCGCGACGATGGAGGTCACGAGCTCCGGCATGCTCGTGCCGATCGCCACGATCGTGAGGCCGATGACCGCTTCGGACAGCCCGACGATCCGGGCGAGCTCGATGGCGGCGGTCACGAAGAGGCGCCCGCCCGCGACGAGCGCCGCGAGCCCGCCCACGACGAACACCAGCGAGCGCCCGAGCGGCATCGGCACGTGCTCGAGCGCCTCCTCGTACTCGTGCCGGACCACGGGGGGCTCGCGGCGGCCCTGGACCAGGGTGAGGCCGGTGAACCCGACGAGCCCGGTGAGGAGGATCATCCCGTCGAGCCTCGACACGGCCTGGTCCGCGAGCAGCGCCACGAGCCCGAGCGAGACCAGGACGATGAGCGGCGCGTCGATGCGCACGGTCCTGGCCTGCACGAGGGCCGGCCCGACGAGCATCGCGCCGCCGAGGATGAGCGTCAGGTTGGCGATGTTCGAGCCGACGACGTTGCCGATCGCGATGTCGTGCGCACCCGTCACGGCGGCCCCGACCGAGACCACGAGCTCCGGGGCGCTCGTGCCGAAGGCGACGACGGTGAGACCGATCACGAGCGGGGTCAGCCCGAGCCGGAGCGCGAGCGCCGACGCGCCGCGCACGAGCCCTTCGCCGCCCCCGAAGAGCAGGAGCAGACCGGCGGCTCCGAGAACGAAGGTCAGCGCTCGGAGTCCGGCATGTGCACGGTGAGCAGCATCACGCTCGGCTCGGTCGCCCGCACGTCGTGCGGCACGTGCGGATCGAGGACCAGCACCTGACCCGCGGAGAGGCGGAAGTCCTCGCCGCCCGCGGAGACCTCCAGGTGTCCTTCGTGCGCGTGGATCGTCACCAGTCCGCCGGCGGAGTGCTGCGGGAGGTATCCTCCGGCATCGAACGTGAAGACCACCTGCGTGATGTGACCGCGCTGGAAGATCGTCATCTGCCGGTGGCCGTCCCGGGCCGGGTGCTCCTCGGAGCGCAGGCGGCGGGCGACCTCGTGCAGGTCGAAGACGTGCGTGGGACCTTCGAAGCGCCGGGACGGGTGTGGACGGAGTCGGTCCTCGGCGGGCGAGTCCGGCTGGTCGCTCATTCGCTGATCCTCCCGAGCTGGCGGTGGGGCGGCCGATCGCCCCGAAGTCTCACGGCACCCCCGACGTCCTGCAAGCCCGGGGCCCGCGGCCTATCGGCACGCGCGGGCGCGCCTCCGGCCCGCCCGCCTCCCCCGCGCGGGCCGCGGGGGATATGTTGCATCCGTCACTCGTTCCAAGCCCCCCGTACGGAAGCCCATGACGCCCACGATCGCGCCGAAGTCCCGGCTCGTGCTCCCGCTCCTCCTCCTCCCCCTCCTCGCGAGCGGATGCGTGCGCCGGAGCACGCACGAGGCCGCGCTCGCCGCCGCGCGGGACGAGTACGTCGCGCTCCAGGAGCGCTCGGACGAGCGCGAGGCGGAGCTGCAGCGGGAGATCGAGAGCATCGAGCGGGAGAAGGCGCGCGTGGAGGCCGAGCTCCGCGAGCGGATCGAGACGCTCGAGCGGGACCAGCGGATGCTCGAATCGCTCCGGAGCCAGGCGAACGACCGCTTCAACCAGGCGCGCACGGAGATCGAGCGCCTCGAGACGCTGCTGAACCGCCAGGGCAGCGAGTACCAGGCGCTCCAGGAGCGGCTCGACCAGCTCAGCGCGATCGAGCGCGAGATCCGCGAGCGCAACCGGATCTACGAGGAGACGCTCGGACGCTTCCGCTCCCTGATCGACGGCGGTCGCGTGAGCGTGAACATCGTGCGGGGCCGCATGGTCATCCAGCTCCCGCAGGACATCCTCTTCGCGTCGGGGAGCGCGACCGTGGGTGCCGAGGGCCGGCGCACGCTCGCGGAGGTCGGCGGCGTGCTCGCCGAGCTCGCCGATCGCGAGTTCCAGGTCGAGGGGCACACGGACAACGTGCCGATCTCGACGGAGCGCTTCCCCTCGAACTGGGAGCTCTCGAGCGCGCGGGCGCTGTCGGTCGTGCGGGTGCTCATCGACGCGGGCGTCCCGCCCGACAACATCTCCGGGGCCGGGTTCGGCGAGCACCGGCCCGTCGCCTCGAACGCCGAGGCGGAGGGCCGCCGGCGCAACCGGCGCATCGAGATCGTGATGCTGCCGAACCTCGACGTGATCGCGACGACGCAGCTCCCCGGCTGAGGACGGTCAGCCCCGGAGCGTCGCGTACTCCGGGTGCTCGTCGAGGTAGGCGTCGACGAACCAGCAGGAGCTCGTGACCCGGTAGCCCTCGGCCCGGGCGTGCTCGAGCGCCGCCTCCACCAGGACGGCGCCCCAGCCGCGGCTGCGGTGCGCCGGGGCCACGAAGGTGCGGATCATGTGCATGACGCGGGGCTCCTCGTGCTTGCGGTACTGGAGGAGCGAGAGCCCGTCCCCGTGATCGACGAGGAAGCGCGCGTGCGTCTCGTCGTGTCGTACCTCGGCCGCGCTGGCCATCACGCCTCCCCCGGTGAATTGGCCGTGCCCCGGCCGTGGATCGGATCTTGTAGGGGAAGATAGCGCAAGCGAGGCCGAGAACCGGCAGGCGCGAATCCCCAGGAAGGAGGTCCGATGAAGGTCGTCACCGGCGTGTACCACGACGCGGAGCGCGTGACGGATGCGGTGCGCGCGCTGCTCGGCCGGAGCGTGCCCGTGGACTCGATCAGCGTCGTGCTGCGCGACCCCGCCGGGGGGGAGCGGGAGGTTCCCGTCGAGGACGAGGCGGGCACCCTGAAGGGTGTGGCGGTCGGCGCCGGGGTCGGCGGCGCGCTCGGGGGCCTCGGGGTCGGACTGGCCGCGACCGGCGCGGTCGTTTCCGGCGGGACCCTGCTCGCCGCCGGGCCGTTGCTGGCCGTGCTCCAGGGGGTGATCGGCGGCGCGGCGGCCGGCGCCGTGGCGGGGATCCCGCTCGGGGGCGTCCTCGGCCTGGGCCGGTGGAGGGCGAAGCCCGAGCTGGATGCCGACGAGCTCGCGCGGGGCACCGCGCTCGTCTGCGTGCACAGCGACGAGCTGGCGGCGGACGCGCGCCGGGTCTTCGAGGAGACGGGGGCGGACGAGATCCGGGAGGACGAGGACGAGGCGGACGCCCGGGTCCGGAGCTGAATCAGACGTTGAAGCGGAACAGCATGATGTCCCCGTCCTTCACGACGTAGCCGCGCCCCTCGGAGCGGAGCACGCCCCGGTCCCGGGCCTCCTTCCACGAGCCGACCTGCTCGAACTCGTCCACGTGGATCGTCTCGGCCCGGATGAAGCCCCGCTCGAAGTCGGAGTGGATCGTGCCGGCGGCCTCCGGGGCCGAGGCGCCGGCCCGGACGGTCCAGGCCCGGCTCTCGTTCTCGCCGGTCGTGAAGAACGTGACGAGACCGAGGAGCTCGTAGGCCTTCCGGACGAGGCGGTCGAGCCCGCGCTCCTCGACGCCGAGATCCTGCAGGAAGAGCTTCCGCTCCTCGTCGTCGAGCTCCGCGAGCTCGGCCTCGATCGCGCTGCAGATCGTCACCACCTGCTCGTGCTCCCGCGCGCCGGGCGCGTCCGCGGCGACGGCCGCGCGGAGGCGCTCCGTCCACTCGTTCTCGCCGGACGGAAGATCGCTCTCGGCCACGTTCGCGACGTAGAGGACCGGCTTGGACGTGAGGAGCTGGAAGCCCTTCAGGATCCGCGCCTCCTCCTCCGCGAGATCGAGCGCCCGCAGCGGGCGGCCCTCCGTGAGCGCCTCGAAGGCGCGCTCCAGCACGGCCTTCTCGCGGACCGCCTCCTTGTCGCCCGACTTCGCCTTCTTCCCGACCCGCTCGAGCCGTCGCTCGACCGTGTCGAGGTCGGCGAGCGCGAGCTCGGTCTCCACGATCTCGCTGTCCCGGACCGGGTCCACGTCCCCGAGCACGTGCGTGACGTCGGGATCGTCGAAGCAGCGCAGCACGTGCGCGATCGCGTCCACCTCGCGGATGTTGCCGAGGAACTGGTTGCCGAGCCCCTCGCCCTCGGACGCACCCTTCACGAGCCCCGCGATGTCCACGAACTGGATGACGGTCGGCACGATCGTGCGCGACCCCGTGAGCTCGTGGATGCGGGTGAGCCGCGGATCCGGCACCTCCACGGTCCCGACGTTCGGATCCACCGTGCAGAAGGGGTAGTTCTCCGACGGCGCGCCGGCGGCGGTGAGCGCGTTGAAGAGCGAGGACTTCCCGACGTTGGGAAGCCCGACGATACCGACTTTGAGCATGCGGGAAGCGCGGGGAAGGACCTGCGGCCCGGCGGGGACCCGCCGGAACGACGGCGGAGACTAGCGGAGCCCCCGGGGGCCGTCAACGCGGCCGGCGCGGCCTCACGGCACGACCGGCGCGGCCGCTCCGGCCCCCGCCCAGGGCGCGTACACGAGCAGCGCGCCCGCCGCGATGAGCACGAAGCCCGCGACCGTCGTCCAGCGGAGCGGCTCGTCGAGGTACCAGGTCGCGAAGCCGGCGAACACGACCAGCGTGATGACCTCCTGCAGCGTCTTGAGCTGCGCCCCGCTCATCCCCACGCCGTATCCGATGCGGTTCGCGGGGACCTGGAGGCAGTACTCGAAGAACGCGATGGCCCAGCTCGCGAGGACGGCCGCCCACAGCGGGCTCCGCGTGAAGCGGAGATGGCCGTACCAGGCGAAGGTCATGAAGACGTTGGAGAGCGTGAGGAGGAGCGCGGCGCGGAGCATGGAGCGGAGGCGGCGCAGGGCCGTCGAGGGTGAGTCGGGCGCGCGGTGTGCGCGCGCCGCTCAAGATCGCGCCCGGCGCGGCCGGCGGGCAGTCCCCCGCGGCCGCCCGATCGCGCTCCGCTCAGTCGCGGATCCCGGACCCCTTCCGCTCCAGCAGTCGCTCGTCGAAGCTCCGCGCCTCGCGCAGGCGCTCGACCTCGGAGGTGAGCGCCTCCACCTGCTCCGTCAGCTCGTCGATCCGGCGCTTCGCCGCTTCCTGGGGAAGCGCGCCGGCGCCCCGGAGCTCGCGGGCGAGCGTCTCGATGAACGGCTTGCCGCCGAAGCGGAGCGTGAGGACCGCCGTGAGGCCCGTGACGGGCACGAGCACGAGCAGGATACCGAAGACGGCGACGACGTATTCGTTCATGCCGACTCCTACGCAGGCGCGCAGGGGCCGGTTTCAGCCCCCCTCCTCCTCCTCCTCCCCTTCGAGCTCCGGGTACAGCTCCCCCGCGCACGCCTCGCAGATCGCGTGCGTGAACTCCGCGAGCGTGCGCTCGCGCAGATAGAGCTCCACGCGCTGCCAGAGCCCCTCGTCGTCGCGCACCTTGCGGCACCGGGCACAGACGGGGATGAGCCCGCGGAGCGTCCGGATCTCCGCGATGCGGGCCTCGAGCTCGGCGTTCTTCCGCTCGATGATCCGGCGCTGCGTCCACAGGTCGCAGAAGACGCCCACCTTCGTGCGCAGCACGTGGGGATCGATGGGGCGCAGGAGGTAGTCCACCGCCCCGAGCTCGTATCCGGCGAAGACCTGGCGGGGGTCCTTCTCGATCGCGGTCACGAAGACGATCGGGACGTGCGCCGTCGCCGGGTCGGCCCGCATCCGCTCGGCCACGTCGAACCCGCTCATCCGGGGGAGCCGCACGTCGAGGATCACGACGGCGAAGTCGGAGCCGCGGAGCGCCTCCACGGCCGCTTCCCCGGACGACACGCTCACGAGCCGCCGTTCCGGGGCCGCGAGCAGCGTCTCCAGCTCGAGCAGGTTCTCCTCGACGTCGTCGACCAGGAGCACCGCCGGGCCGACCCCTTCTCCGACGTCGGTCAAATCAGCCGAGGCTCGGATACTTCCGGGGATCGGCCTCGTGCATGATCTCGTAGATCCCCTCGAACACGTCCTCGACGCCGGGCTTGCTGAAGAAGTCGCCGTCGGACCCGTACGCGGGGCGGTGCTCCCGGGCGGTGATCGTCTTCGGCGCGGCGTCGAGCCAGACGAAGCCGCCCTGCTCCTCGAGCACCTTCTGCACGATGTAGGCGGACGCGCCGCCGGGGACGTCCTCGTCGAGCACCACGAGCCGGCTCGTCTTCTTCACCGATTCGACGATGCGGTGGTCGAGGTCGAAGGGCAGGAGCGACTGCACGTCGATGATCTCGACGTCGATGTCGACCTGCGCGAGCAGCTCCGCCGCCGATTCGGCGATCCGGCAGCACGCGCCGTAGGTGACGAGCGTCACGTCCCGCCCCTCGCGCATCACGTCCGGCTGGCCGAGCGGGAGGGTGAGCTCGGCCAGGTTCTCGGGGACCGGCTCCCGGAGCCGGTAGCCGTTCAGCACCTCGATCACGAGCCCCGGATCGTCCCCCGCGAGGAGCGTGTTGTAGAAGCCCACGGCGCGGGTCATGTCCCGGGGCACGAGGATGTGCATCCCCCGGAGGAGCCCGAGCAGCGCGGCCATCGGCGAGCCGGAGTGCCAGATCCCTTCGAGCCGGTGCCCGCGCGTGCGGATGATCGCGGGCGCCTTCTGCCCGCCCGCCGAGCGCCACTGCGTCATCGCGAGATCGTCCGACAGGACCTGGATCGCGTACAGGATGTAGTCGAGGTACTGGATCTCGGCGATCGGCCGGAGCCCCCGGACCGCCATGCCGACGGCCTGGCCGGCGATCGTGGCCTCGCGGATCCCCGTGTCGCTGACGCGGAGCGGCCCGTACTTCTCCTGCAGTCCCGTGAGGCTCGCGTTGACCCCGCCGAGGAAGCCCACGTCCTCGCCGAAGAACACGACCCGCGGATCGCGCGCGAGCATCGCGTCGAAGGCCCGGTTCAGGATCTCGAAGCCGCGGAGCCGCTCGGGCTCGGGACCGTAGCGCGGCTCGACCGCGGGCACCCTCAGCGGCGATTCCTCGGACTCGCTCGTGAGCCAGCGCCCGTAGAGGCGCCGCCCCTCGGCGAGCGCGTCGCGGTTCCAGCGCACGAGGCGCTCGGTGAGGGGGTTCTGCTCGGCCCGCGCGATCATGATGGCGCTCCGCCCCACCTCGATGACCGACTTGCGGAGGGGCGCGTCCATGCCCCGGAGCCGTTCGGCCACGGCCTGGAGCCCCTCGGGCCGGGAAGACCGGCCGGCGGCCTCCTCGACGAGCGAGGCGAGCTCCGCCGCCGAGCGCTTCGGCTCCTCCAGGAAGCGCGCCCACGCCGCGTCCCGGTGCGCGAAGACCTCCCGGTCGAGCTCGGCCTCGAGGGCCGCGAGCTCCGGCTCGGTCGCGATCCCGTCGCGGAGCATCCACAGCCGCATCTGCCGGATCGGATCGAACTCCTCCTCCCACTGGAGGCGCTCCTTCGGCTTGTAGCGCTCGTGGCTGCCGGAGGTCGAATGGCCCTGCGGCTGGGTCATCTCCACGACGTGCACGATCGCGGGGATGCGCCCGTGCCGGGCGTTGTCGGCCGCGCGCCGGTACACGGACAGGAGCGTCGGGTAGTCCCAGCCCCGGACCGTGTGGAGGTGGTACCCGGTCGGGAGGTCGTCCCGGCGCCGGAAGCCCTGCAGGAGCTCGGTGAGGTTGCCCCCGAGGATCTGGAGCTCGTTCGGCACCGAGATCCCGTAGCCGTCGTCCCAGATCGAGAGGACGACGGGGGCCTGCAGCACGCCGATCGCGTTCAGCGACTCCCAGAAGAGCCCTTCGGCGCAGCTCGCGTTGCCGATCGTGCCGAACACGATCTCGCGGCCCTGTCGGCTGAACTCCGTCAGGTGGTGCAGCGACTCGAGCTCGCGGTAGAGGCGCGAGGCGTAGCCGAGCCCCACGAGACGGGGCATCTGCTCGCCGGTCGGGGAGACGTCCGACGAGGAGTTCGGCCGCTCCACGTGGCTCGTCCAGCGACCCCGCTCGTCGAGCAGCCGGGTCCCGAAGTGCCCGCCCATCGAGCGGCCCGCGCTCGCGGGATCGGCCTCGATGTCCGGGTGCGCGTAGAGCTGCGCGAAGTACTCGGCCGGGGTGAGCAGGCCGAGCGCCATCATGAGGGTCTGGTCCCGGTAATAGCCCGAGCGCCAGTCCCCCGGCTCGAACGCGCGTGCCAGCGCGACCTGGGCCACCTCCTTGCCGTCCCCGAAGATGCCGAACTTCGCGCGCCCGCCGTGCACCTCGCGTCGGGCCACGATGCTCATCTGACGACTGAGATAGGCCGTCCGGTAATCGGACAGCACGTCGTCGCGACTCATCTCCGGAGCGACAGCGAGGTGATCCTGGGGCGTCGACACGATCAGGGGGCCGGAGGAACGGATTCCCGCGCCGGGGCCTTCGGGGCGAGCGGGCGGGACGACAGCACCGAAAGCTCGCCCCGAACCCGTTCGCGATCAACGCCGCACCGGGCCGGAGGGCGCCCCGGGCGGCCCTCCGGCCCCGTGATTCCTCAGGAAGCGAGCCGGCGGCCCGGCCTCGCCCGGTAGCGCTCGTACAGCTCGAGATGGCGGTTCATCGTGTCCACGCGGCGCCCGAGGATGAAGACGTCCCGCACCTGCGTGCGGATCTCGAGCGGGTTGCCGTCCGTGACGATCACGTTCGCGATCTTCCCCGGCTCGAGCGTGCCGAGTCGGTCCCCGAAGCCGAGCATGTCCGGGGCGTTGCGGGTGACGGCCGCGAGCGCCGCCTCCGGCGGCAGACCATAGGGCACGGACTGGGCGGCCTCGTAGGGGAGCAGGCGCGAATCGGAGGCGTTGAAGGTCGAGATCGCGATGCGCACGCCGGCCTGGTGGAGCCGCGCCGCGTTGGCGTACGCCTCGGCGTAGGAGGCGTCGGGCCCGGAGGGCATCTGCTGCGCCGGTCCGAGGATCATGTCCACGTCCCGCTCGGCGAGCCACTCCGCGATCTCCCAGCCGCCCCCTCCGCCCGTGATCACGTAGCGGATGCCCTGCCGCTCGGCCCATTCCACGGCGTTCCGGATGTTGCGCGCGCCGTTCGCACCGAGCAGGACGGGGAGCGCGCCGGAAGCCGCGTCCGCCATCGCCTGGAGGCGCGGATCGGGGCGTGTGACGTTCCCCGCGCCGAGCGCGGCGGCGTACTGCCGGCCCGCCTCGAACCACTCGTCGAGCCGGGCCACGGCCCGGCGATGGGCCTCCTGCGCCTCCTCGAACGACTGGTCGTCATCGACCTCGAGCGTCGGGAAATCCACGACGAGCGCGGCCCCGGCGTCGACCGCCATCTCCTCGATCGTCCAGCCGTCCAGCCCGATCAGCGACGCCTGCCCGGCGATCCCGCCGTCCGGGCCCTCCGGCGCGCTCATCGTCGCGGTGATGCCGTTCGCGCGCGCCACCGGGATGAGCTCGCTCGCCGGGTGCACGGCGGTGGCCGCCCGCAGGTGCGGGTTGAAGTCTCCCTGCTCCTCGAGGTCGTTCGTCACGTCGACGGCGCCGATCTCGGTGAGCCCGAGCTGCGAGACGGCATCGAAGAGGCCCGGGTACACGTGCATTCCTTCGGCCTCCACCACCTCCGCGCCCGCGGGCACCGCCACCTCGGGCCCGACCTCCGCGATCCGGCCGTCCCGGATCAGCACGGTGCCCACGAAGGGCTCCCCGCCCGCGAGCGTGTGGACCGTGCCGCCCCGGATGGCCCAGGTCTGCGCGGAGAGGGGCGTCGCCACCGCGAGCGCGAGCGCCGCCAGGGCGAGGATGCCGCGAGCCGCGCGCCGCGGGCTCACCGTCCACCTCCCTGGGCGTCCGTCGCCGCCCGCGCGGCGTACGGTCCGATCCTGTGCTTCTCCATGAGCCGTCGCTTCTCCTCCTCCAGCGCGGCCTGCCGCTCCCGGTCGAGCTCGAGGTCGAAGTAGAGCTCGCCGTCGACGTAGGTCTGCACGACCTTGGCGAACATCGACAGCGGATGGCCGTCCCACACCGCGAGGTCCGCGTCCTTGCCCACGTCGATCGAGCCCGTCCGGTCGTCGATTCCGAGCTGGATCGCGGGGTTGAGCGTGACGAGCCGGAGCGCGGCCTCCTCCTCGAGCCCGCCCCACTTCATGGTCTTCGCCGCCTCCTGGTTCAGGTGGCGGATCTCCTCGCCCGAGTCCGAGTTGATCGAGACGAGCACGCCGCGCTCGGTCATGAGCGCCGCGTTCTGCGGGATCGCGTCGTACGCCTCCACCTTGTAGGCCCACCAGTCGGAGAAGGTGGACGCGCCCGCCCCGTGCGCCGCGATCTCGTCGGCCACCTTGTAGCCCTCGAGCACGTGCTGGAGCGTGCGGACCGTGACCCCGAACTCCTCGGCGAGCCGGAGGAGCTGCAGGATCTCGTCGGCGCGGTAGCAGTGGGCGTG
>CAZOYA010000043.1:0-20466 GCA_964583815.1 uncultured Gemmatimonadaceae bacterium | reverse complement strand
CTCCACCTCGAGGAGCAGGCTGCCCGCCATGAGGGGCGGGAACGCGAACACGATCATGGCCGCGGCCACGAGCGTGTACCACGCGTACAGCGGAAGCAGGTTGATCCGCATCCCGGGCGGGCGGCACTTCAGCGCGCCGACGATCAGCTCGACGGCCGAGGCGATCGCCGCGACCTCGATGAACGAGAACCCGAGCAGCCAGATGTCGGGCCCGAGGCCCGGCTGATAGGCCGACGTGAGCGGCGGGTACATGAACCATCCGCCGCGCGGCGCGACGCCGAAGAGGATCGAGCCGCACAGGAAGATCCCGCCGAGCAGGAAGCACCAGAAGCCGAAAGCGGCGAGACGCGGGAAGGGCAGGTCGCGCGCCCCGAGCATCTGGGGCATGAGGGTGACCGCGATCGCCTCGAAGATCGGGATCGCGAACAGGAACATCATGACCGAGCCGTGCACCGTGAACGCCTGGTTGTACAGCTCGGCGGAGACGAGGTCGTTCCCCGGGAGCGCGAGCTGCGCGCGCATGAGGAGCGCGAGCCCGCCCGCGAAGAGGAAGAAGACGAACGCCACCGCGGTGTACCAGACGCCCACCTCGGTGTTGTTCACCGCCGACCAGTAGCGCCACCCCTCGGGCGCAGCCCATACGCGCATGAGCCGCTCGGCCTGCGCGTTGCGGACCTCCTCCGGGGGCGGCTCGGGGAGCGGCTCCACGTCGTCCGGTGCCGTCGTCGGGGGCGCCACGGGCCCGCCCTCCGGATGGCCTCCCGGGTCGGGGCGCGGGCCGCGGGCGCCCGCGCGGGGCGGATCGCCCTCCCCGGGGGCGGGGGCGCCGTCCCGGCGGTCGCGCTCGTCCGTCACCGGAGTCCCTCCAGGTAGGCCGCGAGGGCGTCGAGGTCCTCCGGCTCGAGCATGCCGAACGCCGGCATGTGGACGCCGGGCTTCACGTCCGCGGTCTCGGCCACGAAGCGACGGAACGCCTCGGTGGCGTTCGGGAGCGTACCCGCGGCGAGCGACAGGCGGCCGCCGACGTGCGTGAGATCGGGTCCGAGGGTGCCGTCCGCGGGCGTGCCCCGGATCGCGTGACAGGCGCCGCAGCCGCTCGCGAGGAAGACCTCCCCGCCCCGTTCCGCCTCGCTGCCCGGCGGGGGCGGGGCGGCGGGCTGCGCCTGGGCGCGCAGCCAGGCCCGGAACGCGTCGGGCTCCGCCACGACCACCGGGAGCGCCATGAGCGCGTGGGAGGTGCCGCAGTACTCCGCGCAGGCCCCCCGGTAGGTGCCCGGCTCGAGCGGCTCGAGGCGAAGCCGGGTCCGCCGGCCCGGGATCATGTCCATCTTCCCGCCGAGCGCCGGAATCCAGAACGAGTGGATCACGTCCCGCGTCTCGAGCTCGAGCTGCACGATCTCGCCCGCCGGGAGGCGGAGCTCGTTGGCGAGCTCCACGACCGCGCCGCCCGAGTCCGGGTACTGGACGCGCCACCAGTACTGGTGCCCGATCACGTGGATGCGGAGGCTCCCCTCGGGCGCCGGCTCGAGGAGGGGCGGGAGCATGCGCAGGCTGTGCGCGAGCAGCCCCGCCAGGAGGAGGACGGGCAGGACGACGCCGCCCCCGACGAGGATCCAGCGACGCGACCGCTCGCTCTCGACGGGGCCGCGCTTCAGGTAGCTCGCCCACACCCAGAGCGTGACCGATCCCAGCCAGATGACCGCCGCGCCGGCGATCAGGATCCAGAACAGGTCGGCGAGGCGCTCCGCGTCGCGTCCCGCAGGATCGAGCGCGGACTGGGGACCGGAACAGCCCGGGAGGAGCACGAGGAGTACGAGGAGCGCCACGGGCGCGAAGCGCTCGAGCGCGCCGGGCGCGGGACACGGGCGGCACCGGGGCGCGCGGCTCACGCGCGCATGCGATCGGCGTCGGCGCGCCGTCCCCGTCCGGTGCGATGCGTCCTCACATCGGTCGGGGCATGCAAGGGCTGCGCCAGCGGAGGCGCCCGCGTGGGGCGGCGGGCGGGTTGTCCGCGACCCCGCTCCGGGTGATCATGGCCGGCGGAAACGTTCGAGCGACGACAGGTGCGTGCACCTGCCGCCGCTCCTGGCACGCCCCCCCCAGGGCGTTTTCAGCCCAGCCCTTGCGGGCGTGGGCGCCAGATGCCGGCCGGACGAGCCGGACCGGCACGAATGCGGTTCAGGCCATCCGGCGGATCAGGCGGTCCGCTCGAGCGGCACGGAGGCGTCGGCGAGCTGCTCGAGGTCGACCACGAGCTTCCGGGCCACGCGCCGGCGGGGGAGCCCGTCCGGGATCATCCGGGTGCGCGAGCCGACGTGGAAGATCGGGTAGCTCCGGTCCCGGTAGCGCACGACCTGGACGAGGCGCGGCTCGCGGGGGTCGGCCGGAGCGGGCATCTCCTCCGTGACCGCGCGCCAGATGCGGTCCACCACGGCCATGCGCTCGGACACGGAGTCGGCCCACAGCGCGAGGCGGATCTTCTTCCGCTCCTCGACCGTGAGCGCGCGCACGATGCGGCGATGGCCGGGGAAGGTGTGCGAGAGGAGGAACGCGATCGCCTCTCCCTCGGGCACGGGGGGCAGATCCTGGTGGTGGAACCCGGGGGTGCGGACGCGGCGCGCGTCCGTGAGATCGATGTAGCCGTCCGCGGCGATGCGCATGTGGGGGACCTCGTCGATGGGGGGAACAGGCTCCGAGCGCGGTTGTGGCCGGGGGTAGGAGTCAAGACGCGTGCCGGGCGCCGGCGTTTCCGGCGTCCCGAATCAACGGAGATGCAACTCGATGCACATCAAAGATTTGGAGCGAGATCCGCCGCGGGGCCGGAGGGCCCGGCCTCGCTCGGGCGCGGTCGCTCCCGTGCCGGCCCCGGCACTCTTTGCCGCCCGCACGGACCGCTTCGTTCCGGGGCGCGAGCCATGAGCGCGGCGACGCCACTGCTCCCGAACGGGCCGGACGCCGAGGACGAGCTCGGGGCGCACGTCTCGACCGCCGGCGGGGTCTGGAACGCTCCCGAGCGCGCCCGCGCGCTCGACTCGGGCGTCCTGCAGCTCTTCACCAAGCAGCCGAACCGGTGGGCGGAGCCGGAGGTGGACGAGGAGAGCGCGGAGCGCTTCCGCCGGGCGTGCGAGGAGCACCGCATCCGCGTCACGGCGGCGCACGACTCCTACCTGATCAACCTGGCCTCGCCGGACCCGCGCCTCCGGGCGATGTCCCGCCGCTCGTTCGCCGCGGAGCTCGCCCGCTGCGCCGCGCTCGACCTCGACCTGCTGGTCACCCACCCCGGAAACGCCACGGACGGCGCGCTCGAGGAGGGGATCGAGCGCAACGCGGAGGAGATCGCGCGGTGCCTCGAGGAGGTGCCGGGCCGGACACGGGTGCTGCTCGAGCTCACGGCGGGCGGGGGGACCACGGTCGGCGGGCGTTTCGAGCACCTGGCCGCGATCCTCGACGCGGTGCCGGAGCCGCTCCGCGCCCGGGTGGGGGTCTGCGTCGACACCTGTCACGCGTACAGCGCGGGCTACGATCTCGTGGGCGACTACGACGGCGTGTGGGACGCGTTCGATCGCGTCATCGGGCTCGGTCGCCTCGGGCTCCTCCACCTGAACGACTCGAAGCATCCGTTCGCGTCGCGTCGCGACCGGCACGAGAACATCGGCGCCGGGACGCTCGGGTTCGAGCCGTTCCGCCGCATCGTGACCGACCCGCGCCTCGCCGCCGTGCCGAAGGTGATCGAGACGCCGAAGGGCGACGACCCGGTCGCGGCGGACCGCGGGAACCTCGGGGTGCTGCGGGGATTCCGGCGCGGATGAGGCCGGGCCCCGTCCGCCGGCTCCCCTCGCGCGACGACCCCCCGGCCTGTTGCCCCTTTCCGGTGAGGCCTATATTGGGCGAGCACATCGGGGAATCACTTATTGAGCCAACACCGAGAAGCCGGGACTGACTTCCGGATCCGACGCTAGGCCCCGACGAGGGAAAGCGGCAGGTTCCGGGGAGGTCACCAGATGTTCATCCCGGGCTTCAATAAACCCCCCCGGTGTGCAGGAGGCCGGTGCTCCGAGCCGCCCGAGGGTGGCCGCGGGGAGCCGGCCTTCGCTTTTTCCCGGAGACGAGGTTCGCCATGCCCAGCGTCACCGTCACGCGCCGCGCCCATTTCGCCGCGGCGCACCGCCTCTTCCGGTCGGAGTGGTCCGAGGAGCGCAACCGCAGCGTCTTCGGCGACTGCGCGAACCCGAACTGGCACGGGCACAACTACGAGATCGAGGTGTCCGTCCACGGCCCCGTGGATCCGACGACCGGCTTCGTGGTGGACCTGAAGCGGCTCCGGGACCTGATCGAGGAGCGCGTGATCCGGGACGTGGACCACCGCAACCTGAACCTCGAGGTCCCATGGCTCGAGGGGATCATCCCCTCGACGGAGAACCTCGCGATCGCGATCTGGGACCGGCTCGCGGGCGGGCTGCCGGAGGGCGCGCGCCTGCGTCGGGTGGCCGTCCACGAGACGCCCCGGAACTCGGTCGAATATCTCGGACCGCAGGAGGACGGAGCCCCGTGAGCGAGAGAGCCGCCACCGCCGCCCCCGTCGACCTCTCCGTCGTCCCGTTCGAGGAGCTGATCGCGGAGACGATCCGCCGGATCGGCGAGGACCCGGAGCGCGAGGGGATGCGCCGCACGCCCGAGCGCGTCGCCCGCGCGCTGTCGTTCCTCACGAAGGGGTACGCGGAGGACCCGGCCGACGTGCTCGGCGACGCCCTCTTCCGCGAGACCCACCGCAACATGGTGCTCGTGAAGGACATCGAGATCTACTCGATGTGCGAGCATCACATGCTGCCGTTCTTCGGGAAGGCGCACGTGGCCTACATCCCCGACGGGCACATCGTCGGGCTGTCGAAGATCCCGCGCGTGGTCGAGGTGTTCGCGCGCCGCCTGCAGGTGCAGGAGCGGCTCACGGAGCAGGTCGCGCAGGCGCTCCAGGACGTCGCGCAACCGCTCGGCGTGGCGGTGATCGTCGAGTGCTACCACCTCTGCATGATGATGCGGGGCGTGGAGAAGCAGAATTCGAAGACCGTGACCTCCGCGATGCGCGGGATCTTCCTCGAGGACCAGCGCACGCGGGACGAGTTCCTGCGGCTCACCACGAGCGTCCACCAGCCCCTCGGATGAGCGCGGGCGCGGCGGGCGAGGCTCCGCTCGCGGGGCGCACCGCGCTGGTCACGGGGGCGAGCCGCGGCATCGGCCGCGAGGTCGCGCTCCGGCTCGCCGCGGCGGGCGCGCGCGTGTGGGGGGCGGGCCGCTCCGGGGAGGCGCTCGAGACCCTCGCCGCGGAGACCGGCGGCGCCTCGCTCGTGGTGGACCTGACCGACGACGTCGAGGTCTGGAGCGCCGCCGACCGGCTGACGGAGACGCTCGGCGGTCCCCCGGACGTGGTCGTGAACGCGGCCGGGGTGTTCGGCCTGGCGCCCCTGGCCGAGGAGACCGTCGCCGCCTTCGACGCCGCGATCGCCGTGAACCTCCGGGCACCGTTCCTGGTGATCCGGGCGCTCCTGCCCGCGATGCGCGAGCGCGGCGAGGGGCTGATCGTGAACGTCGGCTCCGTCGCGGGACGGCGGGCGCTCGCGGGGAACGGCGCCTACGGCGCCTCCAAGTTCGGGCTCCGGGGGCTGCACGAGATCCTGCTCGAGGAGATCCGCGGAACCGGCGTGCGGGCGACCCTCGTGGAGCCCGCGGCCACGGATACGCCGCTCTGGGACCCGCTCGATCCCGACGCCGACCCGAACCTCCCCGGCCGCGCGGACATGCTCCGGCCGGAGGACGTGGCCGAGGCGGTGGTCTTCGTCGCCACGAGGCCTCCGCGCGTGCGCATTCCGCTCCTCCAGATCGAGCGCGCCTAGGGCCCGCGAGGGACGTGCACCTCCTCCTGACCGACCGGCTGACCTGTCCGCGCTGCGGACCGGCGTTCGGGCTCATCCTGCGCGCCGACCTCATGGACGGACGACAGGTCGTGGAAGGTGTGCTGGGCTGCCCCAACTGCCGCGACCAGTTTCCCGTGCACGGGGGTTTCGGCGACCTGCGCGCGCCGCCCCGGCGTGATCCGGGGCCGGGTCTCGCGGGCCTGCCCGACCCCCGCCCGGAGGACGCCGAGGAGGCCGACCGGCTCCACGCCCTGCTCGGCGTCGCGCAGGGACCCGGAACGCTCGGCCTCGTGGGCTCGCCGGCCCGCCACGCGGAGGCGCTCGCGGCGCGTATCGAGGGGATCCACGTGATGGCCGTGGACGCGGACCTCGGGGACCGTCCGGAGTCCCCTGGCGTGAGCCGGCTGCTCGCGGGTCCGGGGCTGCCCGTGTACGACCGGACCCTCCGGGGCGTGGCGGTCGACGCGCGGCTCGGCGCCGGGTGGATCGGCGAGGCGGCGCGCGCCGTCGCCCGGCTGGGTCGGGTCGTCGTCGTGCGGGCCGGGCCGGATGCGCGGGGCCTCCTCGAGGCCGCCGGCCTCGAGGTGCTGGCGGCCGCCGAGGACGTCGTGGTGGCCGCGCGACGCTGACCGTCCGACCGGGCGTCGCGCGAGGGCGGCGCCGGTCGCGCGCACCCGTCGCAGGGTCGTTGCGTGCGCCCCGGCCGCTCGGGTACCTTCATGCGGCCCAAGGCCCATCAAGCCCAGCGCCGCGGATGGTCCGCGGGCTCCCCGCGGCCGCGGCCGCCGCCCCCAGCCCCACGCGCGTGCATGGCGTTCTGGAAGAAGCTCTTCAGGGACGACGACCTCGACCGGGTCGACTACTACCGGGAAGGCGAGGAGCTGCTCGCGGCCGGGAAGGTCCACGAGGCCCTGACCTCCTTCCGTCTCGCGCTCAAGGAGACGCCGGGAGATCCGGTGGTGTTGCAGCAGATCGCCGTGTGCTACACCCGCATCGGGATGGTGGAGGAGGCCGCGAAGACGTACCGGCACGTCCTCCAGAAGGCCCCCTCCGCGGCCGGGGCGCACTACGGACTCGCCTTCATCCTCCTGCGGTCCGAGCGGCCGCAGGAATCGATCCCGCACCTGGAGGCCTTCCTGGCGCACGCGCCGACGGGTACCCAGGCCGGGGAGCACGTGGAGCACGCGCGGTGGACGCTCGCGCAGCTCCGCGGCGAAGCCCACGAGCGCACCGCCGAGCGGACGGAGCCCGATGACCTCTTCGACTGACGAGCGGACCCCCGACGAGCGCAACCTGCGCCGCGTCCGGCTCCGCTGGACCGGGCGCGACATGGTCTTCGAGGGCCGGCCCGAGGCGGGCGGACCGAACGTGATCGTGGACGGGGGATCGAAGGAGGGGCTCGCGCCGATGCAGCTCCTCCTCGTGTCGCTCGCCGGGTGCATGGCCGTCGACATCCGGATGATCCTCGAGAAGTCGCGGGTGCCGCTCGACGGCCTCGAGATCGAGGTGGTGGGCGAGCGGGCCCCGGAGCCCCCGCGCCGGTACCTGCGCATCGACATGATCTGCCACCTGCGCGGGCCGGCGGCCGAGCACGCGGACCGCGTCCAGCGCGCGATCGACCTCTCGCGCGACAAGTACTGCAGCGTGCTCCACACGCTCGACCCGGGGATCGCGCTCGACGTCCGTCCGGCCGCCCGCGCGGCCTGATCCCGACCCCCGCCGTCCCGCGGACGCCGTCGTCCCCCCGCACGCAGGGCCGCCCGTGAGCCGCACGTACGCCGCCAACCCGACGCCCATCCCCGAGTCGACGCTCAACGAGCTCTTCTTCGAGGCGTACGACCGCGACCCGGGCGCGGTCGTCTTCCAGCGGATCCCGAGTCCGGGCGTGCTGGAGGACATCCGCTTCCCCGAGGTGATCGAGACGGTGCGGGCCGTCGCCTCCGCGCTGGACGCGCGCGGCGTGGCGCGGGGCGACCGGATCGCGATCCTCTCGGAGAACCGGCCGGAGTGGGCGCTCGTGGATTACGGCAGCCTCGCGGCCGGGGTGATCCCGGTGCCGATCTACCCGACGACCACGCCGGAGCAGATCGCCTACCAGCTGGACGACGCGGGCGTCGGGCTCGTGTTCCTGTCGGACGAGGAGCAGGCCGCGAAGATCGCCGAGGCGGCGCGCTCGCTCGGGCGCGCCATCCCGACGGTCGCGTTCGACGCGGCCGCCGCGGAGGGCAGCGCCGGCGCCACCACCTGGGCGGATTTCCTGGAGGAGGGGCGGCGCACGCCCTCGATCCCCGACCTCGACGCGCTGCGGGCGCGCGCGATGGAGCCGGGCCCGCAGGACGTCGCGACGATCCTGTACACGTCGGGGACCACGGGGCAGCCGAAGGGCGTCATGCTCACCCACGACAACATCGCCTCCAACGTGCGCGCCGGGCGGATGGTGTTCGAGCTCGGCCCGCGCGACAACACGATCAGCTTCCTGCCGTTGTCGCACATCCTGCAGCGGATGTGCGACTACCTGTTCCTGTGGACGGGCTGCCGGATCGCCTATCCCCGGGACCTCAAGACGCTCGCCGAGGACCTGAAGACGGTCCGGCCCACGGCTGCGGTGTCCGTGCCGCGCATCTACGAGAAGATCTACAACGGCATCATGGCCGCGCACGGTCCGAAGAAGCTGCTCGTCGACTGGGCGGCCGACGTGGCGCGCGAGGCGGGCGAGCTGCGGCTCGCGGGCGAGCCCCTCCCCGGCTGGCTCGCGCTGCGCTACCGGATCGCGGACCGGATCGTGTTTCGGAAGGTGCGGGCCGCGGTCGGCGGCCGGGTCCGCTTCTTCGTGAGCGGCGGCGGCCCGCTGGCGCCCGAGCTGGCGCGGTTCTTCCACTCGATCGGCCTCACGATCCTCGAGGGATACGGGCTCACCGAGACGAGTCCCGTGACGAACGTGAACACGGTGGAGGACTTCCGGATCGGCACGGTCGGCAAGCCCGTCGCATCCACGGAGATCCGGATCGCGGAGGACGGCGAGATCTTCGTGCGCGGGCGCCAGGTGATGAAGGGCTACTACGGGCGCCCCGAGGACACCGCCGCGGTTCTCGACGAGGAGGGGTGGCTCGCGACCGGCGACGTGGGGACGCTCGACGACGACGGCTTCCTCTCGATCACGGACCGGAAGAAGGACATCATCGTCACGGCGGGCGGGAAGAACATCGCGCCCCAGCCGATCGAGAACCGACTGAAGACGCACCCCCTCGTGGAGCAGGCGGTGATCGTGGGGGACCGGAGGCGCTATCCTTCGCTGCTCGTGGTGCCCGACTTCCCCGCGCTCGAGGCGTGGGCGCGGCAGCAGGGGATCGCCTTCGAGGACCGCGAGGCGCTCGTGCGCCACCCGCAGGTCGTCGCGCACCTCGAGCGGGAGACGCTCGGATCGCTCGACGATTTCGCCTCCTACGAGCGGCCCAAGAAGATGGCGGTCCTCTCCGAAGAGCTGACCGTGGAGAACGGGTTCCTGACACCGACCCTCAAGGTGAAGCGCAACGTGGTCCAGGAGCGCCTGCGGGACGTGATCGACCGGCTGTACGAGCACGAGCCCGTGGACACCACGGACCATCCATGACATGAACGACGAAGAGAAAGGCACGGCCGTGGTGCTGGTGAGCGCCCCCGACGTGGAGGTCGCGGAGCGGATCGCGCGCGCGGTGGTCGAGGAGCGCCTCGCCGCCTGCGCGAGCCTCCTCCCCGGCATGACGTCGCTGTACCGCTGGGACGGAGAGGTGCAGCGGGCCGGCGAGGTGCTGCTGATCGTGAAGACGAGAGGGGACGCCTTCGAGGCGCTGCGGGCGCGGATCGTCGCGCTGCACCCCTACGAGGTGCCCGAGGTGCTGCACCTGCCCGTGCTCGAGGGCCATCGGCGGTATCTCGACTGGATCCACGAAGAGGTGAGGGTGGGATCGTGAGCGGGCGCAAGTCGCGCGGGAACGGGGAGCCCCGGCCCGAGCAGCAGGGAGAGCTCCTGCCCCAGGAGGAGTGGGGCGGCGAGGAGCCGGACTCCGGCGGCGGCGAGGCGCCCCGGTCGGACGAGGGGCCCATGCTCTTCCTGCCCGACGACCGAGCGACGCCCTCCCCCGAAGCGGCCGCCGAGCCGGAGCAGCCCGAGCCGGACGGGCCCGCCCCCGGGGACGCCGCGCCGGAGGAGCCGATGGTCGGACCCGGTCACGAAGCGGCGGCCCCGGAGGAGCCCGCACCCGTGCCGGAGCCGGGAGACGCCCCGACCGGGGCGCCGGCCGAGCCCCCGGAGCCGGCCGCCGTGCAGCCGGAGGCGCCCGCGGCGGCTCAGCCGGAGGACGCCGAGCCGGAGCCGCCCGCCGATCCGCCCGCGCAGGCGGGTCCCGGTCGCGCGTCGGGCGAGCGTCTCGCGCGCGCCCGGGACCTGGTCGCCGCGGGCCGGGTCGAGGAGGCGATCGCGCTCTACCACGAGATCCTGCAGCAGCACCCCGACAGCGTGAAGGCGCTCAACAACCTGGGCGTCCTCTACGACGAGCTCGGCCGGCACGCCCCGGCCGTCGAGCAGCTCTCCGCGGCCGCGCGCCTGGAGCCGGAGAACGTGGAGGTGCTCACGAACCTCGGCACGGCGCTCGGCGCGCTCGCGCGCTTCGACGAGGCGGAGCGCCACCTGCGGCGGGCGCAACGCCTCGCGCCGGACAATCCGTCCGTGCGGGCGGCGCTCGGCATCCTCTCCTTCCGGAGGGGCGCCTACGCGCACGCGGAGCCGGATCTCCGCTGGGTGTGCGAGCACGATCCGGAGCACGGCCCCGCGCACTACTACCGGGGGGAGGCGCTGAGCCGACTCGGCCGTCACGAGGACGCCCTCCGGGCCCTCGAGCGCGCGGCCGAGCTCCTCCCGACCGACGCGCGGATCTACAGCGCGCTCGGCCGTCTCTACGACCGGATGCTCCGACCGGAGGACGCCGCGACGATGTACCGGCGCGCGCGCAGCCTGCCGACGCCATGATCCGGGTGGCGCACGGCGCCCTGGCCGAGCAGGAGGTCGAGGGGCTCCTGCGACCGATCCGGGCGGACCTGGACCCCGCGACCGCCGCCGCCCGCGACGTGGGGCTCCGCGCCGGCCCGGCGGTGGCGGAGCGGCTGGCGTCGGTGGGCCCGCTGCCGGTGGGTGGAGCCGTGCTCACGCCGGGGGGCGGGCTCCCGGCCCGCTTCGTCGTGCACGTCGTGACCGCCTCGGCGGACGAGCCGCAGACCGCCGCCGCCGTCCACCGTGCCCTCCGGAACGGCCTCGCGCGCGCCGCCGACTGGGAGCTCGCCTCGCTCGCGCTGCCGGTGCTCGGCCTCGGGGCGGGGATCATGGAGCCGGAGGAGGCCGTGCGCGCCTTCCTCGACGTGCTGGAGGAGCACGTGGCCGAGGGCCGGCCGCCCACCGAGCTCGCGATCGTGCCGGCCTCGGACTACGAGCGGGAGCTGCTCGAACGGATGCTCGCGTAGCGGTCGGCCGCGGCCGTACCCGACCGGCCGCCGCGGACGCGTCGGCCGAAAATCCTTCCACTTCCCGCCGCCGGGGCCGAGACTTGTAGAGCGCCACGCGCACGCCGCCCCCCCCGCGCTCGATCCTTCCGTCCGCCCCGAGGCGGCCCGAACCACATCGAATGACCCGACGCATCCTCGCGCCGGCGGTCGTGCTCACCTGGCTGGTCATGGTCGGGTGGCAGGTGCGCCGGGAGTACTTCCGGACCGAGCTCGCGCTCCTGAGCGACGCGGCTCAGGCGCTCGCTCCCGGTGTCAGCTTCTACACGCTCACGATGGGGAGCCGCGCGGTCGGCCAGGCGACCTCGCGCCTCGACACGATCCCGGGCGGCTTCGTGCTCGACGACCGCATGAGCCTCGAGCTGCCCGCCCTGGGCCAGACCGGGACGGCCGTGGTGCGCACCCTCGTGCAGCTCGACGAATCCCTGGTCATGCGGTCCTTCGACTTCACGCTCGACAGCGAGATCGGCCGCTTCCGGGCCGAGGGCACGCTGCGCCCGGACACGACCCTCGAGGTGCGGGTCTCCTCGGCGGGAAGCGTGCAGGACCTCGAGTTCCGCCTCCCCGAGCCGCCGGTGTTCTCGAGCGTGGTGCCGATCCGGGTGGCCATGGGCGGGGCGCTCGAGGTCGGCAGCCGCGTGGCGCTCCCCGTGTTCGACCCCACCTCGCTCTCCACGCGGCGCACGGAGGTCCACGTGCTCGAGCACGACACGCTGCTCGTGCCGGACTCCGTGGCGCGGGACGCGAGCGGCACGCGGTGGATCCCCGCCGGCGTGGACACCGTGCCCGCCTGGCGGATCGCGGAGGACTTCGGGGGCGTGCGGGTCGAGAGCTGGGTCGACGAGGACGGACGGATCCTGCGGTCGTCGAGCCCGCTCGGCTTCTCGATCGAGAAGACCGAGTACGAGCTGGCGAGCCAGGCGCAGGCGGACGGCCGGCTCGCCTCCGGCTCGGTGGTGGACGACGACGTGATCCTCTCGACGGCGATCGCCAGCAACGTGGACCTCTCCGACGCGGGGCGCTTCACCGAGCTGCGCTTCCGTCTCACGGGCGTGGATCTGACCGGCTTCGCGCTCGACGGCGGCCGACAGGAGCTCCGCGGCGACACCCTGATCGTCCGGCGCGAGTCGTGGGAGGCGCTGGACCCGGGCTACCGACTCCCGTACAAGCGCATGGACCTGAGCGAGGCGCTCGGTCCCGAGCCGCTCATCCAGAGCGACGACCCGCGCATCGTGCGGCGGGCCCGGCAGATCACCGCGGCGCGCGCCTCCTGGGCCCAGGACCCGGTGGAGGTCGCCCGGCAGCTCGCGAGGTCGGTGAACGGGATGCTCGCGAAGGAAGTCACCTTCTCGATCCCGAACGCGGTCCAGGTGCTCGAGACGCGCCGCGGCGACTGCAACGAGCACACCGTGCTCTACGTGGCGCTCGCCCGGGCGCTGGGGCTCCCCGCGCGCACCGCGGTGGGTCTCGTCTACCTGGACGGGGCCTTCTTCTACCACGCGTGGCCGGAGGTCTGGCTCGGCGACTGGGTCGCCGTGGATCCCACCTTCGGCCAGACCCCCGCCGACGCCGCGCACATCCGGTTCGTGGTGGGCGGGCTCGCGCAGCAGGTGGAGATCGTGCGGTTGATCGGCAATCTCGACATCGAGGTCCTGGAGCGGAGGATGGCCGAATGAGCGTGCCCGTGCTGGAGCTCCGCGGGCTGCGGAAGAGCTACGGCCGCTTCGCGGCCGTGAAGGGGCTGGACCTCCGCGTCGAAGCCGGGGAGATCTTCGGCTTCCTCGGGCCCAACGGCGCCGGCAAGACCACCACGATCCGGATGGTCGCCGGGGTGCTCCGGCCGAGCGAGGGGCAGGTGCTCGTCGGGGGCACCGACCTCGAGTCCGAGCCGGAGACGGCGAAGGCGCGGATCGGCTACATCCCCGACCGACCGTACCTCTACGACAAGCTCTCGGGTGGCGAGTTCCTGCGCTTCGTGGCGGGGCTGTGGGGACAGGGGGGCGCCGAGGCGGACGAGCGGGCCGCGCGGCTTCTCGAGCTCTTCGACCTGACCGCCTGGCGGGACGAGCTCATCGAGAGCTACTCGCACGGCATGCGCCAGAAGCTCCTCATCAGCTCCGCGCTGATCCACGGACCCGAGCTCATCGTCGTGGACGAGCCGATGGTGGGGCTCGACCCCCGCTCGGCGCGCCTGCTGAAGGACCTCCTCCGCCGCTTCGCCGACGACGGCGGCGCGGTCTTCCTCTCGACGCACACGCTCGAGGTCGCCGAGGCGCTCTGCGACCGCATCGCGATCATCCAGGGGGGCGAGATCATCGCCTCCGGCACCATGGAGGAGCTACGGGCGCAGGCGAAGGCGGGCGGGGCGCACCTCGAGGAGATCTTCCTCAGGATGACCGGCGACGGCGGCATGGCGGACGTGATCTCGGGCCTCCGGAAGGTGGTGTGAGCGCGGTCCGACCGGGGGTGCTCTGGCTCCTCCGTCCCAAGCTGCGCGCGAGGATCAACCGGGCACGCTCCGGGGAGGGACGGCTCGTCAAGGTCTTCCTCCTCGGGACGGTCGGGGCGCTGTTCTGGACGATCGCGTTCGTCGTGATCTTCCGGATGCTCCTCTATTTCCGGGGCACACAGGGGATCGGAGACCTGCTCGCCGGGAAGCTCCTCGGCCTCGCGTTCGTGACGTTCCTGATGATCCTCGTGCTGTCGAACGTCATCACGGCCCTGTCGACCTTCTTCCTCTCCGACGACCTCGAGCTGGTGGCGGCGGCGCCCATCGAGTCCGGCACCGTGTACGGCGCCCGGCTCGCGGAGACGATCGTCGACTCCTCGTGGATGGTCGCGCTGCTCGTCGTGCCCCTGCTCGCCGCCTACGGGGTCGTGTACGGGGCCGGCCCGCGCTACTACGCGCTCGCGGTGGCGACCGTCCTGCCGTTCCTCGTGATCCCGGCGGTGGTCGGGAGCGCGGTCACGCTCGTGCTCGTGAACGTCTTCCCGGCCCGGCGCACCCGCGACCTGCTCGCGCTGGTCGGGCTCTTCGCGGGAGCGGGGCTGATCGCGCTGCTGCGCTTCGTGCGTCCCGAGCGGCTCATGCGGCCCGAGGAGTTCCGCAGCCTCGTGGACTTCGTGGCGGTGCTGCGGACGCCCACCTCGCCCTGGCTTCCGAGCGAGTGGGTGGCGGACACACTCCTCTCGCATCTGAACGGAGCGTTCGAGCCCTTCCCCTTCCTGTTCCTGTGGAGCACGGCCGGCGCGTTCCTGGTGTTCGGCGCGGCGCTCCACCGGCGCGCCTACCGGACCGGGTTCTCCCGCGCGCAGGAGGGTGACGAGCGGCGGGAGACCGGGCGGCGGCGCGCCCGCCTGGAGCGCTGGCTGCCGGCCCTCTCCCCCGCGGCGCGGGTCGTGGTCGCCAAGGAGATCCGGACGTTCTTCCGCGACACGACGCAGTGGTCGCAGCTCATCCTGCTCGGCGTGCTGGTGGTCGTGTACGTCTACAACATCGGCGCGCTGCCGCTGTACACGGGGGAGCGGGTGTCCTTCCTGCTCGTGAACGTGGTCTCGTTCCTGAACCTCGGGCTCGCCGGCTTCGTGGTCGCCGCGATCGCCGCGCGCTTCGTCTTTCCGGCCATGTCCATGGAGGGCCGCACCCTGTGGCTCCTCCGCTCCTCGCCCATCGACGCTCCGACGCTGTTCTGGGCCAAGTACTTCGTGGGCACCGTGCCGCTCCTCGCGGTGGCCGTGCCGCTCATCGTGCTGACGAACACCGTGCTCGAGGCGTCGCCGTTCATGCTCGCGCTCACGACGGCGACGATGGTGGCGATGACCTTCGCGCTCACGGCGCTCGCGCTCGGGCTGGGGGCGCTCTACCCGAACTACGAGACCGAGAACGTGGCGGAGATCCCGACCTCGTTCGGCGGGCTGCTCTTCATGATGTGCGCCGTGCTCTACCTCGCCGGCATCGTGCTCCTCGAGGGCTGGCCCGTCTACCGGTACCTGAGCGCCGCGGCCCGGGACGTGGAGGCCTCGCCGCTTCCGGTCGTGCTCGGGCTCGCCGGGGCGGCGGTGCTCACCGCCCTCGTCGTGTGGTGGCCGCTCTCCGCGGGCGTGCGGCACCTGCGCGTCCAGGAAGGGTGATCCGGGGCACCCTGCGCGCGCGGGCGGTCCGCGCCGGGGGTGACACGCCCGGCCCGCTCCGGCATATTGGGCGACTCTGGCGCTCCTCACCGTGAGATTCGGACGATGCTCGACCTGGTCCCCGGCGGTTATCTCTTCACGCACATGATCTTCTGGGCCGTGGTGGCGCTCGTGGCCATCGGCACCCAGATCGTCGCCGTCACGCTGTCGATCGGCCTCGGGATGCTGGTCTTCGAGTCGATCACAGAGAAGTAGAGCGGCTTGACGACGATCCTCTTCATCATCGCCGCCGTCCTCGCGTTCGGTCTCGGCATCTGGTTGGGCCTGCCCGGCCGCTACGATCAATCGCTCGACGACATCGAGCGGATCATGGCGCAGGGCGGACGCGCGCGCCGGAAGGTGAAGAGGAGATTCACCCCCCTGGCCTGGGTCCAGCGGAAGCTCGACCCGCGCTCGGGCAGCGGCGGGGGCGTGCGCCGGGGATTCCGGATCCGACGGCCCGACGAATGAGCGCGGCGGGCGCTCAGCCCGTCAGCACGGCGTCGACCAGGATCAGCCCGACGCCGATGATCGCGCCGAGCACGTAGCCGAGCTTCACGATCATCCGGAGCTCCCGGTCCGTCACCTTGCGGACCAGGTCCTCCATCTTCTCGGTGGGGAAGTGGAGCACCTTCTCCTCGACCCGCCGGGCCACGTCGATCCGCTGCACCACGTGCGGCACCTGGCTCTGGAGCCAGCTCCAGAGCGGATCGCCCACGGCCGCCTCGAGCCGGGCGGGCGCGTCCTCCGGCAGCCAGCGCGCGGGCGTGCCGATGGGCCGGTCGAGCAGCCGGGACACGAGCCGCCGGACCCCCGAAGCGAGCGCCGCGCGGGCGCTCTCGCTCCGCAGGGCCGTGACGGCGGCCCGCGTGACCCGCTCCGGCGGGACCCGGTCGAGGATCTCGCCCCAGGTGCGGGCCCCGGCGCGATCGAGCCCGGCCCTCAGCTTCTCCACGAGGAACGCCCGCGTCTCGCCGTCGCGCGCCATGCCGACCATCCACCCGGCGAGCGTCGCGCGCGCCTGCACGACGCTGGGCTCCTCGGCGTCGCCGAGCACGTCGGCGACGGGCCGGCGGAGGAGCTCCACGATCGCTTCGTTCACGCTGCGCGCGATCGCCGTCTGCACCGCCGCATCGCGCAGGATCTCCGACAGCCGCTGCGCACCCTCGGCCTCGATCGTGTCGAGCACCCGGTCCACGGTCTCCTCGTTCACGACGAGGCGGGCCACGAGCCGCTGGTGGAAGCGCAGGTCCCGCAGGAAGCGATGGAGCAGGTCGTGGATCGTCGCCTCGAAGCGGGCGCGCGCGTCCGCGTCCTCCAGGAGCCCGCCGAGCCGCTCGGCGGCGATCGGCAGGTAGCTCGCGATGCCGCGCTCGACGGCGGCGACCAGCCCGAGCGGGAGGATCTCCTCGAAGGTGCGGTCGGCGCGCAGGAGCTTGCCGGCTCCACGGGCCAGGTAGTCGTCCACCGCGGCCTGGAAGCCCTCGCTCCCGACCGCGTCCTCGAGCCAGCCGCCGACCGCCGCTTCGAGCGCCGCGCCCCGCGCGGGCGTCAGCACGCTCCCGATCGGCTGGTCGCGCACCGCGGCGACAAGGTCGCCCGTGCGGCGGGCCATCGCCTCCTCGAAGGCCGGAGAGTCGATCCATCGATCGAGCTGCGCGAGCCCGTGCGTCACCGCGTCGTCGAGGAGCGTCTCGAGGTCCGCCATCACGTCGGCCGGGAGGATCTCGCGGAGCGAGCCCCGCTCCGTGTGGAGGATCCCGTCGAGGAAGCCCGCCAGGCGCTCGTCGAACGCCTCGCGGAACTCCTGGTTGGCGAAGGTGCGCGTGAGGTCCTCGGGCGTGAGGAGGCGGTCGCCGACCGTGCGGCCGATCGCCGCGGCGAGCCGCGGTTGGTTCTTCGGGATGGCGCCCTGGAGGAAGCGCAGCGTCCAGCGACCGAAGACCCGGGGCGGCTCGTAGGGATGGAAGAGCATCCAGATGGCGACGGTGTTGGTCACGCCGCCCGCGATGGCGCCGAAGGCGATCTGGATCAGCGCCCGGAGGATCTCCTCGGACACGCCGCGCTACCGCCGTCGATGCACGAGCAGCCCGCGCACGGGGAATCGACCGCCGTCCACGAGGAGCGTGCCTTCCACCTCGATCAGGGCCCGCACCGGGAGGAGCGGGCCCGGTCCCTCGCCCGCCTCGATCTCGGCGGTGATGCTGCGGAGCGTGCCCGAGAGGGAGCCGTCCGACGCGTCGACGGACCACGCGCTCGGGACGTCGCGCCGCGCGGGGGGAAACGCCTGGCGGGAGGTCCACGCGACCCGCACGTCCGGCCACACGAGGTCCTGGTTCCCGCGCTGCGCCCAGCCTCGGTAGACGGGCTCGCGGTCGAGGCCGTGCTCGACGTCCCCCGCGAGCGCCAGCCGGAGCGAATCTCCGGAGGTGACGAAGAGCCAGTCCCCCACGGGCGGGTCGCCCTCCCGCCAGGAGCGCTGGACGTCCACCACCACGCCGTCCACGCGCTGCTCGGCCAGGTACGCCGCGCCCTCCATGAGATCGAGCGTCTCGCCGTCGGGTCCGACCCAGGCGGCGATCACCTCCTCCATGGCGATCTCGAGGCTGCGCGGCCCTTCCTCGAACAGGATGCCGTCCACGACGTCCCCGTCGCGCACGACGATCCCGAGATCGCCGTGCGGGAGCACCCGCGAGGGGACGCGCTCCGGCGGGGTGGCCCAGCGCTCGGCGTAGAACGCCTCCCACGTGCCCGCCCGCCCCAGCCACCCCCGTGCGTCGCGCACGGTCGAGTCCGGGCGGGCGGTCGTCTCCATGATCCAGGGGACGAGGAGCAGGCTGTCGCCGGGCCGCCCGAAGAAGGCGAAGGCGCGCTCGTACACCCGCCCGGCCGCCCTTCCCGCCTCGGCCGGCGAGGCCGCGCCGGCGCCCTCGGACGGGGGCGCCTCCGCCGCATCGCCGCAGCCGGTCACGGCCGCGAGGAGCAGCGCCGCCGCGAGCCCGCGGGACGGACGTCGCCCGTGCCGGGCGCGGTCGGAGGCGGCACGGTGCCCGGCTCCGGCCCCTCGATCGTCGCTCACGAGCCCGCGCCCTCCGTCCAGGGGGCGACGCGCGTGGGGTCGAGGATCTCGGACGGACGGGCCCCGAGGGCGCGGTCCAGCGACCGGCAGAAGTGATCCGCGAGGCGGGCGTGGCTGCGCACGGCGGGGCGCGCGCCCTCCCGGACGCAGCGGAGGTCCACGCGGGTCTGGGCGTTCTCGTCGAGCCCGATCTCCACGACGACCCGGTCACGCTCCTTGCGCAGCAGGAGCTTCCGGACGGCCTCGATCACGCCCGCGCGGTCGTCCGCCCGCACGAGGCTCCATCCGCCCAGCTCGCCCCCGGCGAGCGCGAGCGCGCTCCTCCACACACGGTCGAAGGGGATCGCGTACGTCCGGCCGCGGAGCCGGGGGTCGGCGGCCGCGGGATCCGTGACGGTGCCCGCCGTCGTCGCCCGATCCTCCTCGTCGCTCAACGCTCCGGCCGCTCCGCTCCGAGCGCGAACCGGACCGTGACGTTCGCCGTGACCGTCTGGCTCCCCGCCTCGATGGGCGTGGCCTCGGCGCGCATGGACACCATGTCCATCGCGTAGGGGCGCGGACCCGGGCGGTCGGCGCCGCCCCGCACCTCGAGCGCGCGGCCGAGCTCGTGTCCGAGCGCCGAGGCGATGGCCTCCGCCTGGGCGCGCGCGGCCCGCACGGCCGCCTGGAGGGCCTCGGTGCGGGCCGCCTCCACGTCGGAGGCCTCGAAGTGGATCTGCGTCACGCGGTTCGCGCCCGCGCCGATCGCCGCGTCGATGACCCCGCCCACCGCGTCCACGTCCGCCACGGTCGCCCGCACGTGGTTGAGCGCCGTGTACGCAGCGATCGTCCGCACGCGCTGATCGGGCGTCGCGTACTCCGGCCGGAGCGAGTAGCCGAACGTCTCGAGCTCGAGCCCCGCGAAGCCGCCCGCGCGCACCGCTCCGAGCACCGCGGTCATGAGATCCGCGTTCGCGCCCGCCGCGTCCGCGGCCGTCTCGGCGCTGGTCTCGACGGCGAACGCCACGACGGCCCGGTCGGGCTCCACCTCGGCCGTCCCCGTTCCGCTCACCTCCACGAAGGAGGGGATGGTGTCCGCCGCCTGCCGACCCTCGAGCGGGACCTCGTACACGTGCAGCCGCGCCTGGGACGTGTCGACCGGCTGGGCGGGCCCGGGGCCTGCCGAGCCCGGGCTCGCGCATGCCGCCAGCAGCCAGACGGCCGCGGTCGCGGCGGCCGGGCTCTTCCTGCTCACGTCCGTCTCCACAGGCATCTCCTCGATGGTTCGTGGCGGCCGGTCGGGGCCGATTGCCTTCGTCCCACGTGGTTCGATTATAGTGAGGCCGACCCGACCGATTCCCAAGCCGAGAGCCCATGAAAGCCGTCATCCCGCTCGCAGGGAAGGGCACCCGCCTCCGCCCGCACACGCACCATACCCCCAAGCCGCTCCTCAAGGTCGCCGGGAAGCCGGTTCTCGCCTACATCCTGGACGATCTCCTCGAGGTCGGGGTGGACGAGGTCGTCTTCATCGTCGGGTACCTCCGCGACGTCGTCGAGGCCTGGATCGCCGAGAACTACCCCGACCTCCGCGCGCACTACGTGCTCCAGGAGGTGCAGGACGGCACGGCGGGGGCCGTGGGCCTCGCCGAGCCCTTCATCGACGACGAGCTGCTCATCGTCTTCGCGGACGCGGTCCTCGAGGTCGACTACGGGCTCGTGCGCGATCTGGATTCGTCCTGTGCGGGCGTGATCTGGGCCAAGGAGGTCGAGGACTACCAGCGCTTCGGCGTCGTCGTC
>CAZOYA010000042.1:0-20552 GCA_964583815.1 uncultured Gemmatimonadaceae bacterium | reverse complement strand
CCGGACGGCGACTGCGTTCTTCCAGGCGAGCGTACCGAACCGATGGTCACGAGCGGAAACGAAGAGGGCGAGAGCCCCAGAACAGGCCCTCGCCCTCCCAGTCGTCTTGCCTGGCCCCGTTCGGGGGCCGCACGGAAGACTCGCGGCGCGGCGTCTCCGCGTCAAATCGGAGGGCGTGGGATCCGCCCTTGCGGCTCGGCCGTTCCGTGCGCTCGCTTGGAGCATCATCCTTCCCGTCGGCCGACCGCAGGAGCGCTCGCCCAGCACGTGAACACCCTGCATCGAAGGCATCCGGGCGTGGCCGTCCTGCGTCGCGCGCGGTGAGCTCCATGGAGCAATCGATCCGCTTCGTGCGCTCGCGGGACGGCACGATGATCGCCTGGGCGCGCTCCGGACGCGGCGCTCCGCTCGTGAAGGCCGCCAACTGGCTCACGCACCTCGAGTTCGACTGGCGGAGCCCGGTCTGGCGGCCCTGGCTGCGCGAGCTGTCCCGCGACCACGAGCTGATCCGCTACGACGAGCGAGGGTGCGGTCTGTCGGACCGGGACGTGGCCGACCTCTCGTTCGCGCGGTGGGTCGAGGATCTCGAGGCGGTGGTGGACGCGGCGCGCCTCGAGCGCTTCGACCTCCTGGGCATGTCGCAGGGCGGGCCCGTCGGGATCGCCTACGCGGTCCGCCATCCGGAGCGCGTGCGGCGCCTCATCCTGTACGGCAGCTACGCCGTGGGATGGAAGCATCGGGGCAACGCCGAGTTCCGGCGCCGCAAGGAGGCCCTGAACCGGCTCATCATCGATGGATGGGGCCGCGACAATCCGGCATTCCGGCAGGTGTTCACGTCGATGTTCCTGCCGGAGGGCACGACCGAGCAGATCGCCTGGTTCAACGAGCTGCAGCGCGAGACCACGTCGCCCGACATCGCCGGCCGGCTCGAGGAGGAGTTCGGGGACATCGACGTGCGGGCCCTGCTCGCCGAGGTCCGCTGTCCGGTCCTCGTCCTCCACGCCCGTCACGACGAGGTGATCCCGTTCGAGGCCGGCCGGGCGCTCGCCGGCCGCCTCCCCGACGCGGCCTTCGTCCCGCTCGAGAGCCGGAACCACGTCCTGCTCGAGCCCGAGCCCGCCTGGGGGCGCTTCCTCGCCGAGATCCGTGCGTTCCTGGGATCGGGAGGGCCTCCCTCGAGCGAGCTCCTGGACGGGCTCACCGGACGGGAGGCGGAGGTCCTCGACCTGCTCGCGGCCGGGAAGGCGAACCTCGAGATCGCCCGCCTCCTCGCGATCGAGCCGAAGACCGTGAAGAACCACGTGTCCCGGATCTACCGGAAGCTCGGCGTGGAGAGTCGCGGAGAGGCCATCGTGCGAGCGAGGGACGAGGGGCTCGGGCGGCGGTAGGCGCCCGGGCCCTGCGCCCGGGACCGCGTCCCGCCCGGGTCGCGCCCGGCTCGCCGCCGCCGCCTGCGGCCCTGGGGTCGGGACTCCGGTCCCGGTCCGCCCCCGGCGCGCGCCCTCGATCCGGGACTTCCGTCTCACGCGGCGCCGCGGTCCCGCCCTCCACGTTGGTCCTACGAGAGGCACGTCGCCGATCGGAGTCGACCAGGCTGGGGGTGACCATGAAGAGAATCTTCGCGCTCGTCTACGGGCTCGGCTGCTACCTGTTCTTCCTCGCGGTCTTTCTCTATCTGGTCGCCTTCGTGGGCGACCTGCCGGTGCCTCGCACCGTCGACGCCGGATCGGCGTCGAGCACGGGGGTCGCCCTCCCCGTGAACGTCGGTCTCCTGCTGCTCTTCGCGCTCCAGCACAGCGTCATGGCGCGTCGGGGCTTCAAGGAGCGCTGGACGCGGATCGTGCCCCCCCACCTCGAGCGGAGCACCTTCGTCCTCGCCGCGAGCCTCACGCTCGCGGTGGTGATGGGCGGGTGGCGTCCCATGCCGACGGTCGTCTGGTCGGTGGAGCACACCCTGGCCGCCCCCGTGCTCGAGGGCGTCTTCTGGGCCGGGTGGGTGCTCGTGCTCGCGTCCACGTTCCTGATCGACCACTTCGATCTCTTCGGCCTGCGGCAGGTGTGGACGTACGCGCGGGGCCGGACGTTCCAGTCGCCGCGCTTCGGGACGCCCGGCGCCTACCGGCTGGTCCGGCACCCGCTCTACCTGGGATTCCTCCTCGCCTTCTGGAGCGCCCCGGTGATGACGGTGGGTCGGCTGCTGTTCGCCGGAGTGTGGACGAGCTGGATCCTCCTCGCCATCCGCCTCGAGGAGCGGGATCTCGTGCGGATGCACGGGGAGGCCTACCGGAGCTACCGGCGGAGGGTCCCCATGCTGCTGCCGCTGCCCGGACGGGCGGATGCGCGCGAGCCCCGGGAGCCCGCCGTCGTCCGGGGAGGGGAGGGGATGAGCCCGGCCGAGTGAGGAGCGCGCGGGGCTAGGGCCGCGCGGGGTCGCCCTCCTCCCTCGCCTCCTCGTCCGACTCCGCCTCGATCCGCCGCAGCACCTCGCGGAAGACGTCCGTCGGCTGCGCGCCGGAGACCGCGTAGCGGCCGTCGAACACGAAGAACGGCACGCCCCGGATCCCGATCTGCCGGCCGAGGGCCTGGTCCGCCCGGACGTCCTCCTCGTAGCGGTCGGTGTCGAGCATGGCGCGGACCTCGCCCGCGTCCAGCCCGACCTCGGCCGCGAGGCGCGCGAGCTCGTCACGGTCGGAGATCGCGCGGCCCTCGCTCATGTACGCGCGGAAGAGGCGCTCCTTCATCTCCCGCTGCACGCCCCGCGAAGCGGCGAAGTGGAGCAGGCGGTGGGCGTCGAGCGTGTTGCCCCGAAGGGCCCGATCGAAGCGCAGCTCGAGCCCCTCCTCGGCGGCCGTCCGGGCGACGCCGTCCATCGTGGCTCGGGCCTCCTCGACCGACATCCCGTACTTCTCGGCGAACCCCTCGGCGAGGGCCCCGGTGGGCTCCGTCGGGGCGAAGGGATCGAGCTCGAAGCTCCGCCACACGATCTCCACGTCGTCCGCGCGGTCCTCGAGCGCCCGCTCCAGCCGCCGCTTGCCGATGTAGCACCACGGGCACACCACGTCCGACCAGATGTCGATCGTCATTCCCATCCTTCGCTCCTGTATCCTGATCCTGGGGGTCCGTACCCAGGACCCGGTCCCCGAGCGGAGCGCTGAGGGGCAGGAACCACCCGCTCGCCGCACCAGTACGATATACGCTGGAGCAGGATGCGCCGGCCTGCCGGTTCCACCTCGTTCGGAGGAGGTCACGTGCGATCCCCCGTCCCCTTCTTCCTGCTCCTCCTCCTCGCGCTTCCCCCGCTCCCCGGGCGCGTCCTCGCGCAGGACGAGACGCCGGTGCAGCTCGCGCTCTTCCCCCCGGTGCAGCTCGCCGACGAGGACGAGTCGGTCCGCGGCGTGCGCCTGAGCCTCATCTACGGGAAGAACACCTCGGTGACCGGTCTCGACGTGGGCCTGGTGGCTCATGCCACGGAGGACTTCGTCGGCCTGCAGTACGGTATCGTCGGCCTCGTCGACGGGGACTTCCGGGGCTGGCAGAACGCGGTCGTCAACATCACCGCCGGCGCGTTCGAGGGGCTCCAGTCCGGGCTGTACAGCTCGGTCACGTCGGGGGAGGGGGTGCAGCTCTCCGCCGTGAACCACGCGCGGGAGTTCCACGGCCTCCAGATGTCGCTCGTGAACATCGCGGACCGGCTCGACGGCCTGCAGATCGGGCTCGTCAACATCATCAGCGAGAACGGCCAGTTCCCCGTCTTCCCGATCGTGAACTGGGGCCGGGGCGACCCGTAGGGGCGCCCGGGCACGCCCGTCGCCGCGCGGCGCGCAGGGGGTCTGTGACGCACGGGCCCCGCCCGCTAGGATTTCGGGGTTTCCCGTCCTCGGGGCTCCCGCCCCGCCCGATCCCCGACCGCAGGAGAAGCGCCGTGTCCCAGCCCGCCACGTCGCTCGCCGTCCGCGCGACGGGGCTCGTGAAGCGGTTCGGCTCGCTGACCGCCGTCGACGGTCTCGACCTCCGGCTCGTGCGCGGCACCTGCCTCGCGCTGCTCGGCCCGAACGGCGCCGGCAAGACCACGACGATCGAGATGCTCGAGGGACTCACCCGTCCCGACGCGGGCGAGATCGAGATCCTCGGACGCTCCTGGGCGACCGACGCCCAGGAGATCCGCGAGCGGATCGGGGTGCAGCTCCAGGAGACGCGGCTGCAGGAGAAGGTCACCGTGTTCGAGACGCTCCGGCTGTTCCGCAGCTTCTACGCGCGGGGACGCGACCCGGAGGAGGTCCTCGAGATCGTCGAGCTCACGGACAAGCGCGACGCGCGGGTCGAGACGCTCTCGGGCGGTCAGCACCAGCGCCTGAGCCTCGCCTGCGCGCTCGTGTCCGACCCGGAGGTGCTCTTCCTCGACGAGCCGACGACGGGGCTGGATCCGCAGGCCCGGCGTCGCGTCTGGGAGATCGTGAACGGCTTCAAGGCCTCCGGCGGGACCGTGCTGCTCACCACGCACTACATGGAGGAGGCCGAGCGGCTCGCCGACGACGTGGTGATCGTCGACGCGGGACGGATCATCGCCGAGGGCACGCCGGCTTCGGTCATCGGGAGCCTGCACGCCGAGAGCATCGTCGAGCTCCATCCCCGGAACGGAACCGGCCGGCTGCTGACGGACGGCGCGCTCGGCTCCCTGGCCGGCGTCCGGGAGGTCCGGCGCGAGGGCGCCTCGTTCACGCTCGTGGTCACGGACACCCAGGCGAGCGTGGGCGCGCTGCTCGCGCACCTCGACCAGGTGGGCGTCGAGCTCGAGTCGCTCCAGACCCACTCGCCCACGCTCGAGGACGTGTTCGTGGCGCTCACCGGAAAGCACCTGCGCGATGGCTAGCCCGCTGCCGCGGTGGCCCGAGCTCGTCGAGCTCACGCGCCACCGCACGGTCTCGTTCCTCCGCCAGCCGGAGGCCGTCTTCTGGGTGTTCGCGTTTCCCATCGTGCTGGCCGCCGTACTCGGCTTCGCGTTCCAGGGACGGGCACCGGCGCCGAGCCTCGTGGGGGTGGTCGGGGAGCCGGGCGCCTGGACCGAGCGGCTCGAGGCCGATCCCCTCATCGAGATCACGCGCTTCGGCACGCTCGAGGAGGCGAACCGTCGCCTCGCGGGCGGCCACATCGACGCGCTCGTGCTCTCGGTCGAGCCGGCCGAGCTGCGGCTCGACGCGGCGCGCGCGGAGGCCGAGCTCGCGCGGCTCCGCGTGCTCGTCGCGGTCGGGGACGTGCCGGCCGACGCGCTCACCATCCAGCCGGTGACCGAGACCGGCGCGCGCTACATCGACTTCCTCTTCCCCGGCCTCCTGGGGATGAGCCTGATGGGCACGGGACTCTGGGCGATCGGCTTCGCCGTGGCCGACATGCGCCAGCGGAAGGTCCTGAAGCGCTTCCTCGTGACGCCCATGCGACGCTCCTCGTTCCTCGCGTCGTTCCTGACCTCGCGGCTGATGTTCCTCGCCGCGGAGCTCGTGCTCATCACGGCCTTCGGGGTGTGGATCCTGGACGTGCCGCTGCGCACCTCGCTCCTCGCCTTCGCGCTCCTGTGCACGATCGGGGCGGTGGCGTTCTCGGCCCTGGGGCTGCTCGTCGCCTCGCGCACCAAGACGATCGAGGGCGTGTCCGGGCTCGTGAACCTGGTCACCGTCCCGATGTGGCTCGGCTCGGGCGTGTTCTTCAGCTACGAGCGCTTCCCGGAGGCGATCCACCCGCTCCTGCGCGCGCTCCCGCTCACGGCGCTCAACGACGCGCTGCGCGCGGGGATGATCGACGGGGCCGGGCTCGCCGAGGTGATGCCCGAGCTCGCGGTGCTCGGCCTCTGGACGGTCGTGCCGTTCGCGGTGGCGCTGCGCGCGTTCCGGTGGGCGTGAGAGGGGGAGGGATGCGCGGGCGGCGATGAGCCACCCGGGCCGCGGGGGACACCCGGGCGGCGGGCTGGTTGCGGAACCGCGGCCGGCTTTCTATTCTGGCTGCCTGAGAACGGTTCTCATCTTCATCGCCCGCGCCATCTTCACCCCTCGAGCCATGGCACGCCCGTCCCTCCTCGCGCTCGCGCTCGCGTTCGCCGCCTGCGCCCCCCGCACCGCGTCCGCTCCCGCTGCCCCTGCTGCTCTTTCGGAGGGCACGCTCGGCGTCCTCGTCATGGCGCACGGCGGCGGCGCCGAATGGGACGCGTCGGTCCAGGCGGCGGTCGCGCCGCTCGCGGAGCAGATGCCGGTGGAGGTCGCGTTCGGCATGGCCGACCCGATGACGCTGGCCGACGGCATCGACCGCCTCGAAGCGGCCGGCGTGGAGCGCGTGGCCGTGGTCCGGATGTTCCTGTCGGGTGAGTCGTTCTGGGACCAGACGGTGTACCTCCTCGGGATCTCGGACACGCCTCCGGAGCAGTTCCTCCTCATGGATCACGGCGGTGGACACGGGAACCACGGGGCCGCGCACGACGGCGATCCCGAACCCGTCGCGGACGGCGTGACGGTGGCGACCCACGTGGAGGGGATCATGCGGTCGCCCGAGGCGGCGGACATCGTCGCCGCCCGCGCCCGGGCCCTCGCGCAGGATCCGGAGCGGGAGAGCGTCCTCGTCCTCGCGCACGGCATGGGCGACGAAGGCGAGAACGACCGTGTGCTGGAAGCGATGGAGGACGCCCGGTCCCGCACCGCGGCGCACGGCTTCGCCGCGGTCCGCGTGGCGACGCTCCGCGAGGACTGGCCCGAGGCGCGCGCCCGATCCGAGCGGGAGATTCGCGCCTTCGTACAGGCGGAATCGGAAGCCGGCCGCCGGGTGATCGTCGTGCCGTACCGTCTGTCGGGCTTCGGGCCCTACGCCGAGGTCCTGGACGGTCTGGAGTTCACCCCGGCCGAGGGGCTGCTCCCGCACCCGCGCATGGCCGACTGGGTCCGGCGCACCGCCGCCCAGGTGATCTGCGAGGCCGGCTGGACGGGGGCGCCGATGCCGTGCTCCGGGACGGCGACCGCACCCGCGGGACCCCGCTGACGGCCCGCGGCGGTCGCACGGCGGCACCCCCGCGCGCGCACCGGTCCTTCCGGGCCGCTCCGTGACCGATCTCGACATCGTCTTCTGCGGGACCGGGTGGCTCCCGATGGTGGACGCCGTGCGGGCGCTGCTCCCCGCGGGCGCATCCCTGCGCGTGCGCGACTACGACCGGCCGGTCGCCGAGGAGGTGGCCGATGCGCACGTGATCCTCCCCTCGAACGGGCGCATCGACGCCGCCGCGATCCGCGGTGCGCGGAACCTGCGGCTCATCCAGCAGCCGGCGGTCGGGGTCGAGGTCGTCGATCTCGAGGCGGCCCGGGCGTGCGGCGTGCCGGTCTGCAACGCGCCGGGCTCCAACGCGGACGCGCTCGCCCAGAACGCGCTCCTGCTGATCCTCGCGCTCGCGCGGCGGCTGCCCGAGGCGCGACGTGCGTTCGCGGAGCGGCGGGTCGGCGTGCCGCTCGGGCGGGAGCTCACGGGCAAGGTGCTGGGCGTGATCGGGCTCGGCCGGTCGGGAACGCGGCTCGCGGCCGCCGCGCGGGCGCTCGGCATGGAGGTCGTCGCCGTGCGCTCGTCCTCGAGCCGGCCGGAGCTGGAGGCGCTGCTCGCTCGCGCGGACTTCGTGAGCCTGCACTGTCCGCTCACCTCCGGCACCCGCGGCCTGCTCGGAGCCGCGGAGCTCGCGCTCATGAAGCGCGACGCGTGCCTCGTGAACTGCGCGCGGGGACCGATCGTCGTGCGCGAGGCGCTGGAGGAAGCGCTCGCGGAGGGGCGCCTCGGCGGCGCCGGGCTCGACGTCTTCTGGGAGGAGCCGTGGGATCCGGACGACCCGCTCTTCGCCCGCGAGGACGTCGTGACGCTGCCGCACATCGGCGGCTCGACCGTCGAGGTGTTCGCGCGCGTGGCCGATCTCGTGGTGGAGAACATCCGCCGGCTACTCGCGGGCGAGGAGCTGCTCCACCGGATCGTGTGAGGGTCGGCCCTGGGACGGTGCGAGGGGGCGGCCCGGATGCCGCCTTACGAAGATCGTCGTAGACAGGGCGACGTCGATGTCGTAGTTTGGTACGAAGAACATCGTCGCCCGTGCCCCCGCGCCGCCCGGAGATCCGTCGTGACCGACCACCTCCATCTCACCGACCGGGAGCTCGACGTCATGAGCGTGCTCTGGGGACGGAGCTCCGGCACGGTCGCCGAGGTCCGTGAGGCGCTCGACGACCCGGTCGGCTACACGGGCGTCCTCAAGCTGCTGCAGATCCTCGAGGAGAAGGGCGCGGTCCGGCACGAGCAGGAGGGTCGCGCGTACCGCTACTTCCCGGTGGCCCGGCCCGACGAGGTGGGGCGGCGCGTGCTCGGCCGGATCGTGGATCGGATCTTCCAGGGCTCGGCCGAGCTCGCCATGGCCCGACTCGTCTCCGAGCGGTCCCTGGATCCCGAAGCGGTCGAGCGCCTCAAGGCGCTCCTGGACGAAGCCGCCCGGAGGGACTCGGCGGAGCGATCCGGGAGCGGAGGGAAGCCATGACCCTGTGGATGCTGTGGAGCGTGGCGGTCGGAAGCCTCGTGGGCGCGGGCGCGCTCCTCGCCGAGCGTGTGCTTCTGTCGCGCGGGCGGCCGCTCCGCTGGGCGTGGGTGGCGGGTATGGTGTGCACAGCGGCGCTCCAGCTGTGGCCCTGGCTCCGGCCCGATCGGTCGGCCGCTCGACTCGCGGCGGAGTCGCTCGCGGGCGGGCTCCCCCTGCTCGAGGTCGGGAATCCCGACGCGGCGGGGCCGAGCGCCCTCCGTGCCGCCGCCGCGATGGCGTCCCGGGCGGACGCGGTCCTCGCCGTTGCCTGGCCGGTGGCGAGCGTCCTCCTGCTCGCCCTCCTCGGCCTGGCGCTCCTGCGGTTGCGGCGGATGGCGCGGGGCTGGCCCCGGCACCGGACGGCTTGGGGGGAGGTCCGCCTCTCCGAGGACTTCGGCCCGGCGCTCGTGGGTGTGCTTTCCCCGGTCGTCGTGATGCCGGCCTGGGCCTTCCGGCTCGAGGAGGACCTGCTGCACGCGACTTTGCTGCACGAAGCGGAGCATCGCGTCGCCCGGGACACGCTCACCGTCTTCGCGGCGGCGGCCCTGGTCGCGCTCGCCCCCTGGAATCCCGCGCTCTGGTGGATGGCGGCACGACTCCGCCAAGCGGTGGAGCTCGACTGCGACGCGCGTGTCCTCGCCGCCGGCATCTCGAGGGCGCGCTACGGCCGCCTGCTGCTCGAGATCTCGGCACGAGCCGGACCGTTGCCTTTCGCCGCCACGGCGCTCGGCCGTTCCCGATCCCTTCTCGAGAGGAGAATGACCATGATCGCGCGATCCGTCCGGTTCCGGCTCCTTCCCCACGCCGCGGCCCTGCTCGGCCTCGGGCTCCTCGTGTTCGTGGTCGCGTGCGAGGCGCCCGCGCCCACGAGCCTCCAGCCCTCACGCAGCTCCGCCGAAGGGACGGTCGGCGACGTGGCCCCCTTGTCTCCGCGGGCCCAGGAGGCCCAGGAGTTCACGCGCGGTGTGGCCTTCCGGAGCGGGCGTCCGCTCATCCTGGTGGACGGAGAGCGGTCCCCGCTGTCTCTCGAGGAGCTGGACGCCACGCGCATCCAGCGGATCGAGGTCCTGCGTGGTGAGGCCGCGCGCCTGCGCTACGGCACCGAGGGAGCCGACGGTGTGGTGCTCGTCTGGACCTCGGAGACTGCCGAGGCACCCACGCTCGGCAGCGCCATGGACGACTACGCGCCGGAGGCGGATCGACCCACGTCCGAGCGCGTCTCCTTCTCGAGCCTCCCGGAGGGGATGGAGCTGTTCGTGAACGGCGAGCCGTTCGACGGCGAGCTGGAGGACCTCGACCCGGACACCATCGACCGGATCGAGGTGATCCGGGGAGAGGATGGCGGTCGGGTTCTGATCACGCTCAAATGAAGGCGGTCGGCGAGCCTCCTCGTCGCAGGTTCGGGCGGATGAGAGAGCACGGGAAATGAGAGATGGGGTCGTGCCGTTCCTGGCTGCGCTCTGCTCGATGGCCGCATGCGACGCGCCGCAGGACCCTCCGCCGGTCACCACCGTTCGTGACAGCAGCGGCGTGCGGATCGTCGCGACCACGGCCCGGACGCGAACCGCGGCGTCCTGGACGATTGGACAGTCCGCGGACTGGAGCATCGGGGAGGTCGAGGGTGATCCCGCCTACGTCCTCAGCCGCGTGGTCGGCGCGACGGAGCTGCCGGACGGCAGCATAGCCCTGGGCAACGGCGGGACGAACGAGGTCAGGATCTACGGTCCCGAGGGCGCCTTCATCCGCAGCGTGGGGAGGACCGGTCAGGGTCCCGGAGAGTTCGAGTACCTGCGCGCGGTGCGACGGTGCGACGAGGAAGGGTTCGTCGCGTTCGACCTGAACTGGCAGGTCAAGGCGTTCGACCTCGACGGGACGCTCGTCGACGGAGAGGTGCTGACCACGCCCGACGGCTTCTCCCCGTACAACCTCGCCTGCGGCGAGGGGGGACGGTACCTGCTCCTCGGCTGGGGCGTCGATCGCGCGGCCGGACCGACGCCGGGATTCCACGTGGCGCGGGATCGCCTCGTGCTGACGACGTCGGACCGGGGCATCCGGACGGATTACGGAACCTGGTTGGTCAGCGAGCGGATCGGTTCGATGTCCGGCTCCCGGCCTCACCCGGCAGGGCGCGCGACCGTCTTCGACCTCCACGACGACCGGGTCTACGTCGGGTCCGGAGAGCGGTTCGAGATCCAGGTTCTGGGTCTCGACGGCGTGCTGCAGTCCATCATCCGGGGACCCTCGATCCCCCTCGAGGTCACGGATTCGATCAAGTCGGTGACGCTCGAGGTTCTGCTCCGCGAGGTCGACGCCTCCCGCGCGCCCCAGGTCCGCTCGACCGTGGCCGCATGGGAGTGGCCGGCGTCCCTGCCCGCGTATACGGCGCTGCAGGTCGATGCGGAGGGCATCGTGTGGGCGCGTGCCTACTCTGCCGACCCCCTGGACGGAGAGACATGGTCCCTGTTCGACGAGGAGAGAGGGTACCTCGGCGACCTCGTCCTCCAGCCTCGACAGACGCTCCTGGAAGCGGGCAGGGACTACGTCCTCGTCCTGCGCAGAGACGAGCTCGACGTGGAGCATGTGGAGCGATATTCGTTGATGCGCTCGGCCCCGTGAGCGGTCCCGAGCAGCGGATGCTCGCAACGGAGCTGACACGAGATGCAGCGGGAGATCATCACGCGTCGGACGGATCTGGTGATCCGCCGTCAGATCCTCGAGCCCGGTGAGCCGATGCCGTGGCACGTCGACCCGTGCCGGCGCTTCACCGTGGTCGTTCGGGGAGAGTCCCTCCGGATCGAGTTCCGGGACGGTGACGAGCCGCTGGACGTGCCGGTGCACGCCGGGCTCGCGGACTGGGAGGAGCCCGAGGACCGCGTCCACCGTGGCGTGAACACGGGCTCGACGCCCTACGAGGAGGTGGTGCTCTTCTTCCTTCCGGCCCCGGACGCCGATCCGCAGCCGGAGGTCGAAAGCGCCGGAGGCGTGGGATCCGCGGCGTAGCGGACCAGACCCTCGAGCGCCCGCGCGCTCCCGGGGTCAGGACAACCGCTTTCCTTCGGCCGAGGCCTCCACGAGCCGGGCCAGCCGGCGCGCGCGCGTCTCGGGACGGCGGGCGCTCGTCACCCAGTGGATCGACGTGCGCCGGTATCCCGGCGGTTGTGCCTGGAAGAAATCCCAGGCGGCGGCGTGCGCACGGAAGGCCTCCTCCATCTCCGGGGGGAAGGCTTCGGGGCGAGCCTCGAAGGAGTAAGGCGGATGCGCGTCCGCGTCGAAGCGCGCGTAGGCCGCGGCGCCCGGCGGGGCGATGCGCCCCTCCTTCTCGAGGCGCGCGTAATGGCGGACGTTCACCGCGCTCCACTTGCTCTTCGGCTTCCGCGGGGAGAAGCGGTTCAGGTAGCGCTCCTCGTCGATGCGTCGCCGTACCCCGTCGATCCAACCCCAGCAGAGCGCCTCGTCCACGGCCTCCAGGTACGTCATCCCCTCCTTGCCCGTGCCTTTCCTGTAGAACGCGACGAGGATCTCCGACTCCCGGTCGTGGTTCTTCTCGAGCCAGGCGCGGAAGTCGGCCGCGGTCCGGAAGTGGCGGGGAGCGGCGGACGGCATCGGGCGGTGTGGGCATGTCGGAGCGAGGGCGTTTGCCCGCCAAAGTGTCACCGCACGGCCGCGGAGGCGAGATGCCCGTCCATCCCGTGGGGGTGCGTCGTCCGCCCTCCGGCCTACATTCGACGTGCAGCCATCCGTCTACCTCACGGGGGGGACGCGATCCCATGTCCGACGCGCGCGACCGGGGCCTGGAGACTTTCGAGGCTCGTAGGTGGGCGGAGGCGTACGCGCAGCTCGCGGCGGCGGACCGGGAGGAAGCGCTCGAGCCGCGCGCGCTCGAGCCCTTCTCGGTCGCGGCTTACCTCGTGGGGCGTCCCGACGAGAGCACCGACATCCTGGGGCGGGCGCACCAGCAGTACCTGGAGCGCGACGACCACGTGGGCGCGGCGCGCTGCGCCTTCTGGCTCGGCTTCCAGCTCCTCATGCGGGGCGAGCGGGCCCGCGGCGGGGGCTGGGTGGGCCGGGCCGAGCGGCTCCTCGAGGAGTGCCGCCGGGAGTGCGAGGAGCGGGGGCTCGTGCTGCTTCCGCGTGGGCTGCGGCTGCTCGCCCAGGGGGACCCGGACGCCGCCCACGAGACCTTCGTCGAGGCGGGTCGCATCGCCGAGCGGTTCGGCTCCCGCGACCTGATGGCGCTCGCCACCCTCGGCCGGGGGCAGGCCCGCATCCGGGCGGGGGACATCGAGGAGGGGGTGCGGCTGCTGGACGAGGCGATGGCCGCCGTCGACGCCGGCGGCCCGGGTCCGGTCACCATCGGGATCGTGTACTGCGCGGTGATCCAGTCCTGCCAGGAGATCTGCGATCTCGGGCGCGCGCGCGAATGGACGGCGGCCCTGGGCGACTGGTGCGCGGAGCAGCCCGAGATCGTTCCCTTCCGCGGCGAATGCCTCGTGCGCCGCTCGGAGATCCTGCGCCTCCAGGGAGACTGGCCGGACGCGCTGGAGGAAGCGCGCCGGGCCGTCCGGGTCCTCGACCGCCCCTCCGCCCCGCCGGGCGCCGGCGCCGCGTTCTACGAGCAGGCGGAGCTCCACCGGCTGCGGGGCGACTTCCCGGAGGCCGAGGAGGCCTACCGGGAGGCCAGCCGGAGAGGCCGCACGCCGCAGCCGGGGCTCGCGCTCCTCCGCCTCGCGCAGGGGCGGATCCGGGACGCGGAGGCCGCGATCCGCCGGGTCGTGGAGGAGGCCGACACGCCCGCCCGGCTCTGGAAGGTGCTTCCCGCCCACGTGGAGATCATGCTGGCGGTCGGGGACGTCGCGGCGGCCGCCGCGGCCGCCGCGACCCTGTCCACGATCGCGGAGGACCTGGGGGCTCCGCTGCTGCGGGCGCACGCCGCGGCCGCGCGGGGCGCCGTGCATCTCGAGCGGGGCGACGCCCGCGCGGCCCTGCCGGAGCTCCGCACCGCCCGGCGGACGTGGGAGGAGCTGGACGCGCCCTACGAGGTGGCGCGGGCCCGGATCCTCCTCGCGCGCGCCTGCCGGAAGCTGGGCGACGCGGATACCGCGCGGATGGAGCTCGACGCCGCCGTGAGGCTCCTCGAGCGGCTGGGCGCGCGCGCCGACCTCGCGCGCCTCGCGGCGCAAGGGGGGGCGCCGGGAAGGCCCCGCGCCGCTTCGCACGGCCTCACGCCGCGGGAGCTCGAGGTGCTCCGGCAGGTGGCGTCCGGCGCCTCGAACCGGGCGATCGGCGAGGCGCTCTTCATCAGCGAGCGCACGGTGGAGCGCCACGTCTCGCACATCCTCGCCAAGCTCCGGGTGTCCTCGCGCGCGGCCGCCACCGCGCACGCGTACGAGCACGGGCTGGTCTGAGCCCCGTCGTGGGTGATTCCACCCACGTCCCCGATCCCTCGCGATTGCGCGGTTTCCCCGACGCGCGCCCCGCCCGGGACCCGGACGTTGGAGGCGAGGGCCCGGCGCCCGACGTGCCCGGGCCGCACCCACGAAGACCGGAGCGACCGGGGGAGGGAGCGATGAAAACGGCAGCGAAAGTGCGCGCGACCGACGACGTGACACGCGCGCGGGAGGTCCCCGAGCGCTACGAGCGGACCTTCGTGCCCGCGATCGGCGGGCCCGTCGCGACGAGGCTCGTCGAGGCCGCCGGTCTCCGGGCGGGCGAGCGGGTCCTGGACGTCGCCTGCGGTACCGGGATCGTCACGCGGCTCGCCGCGGGGCGTGTGGGGCCGGAGGGATCCGTGGCGGGGCTGGATCCCAACCCGGCCATGCTCGCGGTCGCCCGCGACGCCGCTCCTGCCGACGCGCGCATCGTCTGGCACCGGGCACCCGCAGAGCGGATGCCCCTGCCGGACGGGTCCTTCGACGTGGTTCTCTGCGGCATGGGGCTGCAGTTCTTCGCGGACCGGGCCGCCGGACTCCGCGAGATGCGCCGCGTGCTCGTGCCCGGCGGCCGGCTCCTGGCGAACGCGCCCGGTCCCACGCCGCCTCCGCTTCGGGCGATGGAGGAGGCGCTCCGCCGCCACGCGAGCCGGGAGAGCGCCGGCTTCCTGGGCACCGTCTTCCGGCTCCACGACGCGGACGAGCTGCGCGCGCTCGTGACGGAGGCCGGCTTCGGCGGGGTGGAGGTCCGCTCGGAGGTGGTGCCCCTCGAGCTCGGGCCGCCTGCCGCGTTCTTCTGGGACTACGTCGGCAGCACGCCGATCGCCGCGTCGGTCGCCCCGCTGGAAGAGAAGGCCCGTGACGCGCTCGAGCGTGACTTCGTCGAGGCGTGCGCGCCGTTCCTCTCGGGCGGAGTGCTGCAGGGCGCCGTCCGGATGACGACGGTGCGGGCGGTACGGTGATTGCGCCGGAACCTTCCGGTCCGTACCCGTGGTGTCCGCGTCCCGCCGACAAGCCCGTCGCGTTCGGCGAGGCGGAACTGGCGCGGCGGGTCGTCCACACGGGAACGGAGGCACCGGATGGGAAGCGGGGACGAAGCGGAGGTCCGCGAGCTGTGGGACGACCTGGCGCCGGGCTGGCGCGTCCAGGTCGGGCAGGAGGGCGACGTCGTCCGGCGCTTCGCCTCCGATCCCGTGCTCTGGGCGATGCTCGGGGACGTGCGCGGCCTGCGCGTGCTCGACGCGGGCTGCGGGACGGGGTATCTGGCTGGTATGCTGCGCGCCCGCGGGGCCGAGGTGACGGGCGTCGACATCTCGTCGGAGATGATCGCGATCGCGCGCGGGGACCACCCCGGGATCCGCTTCGAGCGGGACTCCATCTCGGAGCTCGCGACGCTCGAGGACGGCTCCTTCGACGCCGCGGTCTCCAACTTCGTGCTGATGGACGCGCCCGATCTCGAGGGCGCCGTGGGGAGCCTCCACCGCGTCCTCGGGCCCGGGGGCGTCGCGGTCGTCGTCTTCTCGCACCCGTGCTTCCCCCAGGGGCGCCGGCGGGAGGCGGACGGCGGCTCGACGACCACGTACACGTGGGAGTTCCCGTACTTCGAGGAGAGCCGGCGCGTCGACCCGCCGTGGGCGCATTTCACGCGGGAGTTCATCTGGTTCCACCGCCCGCTCTCGAGCTACTGGAAGGCCTTCCGGGCGGCCGGGTTCGTGGTGGACGACTTCGAGGAGCCGAGGCTCGCCCCGGAACGGCGCGCCGAGGCGGCGGCCCTCGATCCGAAGCTGGACAAGCTGAGCCGCCGCCCCTACGCGGTGGCGTTCAAGCTGCGCAAAGCGGAGCGGCGGTGAGCAGGCGGAGCGCTGGCATCGTCCTGTACCGGCTCGGCGCGCCGGACGGGCCCAGGTTCCTGCTCGTGCATCCCGGAGGCCCGTACTGGGCACGCAAGGACGAGGGCGCCTGGTCGATCCCGAAAGGCGAGATCGAGGAGGACGAGGACCCGCTCGAGGCCGCGCTCCGCGAGTTCGAGGAGGAGCTCGGCACCAGGCCGGACGGCGAGGCGATCCCGCTCGCGCCCGTGCGCCAGAAGGGTGGCAAGACGGTGGTGGCCTGGGGCATGTCGGGCGACCTGGATCCGGAGACGATCCGCAGCAACACGTTCCAGATGGAGTGGCCGCCGAGGTCGGGACGCATGCAGGAGTTCCCCGAGGTGGACCGGGCGGCGTGGATGGACCTGGACGAGGCCCGTCGCCGCATCCACCCGGCGCAGCGGGCGCTGCTGGAGGAGCTGGCGGGGAAGGTGGGCGGGTAGGGACGGACGCCGGGGCCCACGAAGCCGCTACCGGCGAGGCCCGCCGGCGCAGCGTGTCGCCGTCAGTCGAGCAGGCGCTCGAGCGCGCTCGCGGCCCCCTCCGCGCCCGGCTCCGCGGCGACGATCTCGCCCACCCGCCGCGCGCGCTCCGCGTAGGCGGGCTCCTCGAGGAGGGTGCGGATCTCGCGTTCCACGCGGTCCGTCCGGTACCGGGACGGGCGCAGCGTGCGCGCGACTCCGGCGCGCTTCGCGCGGTGGGCGTTGTCGTGCTGGTCGTGCGCCCACGGCACGACGAGCATGGGTCGGCCGGACCGGAGCGCCTGGTGGAGCGTGCCGGCGCCGCCCTGGTGGACGATCGCGGCGGCGCGGGGGAAGAGCGCGTCGTGACGGACGAAATCCGCCACGAACACGCGCGCGGGGTCCACCCGTCCGGGGAGGTGCCCGGGATCGCTCCCCACGAGCAGCACGGCCCGGCGGCCGAGCCTCTCCGCCGCCGCGACGCTCCGCTCGTAGAAGTCGCCCGCGGCGTACACGGCCGAGGTGCCGAGGGTGAAGACCAGAGGCGGATCGCCCGCCCGGAGGAACGCCTCGAGCTCCGGGGGCGGGTCGGCCGCGCCGGGTCCGTTGTGGAGGATCGCCCCCGTCACCGTCACGTGCTCGGGCCAGTCCGGCTGGGGATCGGCCAGCACGCGCGAGAAGAGCCCGAGGACGAGGTACGGCGAGTGCTGCCCCTCGAGGATCGGGTTGCCACCGTCGGGGAGTCCCCGGGCACGCCGGAGCGCCCACACGGGCTCGGCCCACTTCCGGGTGATGCGCCGGGTCTGCCACAGGAAGAGGCGCGACGCCGCCCCGGAGCGCGAGGTCAGCGCGTGCATCCACGGCGCGGGCGCCGGGACGACGGGGTCGTGGCACGAGAAGAAGGACATCGGCGCCAGCACGCTCGACGCCCAGCGGAGCCCCAGCTCCCCGGCGACGATCGGTCCCGCGAGCGCGGCGGGGTGCGTCACGAGCAGGTCCGCGTCGCGCGCGGCCTCGGCGAGATCCTCCACCGAGCGCTCCAGGCTCGGCAGCAGGACCTCGTCGAAGAGCACGTCGGTCCCGCGCACCGGATCCATGATGCGGGCGGCGAGCGCGCGGTCCTGGACGTCGAGGTCCGGGTGCACGGCGCGGTGCTCGAGCCCCTCGCGCTCGACGAGCTCGCGGTAGAGCGCCGGCATGGCGAGCCGGACCTCGTGGCCGCGGGCCCGCAGCGCGCGCCCGACGCCGAGATACGGGTTCAGGTCGCCGAAGGAGCCGAAGCTCGTGAGGACGATCCGGCTCACGGCGTCGCCTCCCCGGCGCTGCGAGCGTGCGGGCTCATCATGCGGCAACCGCCTCCTCGATGGAAACCCCTCGATCGCAACGGACGGGAACGGCTCGGAAGCTGCGTCCGACCTGACGGTGGGTCCATGGGTGGATTCGACGTGACGCCGCACACCCGCCGTCGAGTCCGGCCGTAATTCCCTCGTAACCGGGGCGTAAGCGGCTCCTCCTAACGTCCGATCAGGTGCACGGGCGGAGGCGCCCGGCACGACCCGACACGGACGACCGGAGGACCTCATGAACACCACGACCGACCGACCCATCCGCCGGGGGCGCCGCGCGCTCCTCGCGCTCACCGTCCTCGCCGCGTGCACGCCCTCCGAGGCCCGGGAGCCGGAGGAGTCCGCCGCCGCCGCTGCGGGCGCTCCGGACGCGACGGCCACCGCGTCCGCCGAGCCGAGCCTCGAGGCCGTGCGGGAGGCGACGCTCCGCTTCCGCGACGTCGACGTGGCGCTCGCCGAGGGATACGTCCGGGATCCCATGGACATCTGCGACACGGCGGAGATGATGGGCCGGCCCGCCGCGGAGGGCGTGATGGGGGTCCACTACTTCCGGCCCGACCTGCTCGGGATCTCGGAGCCGCCGAACCCGCGGGTGAACGGAACCGGAACGCACACGGACTTCCTGCGCCCCGGCATCCTCATCTACGAGCCGCAGGCCGACGGCTCGCTGGAGCTCGTGGCGGTGGAGAACCTCGTCTTCATCGAGGCGTGGGAGGCCGCGGGCAACCGGGCGCGACCGACGTTCCAGGGCATGTCCTTCAACCGGATGGTCGACGATCCCGCCACGGAGCTGGACGAGGCGCACATGTTCGAGCCGCACTACGACCTGCACGTGTGGCTCTACCGGGACAACCCCCGGGGGATGTTCGCGCAGTTCAATCCGAACGCGACCTGCGAGCACCATCCCGGCTCGCCGCACGCGCACTGAGGGCGGGCGCCTCGCCATCGGGAGGGAACCGCCGGGCGCTGCGCTCGGCGGTTCCCTGGCGCGACGGACGGGGACGCGCCCCGCGGCGGGTCGTGCGCTTCAGAACACCCCGTCCAGGTACAGGTCGAAGCGGAACCCGCTTCCGGCCTCCAGGCCCCGCGCGAGATCGGCACGGAGGAGCCCGTCAAGGAGGGAGAGCCCCACCCCCACGGAGCCCAGGAGCGCGTCGGAGGCGAGCGCGTCGCATGCGCCGGCCCAGGCGCCGTCGGTGAAGAGCGCGAGCGCCGCGGCGCCCCTCACGCGCTGCACCTCGATCGTGCCGCCGCCGCCGCACGATCCGACCCGGGCCCTCGGCGCGTAGCCGCGGAGGGTGGCGGGGCCTCCGACCGCGATCGCGCGCTGGACGGGCACGTCCGAGGACGCGGCGCCCCCCCAGGCCGTGACGCCGAGCCGGAAGCCCGTGCCCACCGGGAGGAGGAGGCGCCCCGCGAGGGTGGTCCGCACGTGCCCGAGCGACCCCGCGGCGGCCGTCCCCGTCCACGACAGGCCGGCCTGCGCACGCGTCGGATCGCTCGCCGTGGCGTGCTCGAGCCGGAGGGTGAGGGCGTGCTCCCACCCCGCCTCCGCCGCGAGATCGGGTCGGAAGGCCCAGCCGCCGTCCTCCCAGAGGCGCGCGAGCGAGGCGCGCGTATGGCTGCGGACGGGCTCGTGCCGCTCCGATGTCAGGGCGAGCGACCAGGACGGCCGCCGGTGGGGCGGTGGACCGAGCGCGAGGGCGCCGCCGGTCTTCCGGTAGTAGTCGCCGTCGTCGCGCCCGAAGAGGAGCGCCATCGCCGAGCTTCCGAGTCCGAGAGGGCGGCCGTCGCCTTCCGTGGCCGCGAGCTCGTGGTAGAGCGAGAGCGACAGCGACCGGCGGAGCGAGCTCCGGGTCAGGTCGAGGCGCGCGTTGGGGTGCACGTCGCCCGTGCCGATCCGCACGGTCCCCACGACCGACAGGGGACGCCCACCCACGTCCGGCACGATCGTCCCCTGCGCGCCCACGGAGAGCTCCTCGACCCGGTTGTAGCGCACGAGGCCCGCCTGCTGGAAGCCCCACGCGAACCGCCACGCCAGGGAGGCCGCGGGCGCGGTCGGCACCTGGTCCAGCCGGTCCACGAGGAAGTCGATCTCCGATCGGGAGACGAAGCCCGGCGCGTCCTCCCAGACCGGCGGGGGCAGCTCGGGACTCGTCCGGAGCCGCTCGGGATCCTCCGGCACCAGCAGGACGACGTCGCGTCCGTTCCTCCGCCGCCGGCCGTCGCCTGCGAGCGGCCGGTAGCCGTCGAGCTCCAGCGCGCGCTCGGGTGAGGCGGCCGGGTCCGCGCCCGGCGTCTCGGTGCCGATCCACGAGAAGCGGAAGGACCGGTCGAGCTCGCCGGGTGCCTCCAGCACGCCCGCGCGGACGACCCCCTCGGCGCGCCACCGCAGGGGCAGCCACACGTCTCCCTCCCAGAGGAAGTAGTCGACGGTGACGAGCGTGGCGTCGAAGGTCCACGGCTTGAAGAGCCCGGGGATCCACCGGAACTCGCCCCGCGCGTTCTCCTCGCGGAGGTCCTCGATGTCGCGCAGCGCGTCCAGCGTCTCCGACATCCGGTACGCGGCGCGGACCAGCGCGCCGCTCTCCGGCTCGATCCAGAGCGACCCGACCAGGCGGGAGGGGGCGCGCACGCGCGGGGTCATGCGCAGCTCGATCACCCGCACGCGCCGGCCGTCCGGCAGCGCGAGCGTGATCGTGTCCCCGGAGGCGAAGCGGTACGCGGCGGCGCCGTCGGGCTCGAGGGGGTGCTCGATGGAGAAGTCCTCGGGATCGTCCTCCTCGCCGGGCTCCCGGGCCCCGAGGAGCAGGCGGTCGCGCGCCGGGTCCCAGAACTCGTCGACGAGCCCGTAGTCGATCTCCTCCTTTAGG
>CAZOYA010000041.1:0-21192 GCA_964583815.1 uncultured Gemmatimonadaceae bacterium | reverse complement strand
GCCGTCCTCGCCCACGAGCGCGCGCGCGTGGGGGCGAGCGGCCGCCGCCCGCGCGACCCACTCGTGGAGGGGCCCCTCGTGGCTGTCCTTGCTCGTCATGCTCCGCCTTCGGCCTGGTCGTGCGGTGAGGGGCGGTCGCCCCCCGGGATCGTGCATGCCGTTTTGCACGTTCCGGGCCACCGGGGGGAACCGCCCGTCGCGACCGAAGGACACGCTCCTTTCGCGGGTTTCGTGCCCTTCCGCGCGTGGCGCGACGCCGCGACAGCCGTCGCGAACGGCGTCGCACATCCGATGCAGGCACTCCGAACGAACTGCCTCCCGACCGGCCCGCAGGGCGTCGGTGCCGCGTGGAAAATCCCGGTGTCGCGCGATCGAAGCGGGCGGTACGGAGCTTGCCTTCCGTGACGGGAAACCCCCCGCCCGTTCTTCCGCCGCCCCCGTCAGGAGGCCGAGCTGAACCGTCCGACCACCACCGACTCCCCCCGCGAAGGCGACGGCCGTGCGCCACGGCCGAGCGGCTCCGCCCGGGGCGTCGTACGGCCGCTCCGACGCGAGGATCTCGATCAGGTCACCGACCTGCACAGGCAGGCCTTCTGTCAGCGGGGGCCGCGCGAGGAGCTCCGGTCGTTCCTCGAGGACGTCTTCTTCGGACATCCGTGGGTCGACGAAGCGCTCCCATCCCTGGCGTACGTCGACGAGGCGGACCGGGTCACGGGCTGCCTCGGGGTCATGCCCCGGCCGATGCGCCTCCGCGGCGAACCCGTCCGCGCGGTCGTGACCCACGACTTCATCGTCGCGCCGGGGCAACGGGGCGGCATGGCCGCCATCCACCTCCAGCGCGCACTCCATGCGGCGGGCCCCGACCTCGTCCTCGCGGACGAGAACGAGTCGTCGAGGCGGGTCTCGGAGGCGCTCGGCGGCACGGTGCTCGTGCCGCGGTCTGAGCGGTGGCTCCGCGTCTTCCGGCCGGGGCGGCTCGCGCTGCACCTGCTGGAGCGCCGGCGGGGCCGGCTCCTCCCCTCCGTGCTCCGACAGGGCGCCGACGCACTCGCCGCCCTTCCGGACGCGTTCGCGCGCGCCGTCCCCGGATCGCCGGTGGGCGTGCCGCGGGTGCGGGGCGAGGACGAGGCGCTCGACGCGGAGGCGCTGCGCGCCCTCTTCGAGCGCCTGACGCAGCACCTCGCGCTTCGGCCGGCCTACGACGCCGCCTCGCTGACGTGGCTCCTACGGACCCTGCGCCGCACCCGGCAGGACCAGGAGCTCCGGGTCCGGGCTGTCCCGGACGAGGACGGCGGGTGGGCCGGCTGGTACGTCTACTACTCCCGTCCCGGCCGCATCGGAGCGGTCCTCCAGCTCGGCGCGACTCCGGACAGCCGGAGACGCGTCCTGGATCATCTCTTCGCCGACGCGTTGCGCCAGGGCAATGCGGGCGTGAGCGGTCAGACCGACCCCGCCTGGACACGCGATCTCAAGCAGGCCTCCTGCATCATCCGTTCGGGGAGCACATGGCTGATCATGCACACGTCCAATCCGGAGATCCGGCGCGCGCTGGCCACGTCGGACGCCTTCCTGACCCGGCTGGAGAGCGAAGCTTGGCTTCACTTCGCGTACTGACGCCCCGACAGGAGATCCGAAGCACGTACGTCGCATCCGTCCGGCACTTGTCGACCCGCCTTCTCGATCGGTGGGAGGAGCTGCACGCGGCCGAGGATGGTTGCCTCGGCCCCTTCCTCCATCCGGCCTATGCCCGCGCAGCGGCGGACGTGCGCGACGACATCGAGGTGGCCGTGCTCGAGCGGGACGGCGAGCCCGCGGTCTTCCTTCCCTTCCAGCGGATGCTCCCCGGCATGGGCGGCCCGGTCGGCGGGCGGCTCTGCGACCTGGCCGGAGCCGTCGCGCGGCCGGACGCGGTCTGGAATCCGGAGGAGCTCGTGCGCGTGGCGGGTCTGAAGGCGCTCCGCCTCCCCAACGTGCCCGCGCGGATCTCGGCATTCGCCGACGGCGCTCGACCCGAGGACGGGGCACCGGTGCTGGACCTGCGGGGCGGCTTCGAGGCGTACCGGCGCGCCAGCCTCGATTCCGGGTCGAGCTACTTCCGCCAGGTCGAGCGGAAGGCGCGCAAGCTCGAGCGGGAGGTCGGCCCGTGGCGCTTCGAGTGGCAGACCGGCGAGCGCGACCGGGTGTTCGAGACCCTGCTGCGCTGGAAGGAGGCGCAGCGCCGTCAGACCCGTACACCGAACGTGCTCCAGCTCGCGTGGGCTCGCGCTCTCGTGGAACGGCTGCGGCATACGCGCACTCCGGGCTTCGAAGGCGTGCTCTCCGCGCTCTGGGTGGGTGACACGCTCGCCGCCGCGCACTTCGGGCTCGCGACGTCCCGCGTGCTCCACTACTGGATCCCGGCCTACAACGTCGACCTCGCGAGCTACTCCCCGGGTCTGCTCGCGCTCGTCGAGCTGGCGCGGGCCGCGGCCGCGCGCGGCATCGGTCGAATCGACCTCGGCTGCGGGGAGGAGCGCTACAAGCAGCGCGCCGCGACCGGCACCATCGACATGACGGTCGCCATGGTGCACACGAGCCCGGCGTACCGCGTCGCCAGCCAGGCCTACGAGCACGTGCGCACGTGGTCGCGCGCCTCGCGTTGGGGCGGCGCGCTCCGCGGAGCGGGGCGCGTTCTCCGGCGTGGCACCTACCGGATCCAGGCGACGTTCACCCCTCCCGCGAGCGGATGACGGTCGTTCGATCGAGCCTCCACGGGGGTGCGCCCGCGACGCGACGTCGCGGCCGGGTGCCGAGGTCCCGCGACGCTTGGAGCGGAACTTGCAATCGCTGATGCGGGGGCGCCATCATCAGTTCCCCGTCATCAGTTTCCCGTCCGTGTCCCGGCCGCCGCGGCCGGGGCTTCCCGTTCCGGGGCGGCCCTCCCCGTCCCCCAGCGAGCCCGGAGGAAGATGAGCCCGAAGGAGACGACAGTGAGAACCCGCAAGGCGCCGGCCAGCGGGACGCGATCCCAGGACTCGGACCGGCCTTCGGAGATACCCTTGATCGGCCTCTCCCTCAGCGACGAGCAGAAGCAGTCGGTGTCCATCCTCGTCGTCGACGACGAGGAGACGATGCTCGAGAGTTGCGTCAGCCTCCTCGCCCAGGAGGGATATCAGGTGAAGGGCGTGTCCCGCGGCTCGGAGGCCGCCGCGATGGTGGCGGACGGCGTGGCCGACATCGTCGTGCTCGACCTGTACATGTCCGGCGTCTCCGGCTCGCAGCTCCTGGCGATCGCGCTCGATGCGCGACCGGACGTGATCCCGATCCTGATCACCGGCCGGCCTTCCGTCGAATCGAGCATCCAGATCCTTCGCGAGGGCGCCTGGGACTACCTCCCCAAGCCGTTCTCGGCGCAGCAGCTCCGGATCCTGGTGGGTCGCGCCGCGCACACGGTCATCGTCTCGCGCGAGTCGCGGGAGTGGGCGGAGGGCCAGGGCGGAGGCAGCCCGGACGATCCGCAGCTCATCGGCGAGTCGCCGGCGTTCCGCGAGATGGTCGCGCTCGCGCGCAAGGTCGCGCCCACGGATGCCTCCGTGTTCATCACGGGCGAGTCGGGGACGGGGAAGGAGATGGTGGCGCAGTACATCCACCGCATGAGCCGTCGCAAGAGCCGCGAGATGGTGGCCGTGAACTGCGCGGCGCTCCCCGAGCCGCTGCTCGAGTCGGAGATGTTCGGGCACGTGAAGGGCGCGTTCACCGGCGCCACGCGGGATCGCTCGGGCCTCATGGAGATGGCCAACGGCGGCACGCTGTTCCTCGACGAGCTGATCGAGATGTCCCCCATGACGCAGGCCAAGCTGCTGCGCGTCGTGCAGGACGGCGTCGTGCGGCGCGTCGGCTCGTCGCGCACGGACGCGATCGTCAACGTGCGGTTCATCTCGGCGACCAACCGGGACCCCGCGCAGGCGATCGAGGAGGGGCGCCTCCGCGAGGATCTCTACTACCGCCTCGGCGTGGTGCCCATCCACATCCCGCCGCTCCGGCAGCGTCCCGAGGACATCCCGCTGCTGGCGCGGTACTTCCTGCGCGAGTACTGGCCCAAGCACCGTGGCAGCGCCCGCAAGGCGCCCGACCTGACGGACACGGCCGTCCGGGAGCTGCAGAAGCGGCCGTGGAAGGGCAACGTCCGCGAGCTCCAGAACGTGATCGAGCACGCGATCGTCCTGGCCGAGGGGCCGGACATCGACGCGAAGGACCTGCACGAGGCGCGGCAGGGCACCTTCGAGCGCTTCCAGTCGGTGGAGGACGCGGCGTTCGTGCCCGGCGAGCCGATGGGTGGCTACCACGAGACGCGCGAGCGCGTCATGGCCCGCTTCGAGAAGGACTATCTCGCCCGCGTGCTCCAGGAGACGAACGGGAACGTCTCCGAGGCCGCGCGCATCGCCGGAGTGAACCGGGCGACGCTCTACCGGCTCCTCGAGCGGCACGGCCTCTCGAAGGGAGACGTGCTGGACTGACCGGAGGTTCCCGGCCCGGGCGAGGCGACCCCGGGCCGGAACCGGGCCGCGCGAGCGCCGGAGGCCGCCGGGCCTTCCGGTGGCATGCTTCGTGCGCGCTGGCGCCACATGATCGCGATCCCACCGCACCGGCGTCACGCGGCCCTGGTCAGCCTCCTCCGCGACCTGACGGCCCTCGCGACGGAGCCTGCGGACCGCGACGTCTTCGTGGCGCGGCTCCTGGGCGCCGCCTGCGGATACGGCGCGTGGCCCGCGGCCCGTGGATACCGCTACGATCCGGCGCGGGGCACCCTCCAGCCCGAGGGCGGCTGGTACGACCGCGGCGGAGGCTCCGACCTCGTGCCGCTGCAGTCGCTCGCGACCTCCACGTCCGCCCCCGGGGAGGGGCCCGCGATCCGGGCGCTCGAGACCCGCGGCATCGAGTGGACGGCCGATCCGGGCGAGGACGGGAGGCTCGCGCCCGCGGGACCGGCCGCGGCGGCGGGCGTCCGCTCCATCATCGCGGTGCCGATCCTCGTGGAGGGTCGGGTGGACGCCCTGTTCGAGCTCTTCTCGCGGGAAACCTCCGCGCCCGACGACGCGACCCTCGCCGTTCTCGACTACGTCGCGGCGGTCTGGGGGCGCGAGCGCGCGCTCCAGAAGCTCGAGGAGCATGCCGCGCGGGAGCGGATCGCCGCCGAGGAGGAGCTCCGGCTGCACGGCTCCGCGGCGGCGCACGTGCGGGACGCGATCGTGGTGTCCACCGTCGGTCAGCTCGGGGGCGCCCCGACGATCCTCTACGTGAACGCCGCCTTCACCCGCATGACCGGCTACACGGAAGCGGACGTGCTCGGGAAGAGCTTCAGCGTGCTGGCCGGGCCGAAGACCAGCCGCGACGCGCTCCGGATCGTGCACGAGCGATTCCGCCTGGGCGAGCCCGTGGCCACGGAGATCATCGCCTATCGGAAGGACGGCACCGAGTTCCTGCTGAAATGGGATGCCTCGCCGATCCCCGAGGCGGACGGCTCCGTGCGGCACTACGCCTCGATCCAGCGCGACGTGACGGAGGAGCGACGCGTGGAGCAGGCGCTCCGGCGCGCCGACCGCGACTCGCTGACGGGGCTGCCCACGCGCGAGGTCCTCGACCACCGGCTGCAGCTCGCCGTCGCGCGGGCGCGCGAGCGGCCGGACTACCGCTTCGCCCTGCTCTTCATGGACCTGGACGGGTTCAAGTCCGTGAACGACGAGTACGGTCACGTGGTGGGCGACCAGCTCCTCACCTCCGCGGCGCGCCGGCTCGAGGGCACGATCCGCCCCGGCGACGCCCTCGCGCGGTTCGGCGGCGACGAGTTCATCCTGCTGCTCCAGTACGACGACCTCTCGAGCGTCCACATGGTGGCCGAGCGCATCCAGGAGCGGATGTCGGCCCCGTTCGAGATCCAGGGCCACTCGCTGCACGTGGGGGTGAGCATCGGCGTGGCGCTCAGCTCCATCGGGTACGAGCGGCCCGAGGACGTCGTCCGGGACGCGGATGCCGCCATGTACGAGGCGAAGCGGAGGGGGAAGGGCCAGGTCGTCTTCGCCGAGCGGGGCCGTGCGTCCGCCTCCCGCACCGCGCTCGAAGCGCACTGATCCAGCCCCGCCGGACGCCCTCTGGCGCGCCATCGCGCCACTGTCGCGCCCCTTCGCCATCGCGTCGCGGTACCCTGTCGCGTCGTTCGCGCCTGCAATGCCGCTCAAAGGCCCACGGGGCCTGAGCGTTCGCGCGGCGGAGCGCCGATCCGGCGCGATTCCGGCCCGCAGGTACGGCCCATGCACCTCCCCGGAGCACGAGAGAACGAGCGGCCATCTGCCGCGAAGTCGACCGGAACCACGGAGCGCGCATGGAGCAGCATCGTCAGCAGGGTCGCCGGGAGCGGACCGTCCCGCCCGGTCGAGACGGCACCGCATGAGGGTGCTCGTCACGGGAGGAGCCGGCTTCATCGGATCGCACCTCGCGGACCGGCTGCTCGAGCACGGACACGACGTGGTGGTGCTCGACAACTTCGACACCTTCTACGATCCGGTGCTGAAGGAGCGCAACCTGGAGCGCGCCAGGGACCACCGGGGCCTGCTCGAGGTGCGGGGAGACATCCGGGATCCCGAGGTGTGGGACGGCATCCCGGACGACGTCGAGGCCGTCGTGCACCTCGCCGCCCGGGCGGGCGTTCGGCCGTCGATCGAGGACCCCGTCCTCTACACGGACGTCAATCTCGCCGGGACCACGCTCCTGCTCGACTGGATGCGGGCGCGGCGGATTCCGAAGCTGCTCTTCGGCTCCTCCTCGAGCGTGTACGGGGACGACGCGCCCGTGCCCTTCTCGGAGGAGCACGTCGCCGACCGGCCCATCTCGCCCTACGCGGCGACGAAGCGCGCCGGCGAGCTGCTCGTGCACACGAGCGTGCACCTGTACGGGCTGACCGCCGCGTGCCTCCGGTTCTTCACCGTGTACGGACCGCGCCAGCGCCCCGACCTGGCCATCCACAAGTTCGCTCGGCTCATGAGCCGGGGCGAGGAAGTGCCGATGTACGGCGACGGCACGTCCGAGCGGGACTACACCTACGTCGACGACATCCTCGACGGCATCGAGGGCGCGCTCGCGTGGGCGGACGCGCACCCGGGCCACTACGAGGTGGTCAACCTCGGCGGCGCGCGCACGATCGCGCTGCGCGCGATGATCGACGAGCTCGCCCGCGCCCTGGGCGCGGAGCCGCGGATCCGGCGCCTCGAGGACCAGCCGGGCGACGTGCGCAGGACCTACGCGGACGTGTCCCGCGCCTCGCGCCTGTTCGGCTACCGGCCCGCCACGCCCTTCCCCGAGGGACTCCGGCGGTTCGTGGCGTGGTTCCGCGACGGAGCGGTCGCCCGGCGCTCCGTGGCCCCCGCGCGCGCCGGAGGAGCGTCGGAGCGGGAACGGGTGCCCGTCGAGGCCGCGTCCCGCTTCGCGCCCCAGACCCCCGCATCACTCGAGACGAAGCCATGAACACGAGGAACATCCGGCCCCGGCCTGCCCGGGGCCTTCCGGCGGCCGTGCTGACGTGCGCGGCCGGAGCGCTCCTGAGCGGCTGTGGGCTCTTCGGGGGCGGTGGTGGAGGTGCGGCGCCGAGCGAGATCATGCCCCCGCCCGCCGCGGGGGCGGAGAGCGAGCAGATCGCGGCGGTGAACCGCCGGATCCTTGCGGCCCGCCCCGCCGAAGCGGAGCCGGGCGCCGCGAGCGGATACCGCGTCGGCCCGAGCGACCTCATCGCGATCAACGTGTTCGGGGCGGAGACGTTCAGCGGCGAGTACCGCGTGGAGGAGAGCGGCCACATCGCGCTCCCCCTCGTCGGTGCCGTCGAGGCGGCCGGACGCACGCCGCGCGAGCTCGAGGAGGTCGTCGCATCGCGGCTCCGCGATACCTACATGCGCGACCCGCACGTGACGATCCAGGTGCTCGAGGTGCAGAGCCAGGGCGTGTCCGTGATGGGCGCCGTGTCCGTGCCCGGCGTCTACCAGATCCCCGGCCGGGCGCGCCTCCTCGAGGTTCTCGCGATGGCGCAGGGCCTTTCCGAGGATGCCGGACGGCGCGTGGCCGTCGTCCGGCCCGCGCGCCCGGGCGGAGCGTCGCCTGCCGGCGACACCGGTGTCGCGGAAGGAAGGACGCCGCCGACTCCGGGCGCTCCGGGCGCGGCGACCGACCCCGCGTCCCAGGCCGACCTGGCCGCGCTCGGCGTGGCCGACGCGGAGATCATCGAGGTCGACCTCGTGGCGCTCCTCGAGCAGGGACAGACCGGTCAGAACATCGAGGTGCTCCCCGGAGACATCGTGCAGGTCCGGCCGGCCGGTCTCGTCTACGTCGTCGGTGAGGTCAACCGACCCGGCGGCTTCACGATGCCCGCGGGCGCGCCGCTCTCGGCGCTCCAGGCGCTCGCCATGGCCGAGGGGCTCGGGCGCACCGCCCGCGCGAGCGAGGCCGTGATCGTCCGCGAGCACGAGGACGGCAGTCGCGAGGAGATCCCCGTCGATCTCGAGGAAGTTCTCGATGGCGAGGCTCCTCCGCCTCAGCTCGAGGCACGGGACGTGCTCTTCGTCCCGAACAACGGTACGAAGGCGTTCGCCCTGGGCGTCGTGAATGCCCTGGTCAGCATGGTCACCCTCCGAGGGCTGTTCTACTGATGGCGAGAGAGCGAGGTCGTGGACGCGCGCTGACCCGGGTCGAGAGGACCTGGGTCCCCGCGCCCCCGCCCTACGGCGGATGGGGGCCTCCGGCGCCCCCGCAGGACTCGGGCATGGAGGGCGACCTCCGGAGCTGGGTCGGCGTCTTCCGTCGCAACGGGCGGCTGATCCGCCGGACGGCCCTGGGCGCGCTCCTGCTGGCCGGGCTCTGGATGCTGCTGACCGATCCGGTCTACCGCGCCACGGCGCTCCTCGAGCTGAGCCAGGGCGCGGGCGAGGTGCCGACGCTCGAGGGCGTGCTCGCCGACGAGGACCCGTCGGAGGAATACCGGCGGACCGCCTTCGAGCTCCTCCGGAGCGAGACGCTCGCCGGCCGCGTGATCGACGTGCTCCGCCTCGACACGCTCCCCGAGTTCGCGGAGGAGGACACGCCGCGGTTCGCGGTCATCCGCGGGTTCATCGAGCGGCTCGTGGTGGCGCCGGTGCCGGACAGCCGCCTGGTGCGCCTGAGCTTCGAGGCGAGCGATCCGGAGACCGCGGCGGCGGTCGTCAACACGATGGTCGAGGAGTACCGGAGCCTGCGCACGCAGGCGCGGCTCGCCGCGGCGGCCCGGCTCGACGTGCAGCTCGACAGCGTCCAGGAGCGGCTCGCCGCCTCGGAGCAGGCGCTCCGCGAGTACACGGAGGCGAACGACCTGCCCTACCTCGTGGACGAGGACGTGAACACGGAGATGGGGACGCGCCTGAGCGAGCTCCGCACCCAGCTGGCGGAGGCGCAGGCGGCCCGCTACGAGAGCGAGTCCCTCTACGAGATCGTGGTCGGGGGCGGGCAGGTCGACGTGGCGGTCGAGAACGACGCCGCGCTCCGCGACCTGGAGGCGCAGCTCGCCGCGCTGCAGAGCGAGTACGCGCGCCTCTCGTCCACCTTCACGGACCAGTATCCCGCCACCGCCGAGGTGCTGCGGCAGATCGAGAGCGTGGAAGGGCTCATCGCGAACGAGCGCGCGCGGGTCGCCCAGCGGGTCGGGGGCGGATACGAGCTCGCGCTCCAGCGGGAGGAGATCCTCCGCCAGGCCATCCAGGAGCAGGAGGAGCTCGCCGCCCGCCTCGGGCCGAGCTCCGGACGTCATCACCTGCTCCGGCAGGCGGTGCTCGCCGACCGCCAGCTCTACACGGCGCTGCACGAGCGCAAGCGGGAGGCGGAGACGGTGGCCGCGCTCGGCTCGACGGACTTCTCGATCGTCGACCCGGCGGTGCCGCCGACGGATCCGCATCGTCCGGTCTTCGCCATGACGCTCGGGCTCGCGCTCATGTTCGGGCTCGTGCTCGGCATCGTCGCCGCGTTCGTCCGCGAGATGCTCGACGACACGGTGCACAACCCCGAGGACCTGCCGATCGCCCGGGAGGTCCCCGTGCTCGGGATGATCCCCGCCGCCCACCCGGCGGCGGCGATGGGCCCTCGCAACGGTCGCGGCTCGCTCGCGCGCCGCCGCGCGGGGGGGGCGACCGTCGGGGGAGGCTGGCTCCGCATCGACGCGCTCGAACGTGGCGATCCGGAGGGGAGCGCGATCGCGGACGCCTTCGCGGCTCTCCGCACCGCGGTGCTCTTCAAGGAGGACGGGCCGGAGCGGCGCTCCATCCTGGTCTCGAGCTGCCGCGCGGGTGAGGGGAAGACGACGATCTCGGTCAATCTGGCGATGTCCCTCGCCAAGCTCGGGCACCGTGTGCTCCTCGTGGACGCGGACCTGCGGCGACCGGCGGTGAACCGCGCGCTCGGCATCCCGTCGGAGCCCGGGCTGATCGACTGCCTGCGGGACGGGCGGGACTGGAAGGCGCTGGTGCGGTTCGGCGTCGTGGACGGGCTCGACGTGCTCACCTCCGGAGGCGCCACCTCGGAGGCCGCGGACCTGCTCGCCACGCAGCGCATGGAGCACCTGCTGCGCGAGTCCGAGGCGCGCTACGACTACGTCGTCGTGGACGCGCCGGCGCTCTTCATCAACGCGACGGACGCGACGCTGCTGTCCCGACAGGTCGACGGCGTTCTGGTCGTCGTCCGGAGCGAATCCACGCCGCGTCTGCTCGTGGACCGGATTCCGAGGGACGTGCCCAACCTCATGGGCATCGTCGTGAACGATCTGAGCAAGAACAGCCTGCCCGACTACTTCGGCGACTACTTCGCCGAGTACGGGCCGGGGCGCGAGGCCGAAGCTCCCTCCGGGAACGGCCGGGGAAGGGAGCCCGGAGAGGACGGCGCCTCCGCCGTGGCGAGGGCGGGACGTACAGAACCGGAGAGAGCTCGATGATCATGAATCTCGTGGCCCGACTCTTCGGGTCGAACGCTCACGACGGCTCCGACGAGCTCCTCGTCGGTGCGGATCCGCGCGAGCGGGCGAGGGCCATCACGGATCTCGTCGATCCGATCGAGGCGCTCGGCGTGGAGCTCGGCCGGGCCCGGCGCTACGAGCACGCGCTCTCGATCGTCGTGGCCTCGCCGAGGCCGCTCACGCCGGACCGCCCCGAGCGCAACGCCCTCCTCGTCCGACTCGGCGGGAAGCCCCCGCAGGCGCTCTCGTACCTCACCGCGGCCGGGCTCCGCGAGATCCTGCGCACGAGCGACATCGTGGCGTGGGACCCCGACGAGGAGCACTTCGTCCTGGGGCTCGCCGAGTCCGATCGGACCACCGCCCGCCGGGCCATGCAGCGGGTGCGCTCCCTCTTCGAGGAACGGCTCGGCGTGGGCCTCGACGTGGGCGTCGCGCAGTTCCCCGCGGACGGCCTCACGCTCGAGGACCTGATCGGCAAGGCGCGCGAGGAGTTGGTTCGGGGCCAGAGCGTCGCTTCGATCGCGTCCCGCGACGAGCCTCCGGCCAACGGCAACGGCCGCGCGCGCAACGGGCGCGGACATGGCCAGGCCGCGGAGCGCGGAGGCGGTCGCGGGGCGCGCAAGCGGCGCTCCCCGAGGGATGCGCAGGGCCCGGCGGCGGCGCTCGACGCGCGCGCCGCGGGAGGAGGTGAGTGACGATGTCGGTCCACGTCAGCGAGCCGCTGCCCCTCGGGCGCGTTCCGAGCATCCCCCGCCCTCGCCGGACGGCGGCGAGCCGCCGCTTCCACCAGGACCAGGTGGGGCCCGTCCTCTCGGAGCGGGCCTGGTACGAGATCGGTCCCTCGCGCCTCAACCCCCGCGTCTACGCCTTCGTCGTGCGGACGGTGGAGGTCGTGCTGTGCGTCCTCGCGCTCCCGGTGGTGCTGCCCGTGATCGCCGCGTGCGCGATCGCGGTCCGTCTCGACACCCCTGGGCACGCCTTCTACGCGCAGCTCCGCACGGGACGCCACGGCCGGCGGTTCCGGATGTACAAGCTGCGCACCATGGTGCGGAACGCGGAGGAGCTGAAGGCCAGGTACGCCCACCTCAACGAGCTGTCGCCGCCGGACTTCAAGATCACGAACGATCCGCGCGTGACGCGGGTCGGTCGCTTCCTGCGGCGCACGAGCCTGGACGAGCTGCCCCAGATCCTGAACGTGCTCAAGGGGGACATGAGCCTGGTCGGTCCCCGACCGACGTCCTTCTCGGCCGATACCTACAGCCTGTGGCACACCGCACGGCTCGAGGTGAAGCCCGGCCTCACGGGTCTGTGGCAGGTGTCCGGTCGCAACGAGCTCGACTTCGACGACCGGCTGCGGCTCGACATCGCCTACATCCAGAACCGCTGCCTGACGCTCGACCTGCTGCTGCTCGCCCGCACGGCCGGGGCGGTCTTCACCGGGCGCGGGGCCTCCTGAGGCGGTCGCGATGACCGAGGCCGTCTTCTGGACGCTCGTGGCAGTGGTCGCGTACGGGTACGCGGGCTATCCGCTCGTGGCGGCCGTGGCGGGCCGGATCCTCGACCGGCGCGTGCGGAAGGGACCCTCCACGCCGCGCGTGAGCGTGGTCGTCGCGGCGCACGACGAGGAGGAGGACATCGTCCCGCGGGTCCGCAACGCGCTCGCCTCCGAGTACCCGCCGGACCGCCTCGAGGTGGTCGTGGCCTCCGACGGCTCCACGGACCGGACGGTCGCGCTGGCGTCCGCGATCGATCCCGACCGCGTGCAGGTCCTCGACCTCCCGCGCGTGGGCAAGGCGGCCGCCCTGGCGGAGGGCGCGGCGCGGGCACGCGGCGAGATCCTCGTGTTCTCGGACGCCAACACGATGTTCCGCCCCGACGCGGTCGCGCTCCTCGCGCGGAACTTCCACGATCCCGACGTCGGCGGGGTGGCCGGCCGGGTGGGGTACGTGGTCGCCGCGGACGCGGAGTCGTCCGGGCGCGGCGAGGACCTCTACTGGCGCTACGATACCTGGATCAAGGGGCTCGAGAGCCGGACGGGGAGCATCGTCTCCGCTCACGGGGGCATGTACGCGATCCGCCGCTCGCTCTTCCGCCCCGTCGAGGACCCTGCCGTCACCGACGACTTCGCGATCTCGACCGCCGTGGTCGACCAGGGCATGCGCCTCGTCTTCGAGCCGGACGCCGTGGGCTGGGAGCGGACGATGTCGCGGAGCGGCCAGGAGTTCCGCCGCCGGGTCCGCCTCATGACCCGCGGACTGCAGGGCGTGCTCCTCCGCCGCCGCCTCCTCGACCCCTTCCGCCACGGCTTCTACGCGGTGGCGCTCGGATCGCGGAAGCTCCTGCGGCGCCTCCTCCCGCTCGCCTTCCCGCCGCTGTTCGGGCTCGCGCTCCTCCTCGCGCCCGGCAGCGCGTTCTACGGCGCGCTCGCCTGGTCCGGCGTCGCGATCGTCGCGCTCGCCGTCGCGGGGTGGGCGCTCCGCGGGACGCGCCTCGGCAAGCTGCCGCCCTTCTACGTGCCCTTCTACTTCTTCCTCGCGAACGCGGCCTCCGTGCTCGCGCTCCTGAACGTGCTGAAGGGCAACCGCATCGAGCGCTGGACGCCCCACCGGCACGGGGACGGGGGCGCCCGGCCCGGCGAGCCCGTTCCGTTACCCGAGGGAGGGAGCCGGTGAGGCCCCCTCCCGTCGTGGTCGTGGGGCTCGACTGCCCCACCGGACTCCAGACGGCCCGGATCTTCGCCGAGCGGGGGATCGAGGTCATCGGAATGGCCGCCGATCTCCGTCACCCGTGCGTGCGGACGCGTCGTGTACGGCGGGTCGTGCACGCCGAGCGAGGCCCCGAGGACGTGGTGCGCGCCCTCGGGAAGCTCGCCCGCGAGTTGGGTCGACCGGCCGTGCTCGTGCCGTGCACCGATCTCGCCGTGCTCGGGATCGCCCGGCACCGGGAGGAGCTGGAGCGGGACTACCTGTTCTCCGTCCCCCCGGCCGCCGTCATCGAGCGGCTGCTCGACAAGGCGCGCTTCGCCGAGCTCGCCCGGACGCACGATCTGCCGGTGCCCGAGACGCGGATCGTGCACGGTCGTGCCGACCTGTTCGCCGCGAGCACGGCCACGGGGTTCCCGTGCGTGCTGAAGCCGGCCGTGAAGTCCGCGCGCTGGGACGCCGAAGTGCCGGCCAAGGCCTTCATCCTCTCCACCTTCCGCGACCTGCTGCAGGTCCACGGCCGCTACGGGCGCTACGCCGATGCGTTCGTCCTCCAGGAGTGGATCCACGGCACGGACTCCGACCACTACACCTGCGACGGCTACCTCGCGAGGGACGGTCGTCCGCTCGTCACCTTCACGAGCCGGAAGCTGCGACAGTGGCCGCCGGTCGTCGGGCAGGCGTGCCTCAGCGTGGAGCACGAGGACGATCGGATCCGCGACCTCGCGCTCCGGACGCTCCGGGCGGCCGGCCACCACGGGCAGGGCTACGTGGAGATCAAGTGGGACGGGCGCCGCGGCCGGCACGTGGTGATCGAAGCCAACGTGGGCCGTCCCACCGGGCGCTCGGCGACCGCCGAGCGGGCCGGCGTGGAGCTGCTCATGACGCTCTACAACGACCTCGTGGGGCGGCCCCTCCCCGCGGAGCGCGTGCAGCGCTTCCGGGCGACGCGGTGGATCCACCTCCGCCGGGACCTGCAGGCCTGCGCGAAGCTCATGGCCGAAGGGAAGCTCACGGTGGGCGGAATCCTCCGCTCCTGGCGGGGTCCGTTCGCCTGCGCCCTGTGGTCCCCGACGGACCCGGTCCCGTTCCTGGCCGACATGCTCGGCGCGGCCTGGAACGTCCTCCGGGGTCGAACGTCCATGCGCCGAGCGCGCGCGGCATCGCGCCCGGACGAGCCACCCCGGCCCACCCCGCTACCGGTGGCGGCCCTGGTCGCCCCCGAGCCGGAGGAGAACGGCTCCGGACACCCGTCACCGCAACCGGAGCGGGCGCACACCGACCCGCTCGTCACGCTGACCGTCGTGGCCGGAGTCCTCGCCGCGCACCTCGCGGAGCTCCTGGCGTCCCTTCCACCCGTCACGGGGTGAGCGCCGTGAGAGCCCTGACCTTCCCGGTGCTGGCCACGACGGCGGCGCTCTTCCTCCTCTATACGAACTGGCCGGTGGTCGCGGCCCAGCGCGGCATCGTGCCCGCGGCGCTCGCCGGCGCGATCCCCGCCCTCCTGGGGCTCGCCGTGCTGCACCAGGTGGCCGTGCGGCGACGGCCCTTCGTGGTGGACCGCACGCTCCTGCTCATGCTCCTCTTCCTGCTCGTGCTCCTCATCTCGATGGTGCGGGCGGAGGGCTACGAGGTCGCCTGGGACCGGATCTGGGTGTACCTCACCGAAGGCCTCCTGATCGCCGTGCTGGTCCGGAACGCGATCCGGACGCTGCCCGAGCTGCGCGCGGCCGTCGTGGCCGTGCTCGCCGCGGGCTGCCTCCTGGCCGGACTCACCGTCTTCCAGATGGTGACCGACAACTACGACCAGGAGTTCATGGGCCTCGCGCCCCGCACGCTGGAGCACCTCGAGGACCTGCCTCCCTCCGCGCGCCAGGAGGTCGGCCTGGAGGACCGCGCGCGGGGCCCGGTGGACGAGCCCAACCGCTTCGCCCAGATCCTCCTGATGGCCGCGTGCCTCGCCGCCGTGCTCGCCATGAACGCCCGCCGCTGGCGCGGCGCGCTCGCCGGCTGGGCGTGCGTGGGGCTCCTCATGGCGGGCGTCCTCCTCACGTATTCCCGCGGCGCCCTGGTGACCATGGTGGTGCTCCTGGCCCTGGCCGTCCCCATGCGCCTCCTCCGCCCCGGGCGGTTCGTTCTCGCCATGGGGCTCGGTGGGGTCATCACCTTCGCGGCCGTTCCGGGGATGGCGGAGCGCATCGGCACGATGGCCGGGGTGGCCGGTCTCTTCGACCACGCGGCCGCCGTGGAGCCGGACGGCGCCACCCGGGGGCGGACCACCGAGATGCTCGCCGCGCTCGCCGCCTACATGGACCACCCGGTGATCGGCCTCGGGCCCGGCCAGTACTTCGCCTACCACTCCGTTCGCTACCAGTCCCTCCCGGAGATCAGCTTCCGGGAGATCCCCACGCCCCGGCGCGCGCACAACCTCTACCTCGAGCTCGCCGCGGACACCGGCACGATCGGCCTGGTGGTCTTCCTGACGATCCCGCTCCTGCTCCTGCTCGAGCTGGGTCGGCTACGTCGCTGTCTCCACACCTGGCATCCGGGCCTCGCGCGCACCGCCGCCGGATTCTCGATGGCCCTGCTCGCGTATCTCGGAACGGGCGTGTTCCTGCACCTCGCCTTCGAGCGCTACTACTGGCTCCTGGTCGCGCTCGCCGCCTCGGCCGCGGCGATCATCCGCGAGGCCGCGCGGAGCGAGGTGCCCCCCGCGTGGGAGCCGTGGGCGGCCGGGCGGTGGCCGGCCGACGGCGGCCCCTGGCCCGCGCACGCCTGGCCCGCGGAAGCGTGGCCTGCCGAAGCGTGGCCCGCGGAAGCCTGGTCCGCGGAAAGCCGGCCTGCCGACACCCGGGACGTCGCGACCCCGCCCGCTCCGGGCGCCGGGTCTCCGGGGGCGTGGGGGCACGTGGAGTGGGAGCCGTTCCCCCCTCATTCACCCCCCAACCCGTGACGGAGGCCCGGTGCTGAGAGTACTCACGTACCATCGAATCGCCGACCCGGAAGCCACTCCCGACCTCGACCCCGCCCTGGTGAGCGCGACGCCGGAGGCCTTCCGCAAGCAGATGCTGCATCTGCGCAAGTGGTACCAGCCGGTGAGCCTGGACGAGGTGCTCGCCGCCTTCCTCGACGGAGCGCCGCTGCCCCCGCGGGCCGTGCACGTGACCGTCGACGACGCGTACAGGGACTTCGCCGAGGAGGCCTGGCCGATCCTGCGGTCCCTGGACATCCCGGCCACCGTGTTCGTGCCGACGGCCTATCCCGGCCATCGCTCCCTCCGCATGTGGTGGGACCGGCTGTACCTCGCGTCGAGGCGGGGCCCGGATCCGGACGCCTGGCGCCGCGCCGTGCTCGCGGGCAGGAGCGCGCTCACCGCGTGGTCCCTGCCGGAGGTCCCGAACCACGGCGAGGTCCGGCGCCTCCTTCGGCGCCTGCCCCACGACGACGCGGAGCGCTTCCTCGACCTCGCGTGGCAGCAGCTCGGGCTGGGCCAGGAGGACGGCCTCACCGCCCGCTCGGCGGTGCTCTCCTGGGACGAGCTGCGCGCGCTGCAGAGGGAGGGCGTCACCTTCGGCGCGCATACCGTCCACCACGCGGCGCTCGCCCGCGTGGACGAGGCTCGCATTCGGACGGAGATCCGGAGCTCCCTGGACGACCTCGACCGCGAGCTGGGCCCGGTCGCCCGGCGCGCGCTCGCGTATCCGTACGGGAGCTACGACCGACGCGTGAGCCGGATCGCCCGCGAGGAGGGGTGCGCGCTCGGCTTCACGTGCGAGGACGGGCTGAACGATCCGCACGGCACCGATCCCTTCGTGCTCCGACGCACGAACATCACGCCACGCACCTCGCCCCCCCTCTTCGCGCTCCGGATGCTCCCGTGGTTCGCGGAGGTCGATCGCTGGCGTCACCGACACGAGCGGATCGGTACGCCTGCGTGAATCATCCCCCACAGAGGGCGGTCCCCGCGCCTCCCGGGGCGGACGAGCGCCCGCTTCGGGAGGCGGCCGGCGTACCAGCGCCGGCCGCCGGATCCGGGAGTGCGCCTCGCGTCGCCTACATCATGTCGCGTTTCCCGAAGATCACGGAAACGTTCGTCCTGTACGAGATGAAGGCGCTCGAGGAGCTCGGCGCGCGGGTCGAGGTCTTCCCGCTCTTCCGGGAGCCCCCGGGCCCGCGGCACGCCGAGGCCGTGCACTACGAGGAGCTGGCGCACTTCGGGCCGCTCCTGTCCCCCGGGATCGTGCGGGCGAACCTCCGCCGCCTCTTCGCGGATCCCGGGCACTACCTGCGGACGTGGTGGGAGATGCTGTCCGGCACGTGGGGGAGCCTCAACTTCTTCCTCGGCGCGCTCGGCCTGTTTCCCAAGTGCGTGGCGTTCGCCGAGCGCATGCGGCGGCTCGGCGTCACGCACGTGCACGCGCACTTCGCGAACCATCCGGCGCTGGCGGCGCTCGTCGTGCACCGCTTCAGCGGAATCCCCTACAGCTTCACGGCGCACGGCTCCGATCTGCACGTGGAGCGCCGCATGCTCGCCGACAAGGTCCGGTCCGCCGCGTTCGTCGTCGCCGTCTCGCAGTACAATCGTGAGCTGATCGTCGCGGAGAGCGGAGAAGACCAGCGCGAGAAGGTCGCGATCATCCACTGCGGGACCGACCCTTCGACGTTCGCGTCCGTCGCGGGATCCGCGCCGGTCCGTGCCGACGGCGCGGAAGGATCCCTGCGCGTGGCCTGTGTGGCCAGGTTCGAGGAGGTGAAGGGCCACCGCTTCCTGGTGCACGCCTGCCGCCTGCTCGTCGACCGCGGCGTGGACGTGCGACTCGACCTCGCCGGCGACGGCCCCCTCCGCGCGGAGATCGAAGCGCTCGTGGACGAGCTCGGGCTCGACGGTCGCGTGCACGTGCACGGACCCGTCCCGCGAGAGCGTGTGAAGGAGATCCTCGACGCGGCCGACGTGGCGGTGCTCGCCAGCTACCCGACCCGCTCCGGGAAGCGGGAGGGCATTCCCGTCGCCCTGATGGAGGCCATGATGAGCGGCCTGCCGGTGGTGGCCAGCGGCCTCAGCGGCATCCCGGAGCTCGTCGACCACGGAGAGACGGGCTTCCTCGTGCCCCCCGGCGATCCCTGGAGCCTCGCCCAGCGCCTCGAGGTGCTCGCCCGGGACCCGGAGCTGCGCCGCCGCATGGGAGCGGCGGCCCGCCGGAAGGTGCTCGAGGAGTTCGACGTCCACGAGGGCGCTCGCCGCCTGCTGGAGCGCATCCGCCGCTTCGGCTGATCGCCGGCGCCGCCAACGCTGGCAGCGGCGTCGCCCGCTCTTTCCAGGCGGTTTCGGGACTTCCTCCGCTCCGCGCGCGCGACATGTTGCACCGCTGCCGCGATCGTTGCGCTCGAACATCGCCGTTTCGTGCGCAGCCCCGCCTCGCACGTCCTCTCGTGGGGACATGACCCCACCATAGGACAATTCGGCACCCTCCTGCCGCTGCGTGTGCGCGACGGTTGACGCCTTGCCGCAGCGGGAATTTCCTTGCGTGCGGATCGGCCAACGTGGGCGCCTCCCACCGTCCCTGGGCCGGATCCACCCGTTCTCGCTGCTCAGAGCAGAACCGCCGAAAGGCGGTGACGCAGAGTCACGGGGCTAACGCGGTCCGGATCCACGAGGACTGCCATGCCGGCCGGGTCGCCAGCGACCGAACCCCATCACGGACGCCCGACGATCGCGGCCCCTGCACACCTCCGGGGGCGGGTCCGACGCGGCCGTGCGTCGCCTCACGGAGGCGACGGCTTCGGAGATGGATCGGGCGGGCGCTGCGCGCCGTGACCCGATCCCCGTGCCGGCGCCGGAGCTCGCCCTTCCCGCTTCTCGCGGGCGGGCCCGGCAAACAGAGCGAAAGAGGATGCCCCGATGACCACGGTTCCGATCCGCCGCACTCTTCCAGTCCTCCGCGGCCGGGCTGGAAGGCTCTTCACCGCCCTGGCGCTCGCCGCCGCGGGTGCCGCCTGCTCCGAGAGCCCGCTCGATCCCCTCGCCGAGCACGGCGCTCCGGGATCGCTCCAGACCGCGGGACGCGTGCCGACGCCGGAGCTGCGGGCCGAGCAGGTCTCGGACTCCGGGGTGGTCGTGCGCTGGACCGAGGTCGACGACGGCACGGGGGCTCCGGCCGCCTACACCGTGCGCTACGCCTCGCCCCGTCTCGCCTGGACCGAGGGAGAGACCGTCTGCGAGGTCGAGGGCCGGCAGGTGGGCGAGGAGCAGACCTGCAGCATCGAGGACCTCGAGCCCGGTCATCGCTACGAGTTCCAGCTCCGGGCCTACCGCGCGGAGCTGAAGGAGCCCGCCGGGGCCGCCTTCTCCAACCTGGTTGCGGTCGAGACGGAGGCACCCGCGCCCGCGGCCGAGGCGCCGGCCCCGCGGAGCACCGGCATCTGGATCAGCCCCGCCGAGCTCCTCGAGCGTCCCGCGAGCGGCGCCGGGTGGCAGAGCGTGCTGGACGCCGCGACGGGCGACTGCGGGCGGGTGGACCTGAGCGACCAGGAGGACATGACGAACGTCTGCGTCCTCGCGAAGGCGATGGTCTTCGTGCGGACCGGGAAGTCCGGCTACCGCGACGACGTTCTCGAGGCGCTCGAGCAGATCGCCGATCTGAAGAAGTACGAGGGTCGCGCGCTCGCGCTCGGACGCGAGCTCGGCGCGTACGTGATGGCCGCCGACCTGGTCGACCTGCAGGAGGCCGACGAGTCCCTCGACGAGCGGTTCCGCGAGGCGCTGGACTGGCTCCGTCGCACGCGGACGAGCAGCGGGCCGAAGAGCCTCATCGACTGCCACGAGCGGCGCCCCAACAACTGGGGCGCGCACTGCGGCGCTTCGCGCATCGCGGTGGCGATCTATCTCGGCGACCGAGAGGACCTCGAGCGGGCGGCGAAGGTGTTCCGCGGCTACATCGGCGATCGCTCCGCCTACGCCGGCTTCACCTACGGCGACGACCTCTCCTGGCAGTGCGACCCGAAGAAGCCCGTGGGGATCAACCCGGCCGGGTGCACGCGCGACGGGCTCTCGCTCGACGGGGTCCTTCCGGACGATCAGCGCCGGGGCGGCAAGTTCACCAAGCGTCCCCCCAGGGAGAACTACGTCTGGGAGGCGCTCCAGGGCCTTCTGGCCCAGGCCGTCATGCTCCAGCGCGAAGGATACGACGCCTTCGAGTGGGAGGACCGTGCCCTGCTCCGCGCGGCGCGATGGCTCCACGACGTGAACGGCTACCCCGCCGAGGGCGACGACGTGTGGCAGGCCGCCGTCCTGAACCACTACTACGGGACCTCGTTCCCGGTGGCGGCCCCGGGGTTGCCGGGCAAGAACGTGGCCTGGGCGTACTGGAGCCACTCCTAGGATCCTTTCCCGGGATCCTTTCGTGGGGTCCTTCCGCCGCAGCCGGCGCCCCCCGGCCGCCGCGCCCCCCGCTGGTGGCGCGTCGGGGCGCGCCGGCCGGGCGGTCGCGTTTCGGGGGG
>CAZOYA010000040.1:0-21247 GCA_964583815.1 uncultured Gemmatimonadaceae bacterium | reverse complement strand
TTCGAGCCCTTCGTCCAGGGAAGCGGCACCCAGATCCGCAAGGGCACCGGGCTCGGGCTCTCCATCAGCCGCCGGCTGGCGCGGCTGATGGGCGGCGACCTCACGCTCGAGAGCGAGGCCGGCCAGGGAAGCTGCTTCCGGCTCGTGCTCCCGACGAACTCCGGGTCCTAGGCGCCGGCCGTCCGATCGGCTCCCGGCGGGCGGTCGCGCCGCGATCGTGCGCCCCGGCCCGCCGGACTCACCACCGCTCGTCCGCGGTCGGCCCGTAGATCGAGGGAATCGGGACGTCCAGGAGCCGCAGGTACACCGTGAGCTGCCCGCGATGGTGGACGAGGTGGTTGAGATGCTGCCGGACGACCACGCCCCGGGGCAGCGTGAAGATCACCTCGTCCCCGCGGCGCAGCGACCACGGCACCTGCAGCTCGTCGCCCCGCACCGTCTCCAGGGCCTCGCGGGCCTCCGCGACGTTCCGGTCGAAGTCCGCGAGGAGCTTCTCCGTCGGCTGGAAGCTGTACCCCTCCCCGGCGAGCAGGTCGATGGACGTGTCGCGGAGCGTCTGCCCGATCCAGCCCGGCATCCACGCGACGAGCTGGGCGAGGTGGCCGAGGGCGAAGGACTTCTCGTGCGGCTTCCAGGTCCCCTTCTCCCCCGGTACCCTCTCGAGCAGGCGTCGCGTGGTGGCCATCTCCTGGTCGAACTCGGGAAGGGCGATCGCGGTGTCGCTCATGGCGGCGCTCCGGGTGCGGGGGACGGTTCTTCGAAACCTCGTCGCGTGGAGGGGTGGGCGAAAAGGGGTGCGCCGAAGCCGCGCGGCGTCTCGGCCCCGCACCGGCCCGCGCGCTTTGCCAGCGCGCCGAGCACACCCGTACGTTGCCTCCTCGTCCGGCCCGTGCGGCCCACGATCCGCTGTGAAGGAGGAGTCCCGATGCCCTCGCACTCCGAGCCCCGGCACCCCGGCACCCCGGTGCGGGGGGTGATCCGGCTCCTGGTCCTGGCGCTCGCCCTCGCCGCGGTCGCGGCCGCGGGCGGGCCCCGTGCGCTCGCGGCGCAGGAGGCCTTCCTCCCCCTCCGGCTCGACCCCGAGACGGGATCGATCCACCTGGAGATCCGGCGGCTGGACGAGGACTTCCTCTACATGAACAGCCTCGCCGCGGGGCTCGGCAACGCCCAGGGCGCCACGATGGACCGGGCCAACGGGGGCGGCGTGCGGGTCGTCCACTTCGAGCGCCGGGGACCGCGCGTGCTCCTGGTCCAGCGGAACGAGCGCGTCGCGAGCTCCGGCGATCCGGGCGAGGCGCAGGCCGTGGCGGAGTCGTTCGCGCCCTCGATCCTGGCGGCGTTCCCGATCGTGTCGACGGAGGGATCGACGCTCGTCGTCGACGCCACGGAGTTCCTCCTGAGCGACGTGTGGGACGTGATCGGCTCGGCGGCGCGGGCGAACATGGGCAGCCTCTCGCTCGACCGGGACCGCAGCTTCATCGTGGCCGAGCACACCGGCGCCTTCCCGCGCAACACCGAGGTCCGTGCGGCGCTCACCTACACCTCCCAGAGCCCGGGCGCGATCCTCCGGCAGCACGCCCCGGACGGGCGCAGCGTGACGCTCCAGCAGCACCACTCCTTCGTGCCGCTCCCGGAGCCGTTCCCGAACCGCCGCTACGATCCCCGCACCGGCAACTCGGCGGCCACCGTCGAGGACTACTCGCAGCCCTTCGACGGCGAGTACCGGTTGCGCTCGGTGGCGCGCTGGCGGCTCGTGCCCCGTGACACGGCGGCCTATCTGAGGGGCGAGCTCGTGGAGCCCGTGACGCCGATCGTCCTGCACCTCGACCCGGGGATTCCCGAGCCGTACCGGGCCGCGTTCCGGGAGGGCGCGATGTGGTGGAACAGCGCCTTCGAGGCGGCCGGCTTCCGCAATGCGTTCCAGGTGCGCGACCTGCCCGACGGCGTGCACCAGATGGACGCACGCTACTCGGTCATCCAGTTCGTGCACCGCACGAGCACCGGTCCCTCCACGGGCAACAGCTTCCGGGACCCGCGCACGGGCGAGATGATCCAGGCCCTCACGCAGATGGACTCCTACCGCTCGCTCGTCGACCACAACATCTACATGGGGCTGCTCCCGGCCTTCGAGGCGACGGGCGTGGAGCCGCAGCTCACCGCCGAGGAGTTCTCGATGGCCCGGCGCCGGCAGCACGTGGCGCACGAGCTCGGCCACGGCCTCGGGCTGCCGCACAATCACAGCGCGGCTGCGCAGGGCCGGTCCTCCGTCATGGACTACCCGTTCCCGCTGATCCAGCTCGACGGACAGGGCCGGCTCGACATCTCCGAGGCGTACCGGCCGGGCATCGGCTACGGCGACTCGCTCGCGGTCCGCTACGCGTACACTTGGTACCCGAACCCCGAGGCCGAGCGGGCGGGGCTCCAGGCGATCGTGCAGGAAGCGCTCGACCGCGGGCACCGCTTCATCACCGGGAGCTACGCGCGCGACCTCGCCGGCTCCCAGCCGGACTCGCACATGTGGTGGGAGGGCGACGAGCCGTTCGAGGCGCTCGAGCGGAGCCTGGCCGTGCGCCGCCTCCTCCTCGAGCACTTCGACGAGGGGGCGATCCGCCCCGGCGAGCCGATGGCATGGCTCAACGCCCGGCTCGCGCACGTCTACCTGCACCACCGCTACCAGGTCGAGTCGGTCGTGAAGTACATCGGCGGCATGTGGTTCACGCACGCGATGCGCGGCGACGGGCAGACGCCCCGCGAGGTGATCTCGGCCGCGGAGCAGCGGCGCGCGCTCGATCGGCTCCTCGCCGTCCTCTCCGTCCAGGAGATCGCCGTGCCGCAGCGGATCGTCGACCTGATCCCCCCGATCCCCGAGGGCTACGACGAGCTCGAGCCGTGGATCCCCACGCCGGCGGGCCCGGCGCTCGATCCCCAGGCGATGGCGCGCAGCTTCGCGCAGGAGGTCGTGGACAACATCCTCCACCGGGAGCGCGTGGCGCGGGTGGCCGCATTCCACGCGGCCGATCCGGGACAGCTCTCGCTCGACGAGCTGTTCGGCCGGCTGATCGAGGGAACGTGGGGCGCGCCGCGGCCGCAGGCGCATACGCAGCGGGCCTATCTGCGCGGCACGGAGCGCGCCGTGCTCGACGGCCTGTTCGGCCTCGTGGCCGACGAGCAGGTCACGGCCGAGGTGAAGAACGCGGCGGTGGACCACCTGGCGGCCCTCGCCGAGCGGCTCGCCTCCGAGCCCGGCCAGGATGCCGAGGGGCAGGCGCAGCGGGAGCGCGCGCGGCTCGAAATCGAGCGTTACCTGTCGCTGGGCGAGATTCCGCCCCTGCGGACCGGCGTCATCGAGATGTACCTGCCGTGGCCCTAGAGGGCACGGCACAACCCGGGAGGAGAATGCCGTGACCACACGAAGAGCCTTCCTGGCGGCGATGGCGGGGGTCGCGCTCGGGCCGGTCCACGCCGGCGCCCTCGTCGGGCCGCCCGCCGCGGCCCCGGGCGCCGGGCGCTCCCGCCGCGTCCACGACACGCTCGTCCGCGGCGGCACGCTCATCGACCCGGGGCTCGGATGGTCGGGTCCGGGAGACGTCGCGATCACGGGCGGCGTGGTCTCGGAGGTGGCGCCGTCGATCGCGGAGAGCGAGGCGCGCCGGGTGATCGACGCCACCGGCATGATCGTCACGCCCGGGCTCATCGACGCGCACGCGCACGTCTATCCGGGCGTGCCCACGCTCGGCATCGATCCGGACCTGGTCGGGATCGCGCGCGGCGTCACCACCGTCGTGGACGCGGGATCGATGGGCGCGGTCAGCTTCCCCGCCTTCCGCGACCACGTGGCCCGCCCGGCGCGGACGCGGGTCTACGCGCTCGTGAACGTGTCGCGCGTCGGCATGACCACCGGGAACGAGCTCTCGAGCCTGGACTGGGTGGACGTGGACGCGGTCGTGCGCACGATCGAGCGGAACCCCGACGTGGCCGTCGGGATCAAGGTGCGGATGCTCGCGGGCATCGAGGGCGACGCGGACGTGGAGGTGATGCGCCGCACGCGCGAGGCCGCGGACCGGGCCGGCGTGCCGATCACGGTGCACATCGGCGGGCAGACCTCGCCGCTTCCCGAGATCGTCTCCTTCCTCCGGCCGGGCGACGTGCTCACGCACGCCTTCCGCCGCTCGGGGAGCATCCTGGACGCGAACGGACGCGTGTATCCCGCGGTCCTGGAGGCGGTCGAGCGCGGGGTCCTCCTCGACATCGGTCACGGCATGGGCAACCTCGACTTCGACGTGGCCGAGCGGATCCTCGACCAGGGCGTGCTCCCGCAGATGGTCTCGAGCGACGTGCACGACGGCAACGTCACCGGCCCGGTCTTCGATCTGCCGACGACGATGTCCAAGCTGATGGCCCTCGGCATGAGCCTCGAGCAGGTGGTGGAGGCTTCGACCTCGACGCCGGCGCGGGTCTTCGACTTCGGCGTGTCCGTGGGCTCGCTCGCGGTCGGCGCGCCGGCCGACGTGGCCGTGTTCCAGTGGGTCGAGCAGGAGCACACGTTCGTGGACTCCACGGGGAACCGCCGCACGGGCCCCGGCCACCTCGCGCCCTGGGTGACGCTCCGGGACGGCGCGCCGTACGGAGTCTCGCGGGGCTGAGCGCCTCGGGTGCTCCGCCGCCGCGTCGCATCCGACGGGATCGATCGTCCTTCGGGCAGGGTCGTTCGACGCTCCGATCGGAGGCACCGAGGGATGGCGCGCAGGTGGCAGGTCCTGGTCCTGGTCCTGGCCGGGCTCGCGGGCTCGGCCTGCTCGATGGCGGGTCCGGAGCCTGGGGAGATCCAGCGGCACCGGGCGGTCTGGGAGCGGACCGGACCGCCCAGCTACTCGTACGCCGTCGAGCTCCTGTGCTTCTGCGCCTTCCGGGGGCCGGCCCGGGTCACCGTGCGCGACGGCGCGCTCGTGTCCATCGAGGTCCTGGAGCCCGAGGACGGCGCGCCGCACCTGTCGCGGGACGAGCTCGCCGAGCTCTTTCCGACGGTCGACGGCCTCTTCGGTCTCCTCGAGGAAGCCGTGGATCGTGACGCGTACGCGATCGACGTGACGTACGATCCCGCGAGCGGCGTTCCGCTCGAGCTCTACATCGACTACGACGAGAACGTGGCCGACGAGGAGATGGGGATGCGCGTGACGGAGCCGGTGACCCCGCTCGAGCCCTGAGCGCCCGAGGCACGGGATGTGCATGGGTGGCGGTCCATGATGAACACACGTGGACCACGCCGCGCGTCCCGCTTCCCGGCCGGCCCCCCGGGTTCCGACGCGCCGGAGACGCCGCGCGTCGAGCGACGTGCGCGGAAACGACTGGGGCCCGATGCCTGTCCGGTGTGCCTGCGCGGCGACGTGCTCGAGGTCGAGGTGCGCTGCGTCGCGTGCGGCGTCGCCGGTTGCTGGCACTGCTACGTGACCGTCACGCGGGCGGGTGAAGCGGCCTTCCTCTGCTCGGCGTGCGCCGAGGCGGAAGGCGTGCTCGAGATCCCGGCGCCCCGGGACGCCCGAGCAGGGCGCGGCGCATTCCTCGACGCAGGCGCGCATGCGCTGCGCCCCCCGGAGCGGCCGCGCGAGCGGCGTCACGGAGACGTCGGACCGCCGGAGGCCTGAGCGTGGCGGCGCGGGCGATCTGGAAGGGCCGCCTCGTGCTCGGCGACGAGGAGATCCCGCTCAAGCTCTACTCCGCCGTCCAGGACCGGGGCGTGCATTTCCGGCTCCTCCACGAGAAGGACGGCGTCCCGGTCCGCCAGGTCATGGTGAACCCGGAGACGAACGAGCGGGTCGAGCACGCCTCGACGCTGCGCGGATACGAGACGGGCGACGGCCACATCGTGCTCCTGGACGAGGAGGACCTCGCCGAGATCGAGCCGGAGCCGTCCCGCGAGATCGAGGTGCTCCGCTTCGTCGAGCCGGACGAGTACCTGCAACCGTGGTACGACCGGCCCTACTACCTCGGCCCGGACGGTGGGGGGCCCGCGCTCGAGGCGTGGGCGGCGCTCGCCGCGGCGCTCGAGGAGACCGGGCTCGAGGGGATCGTCCGCTGGACCATGCGCAAGCAGCGCTATCACGGGGCGCTCCGCCTGCACGACGGGGGGCCGATGCTCGTCACGCTCCGGAGCGCGGAGGAGGTCGTGCCGGTGTCCGCGCTCGAGGCCCCGCAGGGTCGGGAGCTGGAGCCGCGCGAGATCGAGATGGCCGAGCGCCTCGTGGAGATGCTCGAGGGGCCCTTCGAGCCGGAGACCTGGGAGGACACGTACCGCAACCGCGTGCTCGAGCTCGTGGAGGCGAAGGCCGAGGGCCGCACGGTCTCGATCGAGGAGTACCGGCCGAGGCGCGAGGAGGGCTCGCTCGAGGAGGCGCTCGCCGCGAGCCTCGCGGCCGCGGGAGGCGGACGGGAGCGGGAGCGGAAGCGTGCCTGAGCGGAAGGGACGGAGCAAGGACGGCCGCGGGAAGCGGGGCGGGTCGGAGGGCGCCTCCGGTAACGGCCGGGGCGAAGGCGGCCGCGGCGGGGGCCCCCGCCCCTTCTGGTCCGGCACGCTCACCTTCGGCCTCGTCAGCGTGCCCGTGCAGCTCCACGCCGGCAACCGGAGCGCGGGGGTGTCCCTCCGCATGGTGGACGAGGACGGCACGCCGCTCTCGCGCCGCTACATCTGTCCGAAGGAGGACCGCGAGGTCGGCCGCGACGAGCTCGTGCGCGGCTATCCGATCGGAGAGGACCGGTTCGTGGTGGTCAGCGACGAGGAGCTCGAGGAGCTCGAGCCGAAGAAGAGCCGCGAGATCGATCTGCGACGCTTCGTGCCGCTCGAGCAGCTCGACCCCGTGTTCTTCGAACGGGCGTACATCCTCACGCCCGCCGAGGGATCTGCGAAAGCCTACCGGCTCCTCGCGCACACGATGGAGAAGACGGGCCGCGCGGGCGTCGCGACGTTCGTGATGCGGAGCAAGGAGTATCTCGTGGCGATCGTGGCCGAGCACGGGATCCTGCGCGCGGAGACGATGCGCTTCCACGACGAGGTGCGCTCGGTCGAGGACATCGGGCTCCCGGAGATGCCGAAGCCGGCGAAGGAGCGGGTCCGCGCCCTGGCGCGTGTCATGAAGAGCGCGGCCGCCGACGCCCTCGAACCGGACGAGCTCGAGGACCGCCGCACACGCGAGATCGAGGCGCTCGTCGAGCGGAAGCGGAAGAAGGGCGAGGGCGTGAAGGAGGTCGCCGCGGCCGCCTCGGAGGAGGACGAGGACGAGGTGGGCCGCGGCGACATCATCGACCTCATGGCGGTGCTCCGCCGCAGCCTCGAGCGGGCGAGCGAGGGAGAGGAGGCGGGCGAGGGCGCGTCCGGGAAGAAGCCGGGCCGCAAGCCGCCCGCCCGCGCGGGTCGCCGCGGCACGCGCGGCGGCGCGGACGAGCTCGAGGAGCTCACGAAGGCGGAGCTCTACGAGCGGGCCCGGGCGCTGGACGTCCCCGGCCGGAGCCAGATGAGCCGGGAGGAGCTGCTCGCGGCGGTACGGGCGGCGCGGAGGAGCGCGTAGGCCGAGCGCGCAGGTGGAGCGCGTAGACTGCGTGCCCCCCGCCCGGCCCCGTGCCGCTCCTACATCCCGAGCATGGCCCGCATCTCGTCGGTGATGGACTGTCCGGTCTCGAAGAATCCCGTCCAGGGATCGAGGGCCGCCGGGTCCATCTCCAGCACCTCGCGCAGCGAACGACGGGGTGGGGCCTTCGACGCCTCCGTCTCCTCCCAGGTGAGCGGCACCGCCACGGGCGCCCCCGCTCTCGCCCGCGGCGAGAAGTTGCCGATCGCGGTCGCGTTGCGGCCGTTCCGCAGGTAGTCGACGTAGACCTTCCCCTCGCGCACGTCCTTGGCGGCCTTCGCGACGAAGCGGTCGGGCGCCGCGGAGACCATCAGCCGGGCGATCGCCCGAGCGAAGCCCTTCACCTCCGCCCACCCGCCCCGTCGCTCGAGCGGGACAACGACGTGCAGTCCCTTCCCACCCGTGGTGCGTGGCCAGCTCCGGAGTCCCATCTCCGAGAGCAGGTCGCGGATCGCGGTCGCGGCGAGCACGACGTCCTTCCAAGGCACGTCGGGGCCGGGGTCCACGTCCATGACGATCTGATCCGGACGGTCGAGGCGGTCCGCGCGCGCGTTCCACACGTGCACCTCGAGAATCCCGACCTGCGCGAGGCCGACGAGACCGGCGGCGTCCTCGACCATCAGGTAGGGCTCGGGCTTGTCCTCGCCGCTCTTCTCCGGCACGACCACGCGTCGCACCGCGTCGGGCACGCCCTCCATCGCGTGCTTCTGGTAGAAGCACGGCCGGGCGATCCCCTCCGGGCACCGGACGAGCGTGAGCGGCCGACGGGCGAGGTACGGAAGCGCGTGCGGCGCCACGGCCAGCCAGTAGCGCGCGAGCTCCTCCTTGGTGATCTCCTCGTCCGGATACAGCACCCGGTCCGGGTTCGTCAGGCGGACGCCGGCCACCTCGGTGGGGCCGCCCCGCCGGCGGGGGGAAGCAGCCCGGTCGGCCCGGCGCGGGGAAGCAGCTTGGTGGGCCCGGCGCGGCGCTCGCGCCCCGCCCTCCTGCGCCGCTTCGGCCTTCTCCGTGCCCAGCGGCTCCTCGCGCTCGCGCACCACGTCCGCCGGGTCCCGGTCCTCCCGCAGGCCCTGGAAGGACGGATGGCGGACCGCGCCGTCGGCGGTCCACTCGGTGAACGCCACCTCGGCCACGAGCTCGGGACGCACCCAGTGGATGCGGCGTCCGCGCGCGCTCGGAGGCGCGCCCTCCACCGGCGGCGACTTCCGACCGAGCGGCTCGAGCCGCGCGCGCAGCGCCTCTGCGGTGGCGGCGTCGAACCCGGTGCCGACCCGTCCCGCGTAGACGAGCCGTCCGTCGTCGTGCACGCCGAGGACGAGTGATCCGATCCCCGAGCGCCTACCCTGCGGCTCGGTCCACCCGACCACCACGAATTCCTGCCGCTTCACGCACTTCGACTTGAGCCACGTCCTCGTCCGTCCCTGCGTGTAGGCCGCGTCCGACCGCTTGCTCACCACGCCTTCGAGGCCGAGCCGGCACGCCTCCGCGCGGAATCGCGGCCCGGGCACCGCGACGTGCTCGGAGTAGCGGATCGGCGCCGGGGCCTGCTCCAGCAGCGCCGCGAGCGCGGCCTTCCGCTCGTGCAGCGGCACCCCCGTGAGATCCTGCCCGTCGAGGTGCGGGAGATCGAACGCGTAGAAGAAGGTCTCGGCCTCGCCGGCCGCACCGAGGGCCTGCTGGAGCGCCTGGAAGTCGCTCCGGCCCTGCCGGTCCAGCACGACCGCCTCGCCGTCGAGGATCGCCTCCCGCACCGGGAGCTCCGCGGCCGCGCGCGCGAGCCGCGGGAAGCGCCCGGTCCAGTCGTTCCCGGTGCGCGTGAGCAGCCGCACGTCGCCGCTCCCGTCGATCCGGCAGAGCAGGCGGTAGCCGTCGAACTTGATCTCGTGGATCCACTCGTCGCCTGCCGGCGCCTCGTCGACGAGCGTGGCGAGCTGGGGACGGAAGGTGCGGGGGAGCGAGGCGGGCCGGGCACCCGGAATGCGGTCCGCGTCGTGCGCGCCCGCCCCCGCGGCGCCGCCGCGGCCGGCCTCGGGGCCGCCGTCCGGCTCGTCCGAGCTCCAGACGCGCAGCCGGTCCGTCGCGATCTCGTCCATCGAGCGGCCGGAGGCGACGCTGAGCGGCCGTTCCTCGAGCAGTGCCTCGTCGCTCCCGCGCCGCGCCTCGTCGTCGGTGCGCTTGATGAGGAGCCAGGCCTCCTTCCCCCGCTCCTCCCCGGTGCGCACGAGCGTCCAGCGGCCGCGGAGCTTCTCGCCCTCGAGCGTGAAATCGAGCTTCCCGTCGCGGAGCCCGCGATCCACCGATCCCTCGGGCTGCCAGACGCCGCGGTCCCAGAGCATCACGGTGCCGCCCCCGTACTGACCCTCCGGGATCACGCCCTCGAAGTCGCCGTACTCGAGCGGGTGATCCTCCGTGCGCATCGCGAGGCGCTTCACCGAGGGATCGGGGACGGGTCCCTTCGGCACGGCCCAGCTCAGGAGCACCCCGTCCCACTCGAGACGGAAGTCGTAGTGGAGCCGCCGCGCGGCGTGCTTCTGCACGACGAAGGCGAGGTCGCCCGACGATCCCGCACGGCCGCGCCCCTTCCGGCCGCCCGGCTCCGGGGTGCGCGCGAAGTCGCGCTTGCTGCGGTAGGTCTCGAGCTCCCCACGGGGCGGCTCCGCCCGCTCCCGCTTCGTCGTCCGCTTCTTCGTGGCCATGCCGGGCCTCCGTGCGCGCCGGTGGTTCCGGCGGTCCCGGGGTCGCAAGAAGGGTGCCCCGGCGCCCCCCTCCAGGGGCCCGTCTACGGTCCCACTCCGCCCGGCAGGAGCATGCCCACGGACAGCGCGAAGGCGCGGTTCCGCATGTCGACCGCCTCCCAGGCTACGTGGAGCCCGACGAGGCCCAGGTCGGCGCGGGCGTCCAGGAAGAGCGTCCCGGCCCCGGTCCGCACGTGCAGCGACGCGCCCACGAGCCAGCTCCAGTCCACGCGTCGGCGCGGCGCCCGGGCCCCGTCGGGCGCTTCGCAGCCGAGGGTGAGCGCCAGGCTGTCCGGCGGCGTCCGCACGCGGCAGCGCATCTCGAGCGAGACCGCGGGACCGGTGAAGAGGAACGGCCGGACGCCGAGGGCGTCCGGCAGACGCCACCGCGCGAGCACCGGGAGCTGCAGGTAGTCGATCGCGAGCCGCACGGGCTGCGAATCCCCGTAGCGGTCGACCGTTCCGGAGCCGCCCTTCGGGATCCACGTCACCTCGCTCTGGAGCGCGAGGCGCTCGTCGAGCGGAACGACCGCCACCACCCCGAAGGTGGCGCCGACGCGGTAGCCGTCCACGGCGCTCATCCCCTCGCCCGCGAACCGCGCGGCGCTCCCGCCCACACGCACCCCGAGCGCCGGGGCACCCTGCGCGAGCGCGGGGGCCGCCGGAGCGAGGAGCGAGGCGATCGTGACGAGCGCCAGCGCGCGGAGGATCATCGGCAGCTCCTGCCGGGAGGCGAGGCGCGCGAGCCCTCCGGCCCGGCGCCGCTCCAGGAACGAGCGTGGCACGCGGCGCGAGACGCGGGCGCCCCCCACCCGTCGGTGGAGCTGCCCGCTCCGCGCGCCGATCCGAGCCTGACGGTAGTGGAGGCCTCCGCCCTTCGCGAGTCTCCGCCGAGGAGGGCCGTGTCCGCGTGCCCCATCGATCGACGACGGGGCCGCGCGCCTCACCGAGGCGGCTCGACGCTCCCGATCCGGGCCGACAGGTGCCATCCCTCCGAGCCGTGGCCGAGGGTGAGCTCCCCGCCCCACGTGCCCAGCTCGACGAACAGCCCGGCCCCCACGTCCACGAAGCCCCGCGCGCCGAGGCCGTAGCCGCGCGCGCCCGCGCGCGCCGCATCCACGAAGGCCAGCGCCCCGCCGCGGAACGCGCCCGTCCCCGTGAACAGGCGGTGCTCCACGCCGCCGTGGAGGAGGCGGCGGCCGAACGCGCCGCCCCGGATCCGTCCGCCGTCCGCGAGCTCGTGGGCCCGCAGCAGGGGCTCGCGGATCCGGCCGCTCCCCGCGCCCGGCCAGAGCGTGCGCGGCGCCTCGTCGCCGACCACGGCCGCCCCGGCCCGCACCCGCCACTCCCGGTGCTCGCCGCGCGGCAGGACCGCGAAGGCGTCGAGGGTCGCCCGCCCGAACGCGTGCCCCGACCCGGTCCATCCGTCGAGGCCGGCGCGCAGCCAGGCACGGTCGTCGGGCGTGATCCAGAGCGCGCCCAGGCCGCCGCTCACGAGTCGCGCCTCGTCGAGCGGGCCGACCGTCCACTCCTCCAGCCCGGCCGTCGCGCCGAGTCGGAGCTCCGGGCGGAGCCACTCCTCGACCCGGAGCCAGCCACGCATCCGCTCCTCGTCCACCTCGGCCACCTCGGCCTCGGCGTCGTCGGACGCGTCGGGCGGGGCGGCGAAGCGCTCCCGCCTCCACTCGATGCCCACCGTGGCGATCCCGGGGAGCGGGGGCGCGGGCGCGGAGAGAGACCCGCCGAAGTAGCGCTGCGCCCGGTTCAGGCTCCCGACGAGCCGCCAGCGATCCCCGGATCCGAACAGCGGGCCCACCTCCATCGCGAGCGGCTGCGCGAGGAGCCAGCGCGTACCCTGCACGAGGACCGACGCCCACCCGGGCACGACCTGCCGCGGGAGGATCGAGACGATCAGCTCGACCGTGCCGTCGGGGACGGGCGCGTAGTCGACCGCGGCGCTCTGGACGCTCGGAAGCGCTTCCACGCGCCGCCGCGCGAGGCGGAGGCCCTCCGGCGTGAGCATCTCGCCGTGCCGCACCGGCACGCGCTCCGCCGCCACGGGATAGCGGGTGGGGCCGCCCCCCTCGAGGCGGACGAGGTCGACGAGCGGCTCGCCCACGGCGTTCCACGCCTCGAGCGCGCGGATCCGGTCGCCCTCGAGGAGCCACGCGGTGGCGAGCAGGCGGGTCGCCGTCGCGGCCACGGACCCTCCGCTGCGCGCCGCGATCGGTGCGGCCGCAGCGCGGGCGCCGGCCGGGTCTCCGCTCCTGAGCCGCACCATGGCGGCGACGAGCTCGGGGGGAGCCGCGGCCGCGCGGGGCCGCGCCACCCCGCGGAGCGCCAGCTCCGACGTCGCGCCGCCGATCCGGGGCGCGGCGGCTCCTCCCGTCCGGGGCGGAACCGCGAGCAGCGCCCAGCCGTTCGAGGCCGCCCACCGCTCGGTGAGCTCCTCGCGCGAGAGCCACCGGTCCGGGCCCAGGGCGGGATCGTGGACCCGCACCCCGTCCCCTTCCATCCCGACCAGCACGACGTAGTGGAGGCTCGTCAGTCCCGATTCGAGAAGGAGGATCGGGGGGATCCCGTCCTCGAGCGCCGCGAAGACCTGACCCGGATCGTCCTGGACGATCCCGACCTGGTAGCCCCGCTCCTCGAGCGCGGCGGCGAGGTCCGCCGCCCGGATCCCGCCCGCGGCCTCCCGCACGAGATCCCGGAAGTCCTCGCCCCAGACGCCCCGCTCGCCCCAGTACCGCGCCACCATGGCGATCGAAGCCCCGCCGCACAGCAGGGGCTCCTGCGCCACGAACGGAACGTCGAGGCGCGCGACCGCGCCCTCCGCTCCTCCCGCGTGCTCCTGCGCCGCGATCGGCTCCGCCGGGCCTCCGAAGACGAGGCCGAGCGCGAGGACGAGCGCGAGCAGGAGGCCCGCCGCCCGCCGGGGCGCGGCGGGTCCCTTCCGGGTCCGGGCGCGGCGGCGGAGGCGCGGGGTCACATCTCGATCAGGATCAGCACGAGGAGCGCGATGATGATTGCCGTGGTGGAGATCACCACGTACTGGCCGCCCACGAGCTCCCCGTCCGCGGCCTCGGTGCCCGGAGCCCGGGCCGACTCCACGTGCCGCGCGAGCTCCGCCAGACGCTCGGGCGACAGGGTGGCGAGCCGGGCGTCGAGGCGCGCCCGATCGAGCCCGAGGCCCGCGATCCCCGTCCGGACGTCCGGACGGGCGAGAAGCGCCCGGAGCGTCTCCCGATCGGCCTCCGCGTCCGCGCGGCGCGCCGCGTCCGCCCCCACGGCGAGCGCCCGCAGCTCCGCGTCCAGCCCCGGGACCGTCGCGGGCGGAGCGCGGTCGATCGTGCCGTTCGCGGGGTTCGAGGCCCGGACGACCGTCGGGCCCTCCGGTACATCCTGCGCGAGCGCGGGGATCGCGAGGAGGCTCAGGGCTGCGGCCAGCAGGGTCGGAATCGACGGCGGTCTCATGGATCGCTCCTTGTTCGGGGCTCGTCGGCCTGTGAAGGCCGGCATGCAACCGGCGTGCCGCCCCTGCGGATGAATTGCGATTCATGACGACGGCCCTCGCGGCAGACGCAGCTCGAACGTGCTCCCCGCGCCGGGCACGCTCTCCACGCGCACGTCCCCACCGAGCCGGCGCGCGAGACGGCGGCAGATCGGGAGGCCCAGCCCGGCACCGCCGCGGCGGTGCCTCTCCGAGGCGAGCTGGACGAACGGCTCGAAGATCTCCTCGAGGTGCTCCCGGTTGATTCCGGGCCCGGTGTCGCAGACCCGCACGACGAGATCGGCGGGGGTGCCCGCCTCGAGCTCGAGGCGCACGCCGCCCCGGTCCGTGTAGCGGATCGCGTTCGCCAGCAGGTTCGTGACGATCTGCCGGAGCCAGCACGGGTCCGTGCGCACCACCACAGGGACGTCGGGCATCTCCAGCTCGAGCGCGAGTCCGCGCGCGACCGCCCCTTCCGCCAGCATGTCGGCCACCGAGGCGCAGAGGCTCGCCGCGTCGACCTCCACGATCAGCGCGCCCCGCTCCGCCCCTTCGAACCGGCTGAAGTCCAGGATCTGGTCGATCACCTCGACCAGGTGGTCGCCGGCCGTGTGCATGCGCACGAGCATCTTCTTCTGCTCGGCGTTGAGCGCGCCGGCGACCTCGGTCTCGAGCAGCTCCACGAGGCCGTTCATGGCCAGGAGCGGCGTCCGGAGCTCGTGACTCATCGTCGCCAGGAACTCCGAAACCGCGGCCAGTCGCCCGCGCTCGATCTCGATCGCTTCGAGCAGCGCCCGAAGCTGTCGGTTCTGCGCCAGCAGGTCGTCCCGCTCGTCGGTGGTCCTGCGGGTCGCACGCTCGAGCCTGTCGAGCGAATCATCCGGGCCGGCGCCCGAGGCTCCGCGGGAGTCTTCGGGCGCGCCCGCGTTTCCCCGGGCCTCGCGCATAACGCCTCCCTGCTCGACCTCAGGGGCCTTCGAGCAAGAAGCGGACCGAGCCACGCCGGGCGGGCCTTTCCGGGCGGGCATGCATGCAGATATAATGCGAAACCACTCCCTTCACGGCGTTGGCGCGCCCGGTAGCCGCCCCTGCACGCCACGCGGGCCGGGACCGAAGAAAATCGGACCGGCCCTCGTATTCCCGGTGCGAAACGCCGTGGCCCCCACCCGCGTGGCCGGCTAGCTTCGGCGCACGCGCATGGGGCCACATCGACCGGAGGAGCGTATGGGCTGGGTCGTCCTGATCGTCCTGCTGATTCTCGTGGCGGTGCCGATCTTCTGGGGGATCGGCACGTACAACAAGCTCGTGGAGATGCGGAACCGGGTCCGCAACGCCTTCAGCCAGATCGACGTGCAGCTCAAGCGGCGCTACGACCTGATCCCGAACCTGGTCGAGACCGCGAAGGGCTACATGAAGCACGAGCGCGAGACGCTCGAGGCCGTGATCGCGGCGCGCAACCAGGCGCAGCAGGCCGAGACGCGGGCCGCCGCCGATCCCGCGGACCCCCGGGCCATGCGCGAGCTCGTGGCGGCCGAGGGCGCGCTCACCGGCACCCTGGGGCGGCTCTTCGCGCTCCAGGAGGCCTACCCGGACCTGAAGGCCAGCCAGAACATGCAGCAGCTCCAGGAGGAGCTGGCCTCGACGGAGAACCGGGTCGCGTTCGCCCGGCAGGCCTACAACGACGCGGTCATGCGCTACAACACGGCGCGGGAGCGCGTGCCGGCGAACATCATCGCGAACGCGTACCGCTTCGAGGAAGCCGTCCACTTCGAGATCGAGGTCGAGGCGGAGCGGGAGGCGCCGAGGGTCTCGTTCGACTGACCCTCGAGCGCCCCACCGGCTGATCGATGGATTTCTTCGAGCAACAGGACCAGGCGCATCGGAACACCCGGCGCCTGGTCCTGCTCCTGATCGCGGGCGTGCTCGGAATCGTCGTCTCCGTGCACGCCGTGATCTCGCTCGCGGTGTCGCTCTCGGCGCCTAGCCTCGGTCCGGACGCGGCTGCCTGGACCTTCCGGAGCGTCTTCCTCGACTTCGAGATCTTCCTGTGGGTCGCGATCGGGGTCGTGGTCGTCGTGTCCTCGGGCTCGTACTACAAGACCCGGATGCTCGCGGGCGGAGGCGAGCAGGTCGCCCGCTCCCTCGGAGGGCGCCGCGTCGATCCGTCGACGACCGACGCCGACGAGCGGAAGCTGCTGAACGTGGTCGAGGAGATGGCGATCGCGTCCGGGATCCCGGTGCCGCCGGTCTACGTGATGGACCACGAGGACGGCATCAACGCCTTCGCGGCCGGATACGAGCCGACCCACGCGGTCATCGGGGTGACCCGCGGCGCCATCGCGCAGCTCGACCGGGACGAGCTGCAGGGCGTCATCGCGCACGAGTTCAGCCACATCCTGAACGGCGACATGCGGTTGAACATCAAGCTGATCGGCCTTCTGCACGGGCTCCTGCTGATCGGGATCGTCGGACGGATCCTCATGCGGAGCGGCGGCGGCCGCCGTAGCCGGGACGGCGGCAACCAGCTCGCGCTGGTCGGCGTCGCGCTGTTCGCGATCGGCTATCTCGGCACCCTCGCCGGGAGCATCATCAAGGCCGCCGTGTCCCGGCAGCGGGAGTACCTGGCCGACTCCTCCGCCGTCCAGTTCACGCGCAACCCGCGCGGCATCGGGGGCGCGCTCGCGAAGATCGGCGGGATCGGCTCGAGGCTCGAGCACCCGCGCGCCTCCGAGCTCAGCCACATGTACTTCGGCGAGGGGGTCCGGAGCGCCTTCGGCGGGATCTTCGCCACGCATCCGCCCCTGCGCGCGCGGATCGAGCGGATCGATCCCTCGCTCCTCCGCGAGTCCGCGGCCGCCGGCGGGGCGATTGGGGGGCGGCGGACCGCGTCCGGGGCCGGACGCGCGATGGAGGCTCCGGGCGCCTCGGGGTTCGCGGGCGGCGGGGCGGCGCCGGGCGCCTCGGAGCTCCCGGGCCGCGCGGAAGCCCGCGGACCGGGCGGACCCGTGCGCCCCGCCGGTCCCGGACCGGAGGGCCCGGGTGGAGCCGCTCCCGGAGCGGGCGCGCCGCTCCCCGACGGGGTCGTCTCCCTCGACGAGGCCCTCGCCCAGCTCGGCCGACCCACGCCGACGCACCTCGCCTGGGTGCGCGAGCTGCTCGAGGCGCTCCCCGCGCGCGTCCGGGACGCCGCGCACGACCCCCGGGGGGCGCGGGCGCTCGTCGCCGCGCTCCTGCTCGCCGAGGACGGCGATACCGAGGACGACGACACCCGCGCGCGGCAGCGCATGCTCCTCGCCGAGCTCGAGGGAGCCGAAGCGCTCGCGCGCGTGGAGGCGCTCGAGGGCCCGCTCGCGAAGCTCGATCCGCGGGCGCGGCTTCCCCTGCTCGAGATGGCGATCGGAACGCTCTCCGACATGTCCGAGGCGGAGTACCGTCCGTTCCGTCGCACCCTGGAGAAGCTCGCGGACGCGGACGGCACGCTCGAGCCGTTCGAGTGGGTCGCGGTGAGCCTCGTGCTCCGGCACGCCGACCCGGACTTCAGCGCGCGCCGACGGCGGGGGCGCTACACCCGCCTGGAGGGCGTGCGCGACTCCGTCGTCTGCCTGCTCAGCGCGCTCGCGCACGCGGGCAACACCGATCCCGGCGCGGCCGCCTCGGCCTTCCGGACCGGGGCACGCGCCCTCGAGGAGCTCGGCGACGCGGAGCTGGTCGACCGCACCCGGTGCGGGCCGGCCGGGCTCGATGCCGCGCTCGACGAGATGGCGCACCTGGACGGGCGCCTCAAGCGGCGGGTGCTCGAGGCCTGCGCGCGCACGATCGCGGCCGACGGCCTCGTCTCCGTGGAGGAGGGGGAGCTCTTCCGGGTCATCGCGGACTGGCTCGACTGCCCGGTGCCGCCGCTCCTCCCCGGCCAGCGCGTGCACGCCTGAGCGGTCGCGCGCCGAGCGCGCTCAGAAGAGCCGGCGGACCACCCAGAGGAGCGCCGAGAGCGCGAGGGAGATCACGATCATCGACGTGATCGGCGCGTAGAAGCGCGTGCGCTCGCCCTCCAGGCGGATGTCGCCGGGGAGTCGCCCGAACCATCCGAGCGCGCCGCTCCACGCGAGCAGCCCGATCCCCACGACCAGGAGGCCGAGGAGGACGAGCATCGGTCCGATCTGCGGTCCTTGCGGTTCCATGCCGTGATGCCTCGAGCGAGCGGGTGATCCCGGACACGTACCCCGTCGCGGACGCGGTCGGTTCACGCCTTCCCCCGCTCCCCCGCCCGCCCTAACGTGCCATCGTTCCGCCGGTGGTGACGAGGGGAGGAGACCCGAGGAGATGCCGATGAGACCCGTGACGCGCGCCGCGACGACCGCCCTCCTGCTGCTCGCCTGGCCCGTGGCCGCGGCGGCGCAGGACGCACCGACGCTCTCGCCGGAAGACTACGACCGCTGGGAGCGGCTCGGCGCTTTCGAGCTGGATCCCACGGGCCGCTGGCTCGTGGCGGCCGTCGTGCTCGGGGACGGCACGGAGCAGCTCCGCGTACGGGCGGCCGATGGGTCGGGCGAACCGATCGTGCTCGAGCACGCGACCGGCCCGGCCTTCTCCGCCGACGGGCGCTTCCTGGCCTACCGCAAGGGGACGGACGCGGACGAGGACGCCGACACGTTCCCCGACCGGCTCGGCCTCGTGGACCTCGAGCGGCGGGCGGACACCGTCCTCTTCGAGGTCGACGCCTTCGCCTTCCGGGACGACGGCGCCTGGCTCGCGGCGCTCGGCCCGGCCCCCTCGGACTCGGTCGGCGGCGACCTGGTGGTCCTGCGCCCGGGCACCGCGCGCCGCACGGTGGTCGGCAACGTCGACGACTTCGCCTGGCAGGAGGAGGGCCCCGCCCTCGCGCTCACGCTCCGGACCGCGTCGGCCGGCACCGACGGCGTGGTCGTGCTCGACCCCGAGGCGGACCGGATCCGCACGCTCGTGAGCGGGTCGGCCCGATTCCGGGCGCCGACCTGGCGGGAGGGAGCCGCGACGCTGGTCGCGCTCCGCTCCGTCGAGGATCCCGCCCGCGACGGCGAGGGGCACGAGCTGCTCCTGTGGGGGGACGTCTGGGCCGGGGAGCCTCCCCGCGTCCTCGACGTCCGGGCGCGCGAGGACGTGCCGGACACGCTCACCGTGGGCGAGGGCGGAGAGGTCTCCTTCGCCCGGGACGGACGCACGGTCTTCCTCGGGCTCGCCCCCTGGCCCCGCGCGGACACGGCGGACGCGGACCCCGGCGACGGGACCGCGGGCGGGTCCGCCGGAGCGGGCGCCGACGCCGGCAACGGGACCGCCGAGGACCGGTCCGCCCCCTCCGACGTGCAGGTCTGGCACTGGAACGACGACCGCATCCTGCGCGCGCAGGAGTACAACGCCGCCCGGGACGCCCGCCGCACCCTCGCCGCGGCCTGGCATCTCGAGGACGACCGTCTCGTCGTGCTCGCCGACGAGCTGGACGAGGAGGCGGAGCTGGTCGCGGGCGGGCGGTGGGCCGTGGTCCCCGATTACGATCCCTACCACGTCGAGCGGCGCTTCGGCTCGGGCGCCGCCGACTGGTACCGTGTCGACGTGCGCACCGGCGAGCGGACGCTCCTCGCGGAGCGGGCGGAGTTCGGCGTGGAGACGCACCCCGACGCGGAGCACGTGCTCGTCTACCACGACGAGCACTGGACCGCCGTCCCGCTCGCGACGCTGCGGCCGGTGCCGCTCGGCGCGGGGCGGAGCTTCACGCAGTCCCTCGTCGACTACGACTACCCGGGTCCGCGCCCGCCCTGGGGGGTCGGGGGATGGGTGCGCGAGGGAGCGGAGCCCGCCCCGCCGACCCACGCGCTCCTGTACGACCGCGGCGGGGTGTGGTCCGCCTCGCTCGCCGACGGGGCGCTCGAGCGCCTCACGCCGGAGGAGGGCGGCGCCATGGCCGGAGCGGCCGGGAACGGCACCCCCGGTGCCTCCGGGGCGGCGAACGGCACCGGCGCGCCCGCGGCCGTGCTCCCGCCTTCCGTCGGGGTGCGCTACCGCGTGGTCGATCCCGATCCGGACCGCGCCTTCGGCGAGCCGGTCACCGTGGAGGCGGGCGCGCCGCTCTGGCTCTCGGTCTTCGATCGAGGCACGAAGGAGTCCGGCTACGCCCTGCGTCACGCGGACGGCCGGCTCGACCGCGCGGTCTACCAGGACGCCCGCGTGTCGGGGCTCGTGCGGGCCGAGCGGGCGGACCGGCTCGCCCTCCGCATCGAGCGCTGGGACGACTCGCCGGACGTGTTCGTCGGCGGCGCCTCGCTCGGCGATCTCCGCCAGATCACCCGCACCAACCCGCTCCAGGAGGAGCGCGCGTGGGGCCGCACCGAGCTCCTCCGCTACACCACGGACGCCGGCCTCGAGCTCCAGGCGATCCTCACCTATCCGGCCGACTTCGAGGAGGGCCGCCGCTACCCGCTCATCCTCTACCAGTACGAGCGCCTCTCGGACGACCTGCACCGCTACCACGTGCCGAGCGAGCGGACCTACTACGACCTCCAGACCTGGTCGCAGCGCGGCTACTTCGTGCTCCAGCCCGACATCGTCTACGAGCCGGGGCGGCCCGGTCCCTCGGCGCTGGACGCCGTCGAGCACGCGCTCGACGCGGCGATCGCCACCGGCCACGTGGACCCGGCGGGCCTCGGCCTCGTCGGTCACTCCTGGGGCGGCTACCAGGCGACCTACCTGCCCACCCGCACGGACCGCTTCGCGGCGGCGGTGGCCGGGGCGCCGATCACGAACTTCCTGAGCTTCATGGGCGCGGTGCACTGGAACGGCGGACTGCCCGAGACCGGCCACTGGGAGACCGGCCAGGCGCGCATGGCCGCACCGTACTGGGAGGATCTCGAGGGCCACCTCGAGAGCTCGCCCGCACACGGCATCGCCGATCTCGAGACGCCCGTGCTCGTCATGCACGGCGACGAGGACGGCGTCGTCGACTTCGGGCAGGGGCTGGAGTTCTACAACTACGCGCGCCGGGCCGGGAAGGAGGTCGTGCTCCTCGTGTACCCGGGCGCCGACCACGGGCTCGCGGACGAGGCGCAGCAGCGGGACTATCACCGGCGCATCCTCGAGTGGTTCGACCACCACCTGAAGGGCGCGCCGCCCGCGCGGTGGATCGTGGAGGGCGAGAGCTGGGCGGAGCGCGCGAAGCGTCTCGGCGGGCGGGACTGACGGAACCGGGGAGGCAACGAATCTCGCGGCTCGCGGCATCGTAGGGAGCATCGCGCCGCCTCGTCGCACCGGACGTGCGCGGTCCACCCCTACGCGGAGCCCGTGCGTGTTCCTCTCGTCCCTCCTCCAGGACGTCCGCATCGCGCTCCGGGCGCTGCGGTCGGCCCCTTCCTTCTCCCTCGTCGCGATCCTGACGC
>CAZOYA010000039.1:0-21877 GCA_964583815.1 uncultured Gemmatimonadaceae bacterium | reverse complement strand
GGACGAGCCGCAGAGCGAGACCGACGAGGCGCTCTCGTGGTTCCGCCAGGTGCTCGAGTGGCAGCAGGACACCGCCGAGCCGGAGGAGTTCATGGAGTTCCTCCGGATGGACCTGTTCCAGGGCGAGATCTTCGTGTTCACGCCGAAGGGCGACGTGAAGGCGCTCCCCGTGGGCTCCACGCCGATCGACTTCGCCTTCAGCGTGCACACGGAGGTGGGGCTGCACTGCGGCGGTGCGAAGGTGAACGGCCGCATCGCGCCGCTCTCCCGCGAGCTGAGGAACGGCGACGCGGTCGAGATCATCGCGAATCCCCGCCAGAAGCCGAGCCGCGACTGGCTGGCGTTCGTGAAGACGTCCCGCGCGCGCCAGCACATCCGGCACTGGATCCGCCGCGAGGAGTTCGAGTCGGCGCACAAGCTCGGCAAGGAGCTGCTCGAGCGGGAGCTCAAGAAGGCGAAGCTCGTGCTGCCGGAGCATCCCCGCGAGCTCGGCGAGGGCTCGGCGGCGCTGGGCTACAGCGACATCGACCAGGTCTACGCGGCGCTCGGCCGGGGCGATCTCGGGCCCACGGCGGTCATCAAGCAGTTCCACCCGGACTACGACCCGGTGGAGGTCGCCGCGCGCGAGCCCTCGCCGCTCACGCGGCTCGCCGAGCGGCTGCGGATCTCGGGGCGCGGCGTGCGCATCCAGGGGATGGACAACCTGATGGTGCGCTACTCGCGCTGCTGCCAGCCCGTGCCGGGGGACGACGTGATCGGCTACATCACGCGCGGGCGCGGGGTGTCGATCCACCGGAGGGACTGCCCGAACGTGCTCGCGCTCGCGCAGGACCCCGAGCGGCGCGTCGAGATCGAGTGGGCCGCCGAGAAGGGCGACCGCTTCTTCGTGAAGCTCTTCATGCGCGGCACGGACCGGCGCGGGCTGCTCTCCGACGTGGCGAAGGCGATCTCCACGACCGGAACCGATATCCAGCACGCCGACATGCGCGCCACCGAGGGCGGCATGCAGGGCGAGTTCGTGGTGGAGGTGCGGGACCTGGCGCACCTCGAGAAGGTCCGGCGCGCGATCGCCCGCGTGAAGGGCGTGCTGGACGTCGAGCGGCGCGAGCACTTCGACGAGGAGGAGGCGGGCTGGGCGTGAGCGCCCGCGCCGGCTTCCTCCCGCACCCATCCACCACGTGAAGGGGGACAGCGGCTTGTCCGTGAGCGACGCCCTGCGGGGCCCCGTCCTGGTCACCGGCGCCGCCGGCTTCATCGGCGCCCACCTCGTCCGCGAGCTCGCGGGCATCCCCGGCGTGGAGGTCGTCGCGCTCGACGATCTCTCGGGCGGCTTCCGCGAGAACGTGCCCGAGGGGGTGCGCTTCGTGGAGGGATCCGTGACGGATCCCGCGCTCGTGGAGCGTCTCTTCGAGGAGCACGGCTTCCGCCACGTCTATCACCTGGCGGCGTACGCGGCCGAGGGGCTCAGCCACTTCATCCGCCGCTTCAACTACACGAACAACGTGATCGGCAGCGTGAACCTCATCAACGCGGCCGTCACGCACGACGTGGAGTGCTTCGTCTTCACGAGCTCGATCGCCGTGTACGGGGCGGGGCAGGTGCCCATGCGCGAGGACCTCGTCCCCGCGCCCGAGGACCCGTACGGGATCGCCAAGTACGCCGTGGAGATGGACCTGCGCGCGGCGCACGAGATGTTCGGTCTCGACCACGTGATCTTCCGGCCGCACAACGTCTACGGCGAGTACCAGAACATCGGGGACCGGTACCGGAACGTGGTGGGGATCTTCATGAACCAGATCCTGCGGGGCGAGCCGCTCTCGGTCTTCGGGGACGGGGAGCAGCAGCGGGCCTTCTCCTACGTCGGGGACATCGTGCCGGCCATCGCGCGGGCGCCCGCCGTGGAGCGCGCGCGGAACCGCGTGTTCAACATCGGGGCGGAGCGGCCCTACACGGTGAACGAGCTCGCCGACGCGGTGCGGGAGGTCATGGGCGCGCCCGAGCACCCCGTGCGGCACCTCGAGGCCCGGAACGAGGTGGTGGTCGCCTACTCGGACCACTCCGCCGCGCACGACGTGTTCGGGGCGCCGGGCGACACGCCGCTCCGCGAGGGGCTCGAGCGGATGGCCGCCTGGGTGCGGGAGGTGGGCAGCCGCTCCACGCCCGTGTTCGGAAGCATCGAGGTGGAGCGGAACCTGCCCCCGTCGTGGGCCGAGGCGGTCGGGGCGAGGTCTTGACCGACCCTCGCGAGCCGGACGGGCGCGCGGGCGGAGGGGACGGGCCGACGGTCCACGTCGTCGTCCTGAGCTGGAACGGCTGGGGCGAGACGGAGGAGTGCCTCGACTCGCTCGCGCGCTCGACGTGCGCGGGGCTGCGGGTCACGGTGGTGGACAACGCGTCCACGGACGGGACGCCGGAGCGGTTCGAGGCCTGGCGGGCGCGTGGCGCGGGCTTGGGCCGCGCGGCTGCGGCCCCCGACAGCGATGGGGGCGCCGCCACGGGCGTCTCCTTCGACCTCCTGCGCAACGAGGCGAACCTCGGGTTCGCGGAGGGGAACAACCGGGGGATCGCGCGGGCGATCGCGGGCGGGGCCGGCTGGGTCCTCGTGCTGAACAACGACACCGTGGTCGAGCCGGAGGCGATCGGCCGGATGGTCGGGGCGGGGGAGGCGGCCGACGCCGCCATGGTGGCGCCCGCCGTGTACGACTACGCGGACCGCGCGCGGGTCGACCGCTTCGGCATCGTGCTCACCCGCAGCGGCTCTGCCTACGACCGGGTCGCGCCCGACGACGGGCCGCTCCTCTGTCCCTCGGGGTGCGCCGCGCTCTACCGCCGCGACCTCGTGACGGACCTCTCCGCCGATCCCGAGGGCTTCTTCGACCGGCGCTTCTTCATCTACAGCGAGGACCTGGACGTCGGCCTCCGCGCCGTCGCGCGGGGATACCGGACAGCCTTCGCCGCAGATGCCCGCATCTTCCACAAGGGAAGCGCCGCCTGGGGCCTCGGCTCGCCGCGCGCCTACTACCTCCGGCACCGCAACACGATCTGGGCGATCGCCAAGGCCTACTCGGGCCGGCTGCTCCTGCGCGAGGCGCCCCGGCTCGCGGCCGGCCAGGCGCTCGGGCTGCTCAACGCCGTCCGCCGGCGCCGCTTCCGGGCGGTGCTGAAGGGGAAGGTGGAGGGGCTCGCCGGAGCGATCGGGATGCGGCGGGGGGCGCGGGGGCCGCGCCTCGCCTCCCGGGAGCGGATCGACCGGAGGTTCGCGCGGCACGGGCGGGCGCGGGTGGCGGCCGCGGAGTCCTTCGGGCGACAAGCACGACAGCTCACAGGCCCCGATGCGCGCACTTAGGTCGCTGCGCGGTGTCGATCACGTGCTCGGTGCCGCGGCGCTCCGGGTCCTGGCCATCCGGAAGCGACGCACGGTCGCGTGGCCGGAACGCGTCGAGCGGATCGGGATCCTGCAGACGGCGGCGATCGGCGACACGCTGCTGATGTCACGAGCGCTGGGGTCCATCCGGGACCACTGGCGCGAAGCGCACCTGACCTTCTTCGCCGGCCCGTCCAACGTCGAGGCCGCCCGCTTCCTTCCCGGCGTGGACGCGCTCGAGCGGATCGACGTGTTTCGCTTCTTCGAGAGCCTTCGGACGATCCGAAGGGTCCGGCTGGACCTCTGCGTGGATTTCGGGCCATGGCCCCGGATCAACGCGCTCTATGCCGCGCTCTCGGGCGCGGCCGTGACCGCGGGGTTCAGGACCCCGGGGCAGCACCGGCACTACTGTCAGGACATCTCGGTCGAGCACAGGTCCGATCGGCACGAGGAGTCGAACCAGTTGGCGCTCGCGGAAGCGCTGGGCGCCGAAGCCGTCCCGCGCCCGTCGCTGACCGTGCCGCCCGTGCACGGCCCGCTGCCCGAGCTACCGCGACCCTACGTCGTGATCCATCCGTGGCCCGGGGGAAGCGCCGCGCGGGAGAAGCGGTGGACGGAGGCCGGATGGCTCGCGCTGGCGAAGTGGCTGCACGCGCAGGGTCACCACGTGGTCATCAGCGGGTCCGACGCGGATCGACCGGGAAGCGAGACCCTGGCGGGACGCATGAAGGCGGCGGACACCGGCCTCGACCCGCGCTCGATCGCCGGCTGCTGTGGACTCGCGGAGCTGGCGCACGTCCTCCGAGGTGCCGCGGCCGTCGTTTCCGTCGACACGGGGATCATGCACCTCGCCGGCGCCCTCGGGTGCCCGACGGTTTCGCTCCATGGTCCCACGAGGGCCGCCCGGTGGGGAGCTCGTGGGAACTGCGTGGTCCCGGTGGAGGCGGAGGGCGACGACTGCGGATACATCCACCTGGGCTTCGAGCGGCCCGATCCCGATCCGCGATGCATGGAGCGGATCTCTCCGGAGCGCGTCATCGAGGCGCTGAAGGCGCTTATCTAGACTCGCTGCTCGGGCTCGCCCGCTGAGGTCGTGGCTGCCGCGAAGGCGCATCCCCACAGCACCCACAGCACGTGGAGCAGGGGGATGTAGAGCAGGCTGTTCGCGAACATCGAGTGCACCACGACCGCCGGCACGAGCGCGCCGGCACCGAGGCACATGCCGCGCAGCCGTGGATCGAGGTCGGTCCGTCGCCAGCCGCGGCGCGCGGTGCGGACGAGGTGCCAGAGCATCACGCTGAAGAGCGCCACGCCGACGACGCCGGTCATCACCGCGATGAACAGGAGACCGCCGTCCAGCCCGAAGCTCGCCGTGGAGGTCCGCGCGAACGAATACCGCTCGTTCACGAAGCCGTAGGTATTGAACCCGACGCCCGTGATCGGGTGGTCGAGGAGCACCGTGAGCGCCCAGCCCCACTGCACGAAGCGGTGCAGGCCCGACGCGTCGTCGACGGAGAACTTGTTGAACTCCGCCGCGAACCGCACCCAGAGGGGCGCCGTGGCGAGGACCAGGAGGAGCAGGGCGATCAGGACGGCGAGCAGCCGCCGGGAGGGGGCGCGCACGACCAGGATCAACAATCCGCCGGCGAGGACGGCCGCCACGGAGCTCCGCGAAAGGGTGAGGGCGAGCCCGGTGGCGAGAACCAGGACCTTCCAGGACGCCACGGGAACCCCGAACGCCAGACGCCCGGCCTGCATCAGGAGGCCGGCCGCGAGGAGCATTCCCGCGAAGTTCGGGTCCAGCAGCGTCGAGACGAGTCGATGCCCCTGCGGGTCCCAGTCGAGATAGGGCCGAGCGTCCGGATACACCAGGAACGCGAAGTCCGGCAGGAACGCGGCCTGCACGATCCCGAAGGCGGCGAACACGAGGATGACGACCTCCAGCACCTGCCAGATGCGCTCGACGTCGCGGGCGCGCACGAGATTGACCGTGGCGACGTAGATCCCGAAGACGAGCAGCCAACGCGCGAGATAGGCGAGCGAAAAGAGCAGCTCGCCGGTCGTGAGGGCGAAGCGCGAGATCGAGGCCAGGGACGAGAGCGCGCCCACGGACGCGAACAGCAGCGCGAAGACGGCCACCCGGTCGAGCTCGAGGCGGCGTTGCCGGACCAGCAGCCAGGCCGCACCGGTCACCACCATCCCGAGCAGGGCATCCGTGAGGATCAGCGGGGCTTCCTTGCCGCCGAGTCCCGCCAGCGGCAGCCGTCCGAGCTGTCCGGAGAGGATTCCGAGGAAGGAGAAGGCGATCAGGTCCGCCGGGCGGACCTGGACGGGCGACCTGGAGACCGCAGCCGCACCGTTCACCTCGCGCTAGCTCCTGCGATGATTCGGCACGAGGGCCGCGGCGACCGGGATCGCGCCGGCCGCGCGGAGCCCGGGCAGGAGCTCCTCGGCGGCGCCCAGCGACTTTTCACGCTCCCGGAGGGCGACCACGACCCTCTGGCCATCCCGCACGTAACTCGGTCGTTCCACCCGGAGGCTCTGCTCGTCCAGGCCGCCCCGCTCCCGCAGGAGGGCGCGAGCCTGCTCCGCGGTCTCGGTGCCGTTCACGGACACGACGACGGCGGTCCCGTCGCGTACCGCCGTCGGCAACGGCGCGTCGGTGTCGAGTCGGACCACCGGCAGGCCCAGTCGATCGCGGACCTGCGACGCATCCACCACGCGGGTGGTGAGGGCACCCGCGGCCACCGCCCAGATCGTCCCGAAGACGAGGCCGGCCAGCGTTCCGAGCGCCAGGTTCAGCTTGGGGCGCGGAAAGCGGGGGCGATCGGGCGGCACGGCGAAATCGACCTGCCGCAGCTCGGCCCCCTCACCGACCGACTCCAGGCGGGATCGCACCACCTGCGTCTGGACAGCCACGTACGTAGCCGTGCTCACCTCGAGCCGGTTCTCCAGGAGCAGCGATTCGGTCTCCACCTGGGGACGGGCGCTGAGGTCGGCGCGGTACGACGCGAGGCGCCCCTCGATCTCTTCGAGGGACTGATCGAGCCCATCGCGATACGAACGAGCCAGCTCGATCAGCTCCTGCTCCTGGGTCTGGATGGCCTGGTCCACCACCTGGACGTCCGGATCGAGCGGCGTCCGCCGCTCCAGCAGCTGCGCGCGCTGGTCCCGGAGCCCCGTCAGGCGCTGCAGGATCTGGTTGATCGCGGGACTCTCCAGGAAGGAGGGAAACGCCAGCAGGTCCGCGGTCTGGACATCGTCGGACGTATCCAGGCGCTGGAGCACCTCGTCCAGGGCGCGCGCCTCCACCTCGATGGCGTCGACGCGTGCGCGCAGCTCCGCGACCCGCTCCAGGTCTCCGAGGCGATCCGGGTCGAAGGTCCCCGATGCCCGATGGAAGCGACGCAGCGCCTCCGCCGCGCTGTCCACGCGCGCCCCGAGGGAGTCCCTCAGGTGGGCCAGCATGTGCAGGCGCTCGCCGGTGAGGCCACGCATGCGGGTGCGCCGCTCGCCCAGGTAGCGGTCCACGAGCGTGTTCGCGATCGCGGCCGCCGTGGCCGGGTCCGTCCAGGTCGCCACGACCTCCGCCAGATCGCCACCCACGCTCTCGACCTCGACTTCGCCCTTCCGCACCATCTGATCGACGGTCGCCCACTTGGACCGGACCTGGATCTTGAAGCGGTCGGGCAGGGCGTCGTCCGCGGCGAGCGTCACGGAGCCTCCCGGGATCGCGAGCGAGCCGCCCGGTGCGACGGTCCCCTGGAATCCTCCGGTGCCGCGCACCTCGAAGTCGGAGCCCGAGCGGCGGAACGTGAAGGTGCCACGCGGAGCGGCGTCCTCCATGTCGATGGCCGCGAAGACGCGCCCGGCAGCGAGGCCACGGGGGGTGACGACCCGGACCTGGAGCCCGAGCTCTTCGACGACCCCGCGCAACATCGACCGGCCCGCGAGGATGGCCGCCTCGGTCGCGGACGCCCCCGAGAACTCGCCCGGCAGCGACAGCGCCTCCCCGAGTCCGGAGGCGAGCCCGCCACCCATCATTCCTTCCGAGAAGGCTCCGAGGCTGCCCCCGCCGCCACGGTCCCGCAGGACCACCGTGGCCTCCCCTTCGTACCGGTGGGAGAGCAGGTTGACCAGGGCGCCGCCAACGATCCCGACGGCCAGACCGACCGGGAGCCAACGGATTCCCCTCCGGAGCGCGCCGAGGATCTCCCGGAGGTCGATGGTATCCCGCTGCTGTATCTCGGGGCTCATCGCGCGATCAGGAACCCGACGAGGATCGAGCTGACGCTGACCAACGTGGAGATGACGAAGGGTGTGTTGAGGACGAACCAGTTCTGACGCTCCACCACGATCTGGTCGCCCGACTGCAGACCCGCAGCCAGGGTGGCCGCCGTCTCGGCTTCACCGAAGCGCAGTCGCTCCCCGCCGCGGTCGACCAGGATCTTGTTCGGATCGCCCGTGGGCGTCAGGCCGCCGGCCATCGCGATGGCGTCGCGGAGGGTCATGGTGAGGTCCACCCAGTAGAGGGTCGGCATCTTCACCTCTCCGTGGACGCCGATCCGGCGAAGCACCGTGACCTCGATGGCCGGCGTGCGGAGATAGTCGGAGTAGCGCTCGGTCAGCATCTGGCGCACCTGGCTGACCGACATCCCGTCCACCTGGACCGGTCCGAGGCGCGGGAGCACGACGACCCCGCGATCGTCCACGCTGAACTGGCCGCTCCAATCGGGCTCACGCCAGATCCGCAGCTGGATGCGGTCTCCAGGAAGGATTTCCGCCTCGCGCTGCGCGGCGAGCTGTGCGCCCAGCGAGGGTTCCCCGGCTTCGACGCTCTGCGCCGACGACCGGTTGGGCGCGCAGAGTGCCAGAAGGCAGACCCACAGGATCGGGGAACGGCCCCGGAACATCGATTTCATGCGGAGGAACCTTGCCGGAGCAGGGGGTCGGTGCAAGAGGCGGTCCGGTGGCCACCGACCCCGCGGCGGGCACCGATCCGGCCACCCGGCCGTCTAGGGCTCGAGCCAGCCGAGGAAGTGCAGGACGTCGTCCTCGTGCGCCTCCAGGCGCACGTCGGTGATGGTGCGGATCGCTCCGCCCGGGAGCGTCACGCGAAGCTCACCCTGCAACTCGCCCGACTGCTCGGTGTGGAGCGAGATCCTGAACAGGCCGTCCTGGTCCGTGGTGGTCTCGAGGGTGGAGGGCTCCGACGGAATCCCTCCGGTGCGCTCGAAGACTACGGGGATGCCGGGCAGAGGGTTCCCGCTGTCCTCGTCGCGCAGGCCCACCTCGTAGTGGATCTGCGGCCCGAACACCCATTCTCCTGCATCGCGCAGCTCGTCCGTGTCGAAGGTGGCCAGCGCCAGCGTATCGAGGACGACCCGCTCGTTCGCGGGCGGAAGGAAGCCGCTCAGCTCGCCGACGACCGTGCCGGTCTGGTACGTGCCCAGCACGAGGTTGAAACCACCCCAGTCGACGGTCGTGCTCCGCTTCACGTCGGGGAATACCTCGATGCCACCGATGCGGCGGAGCTCCATTTCCACGCCCTCCGCGGGGACGTGCTCTCCGGCGCGGCGGCGCCAGAGCCGACCGACGTACTCGAGGGAGGGGCCGACACGCAGCACCCGGTCGAGCGGAAGGGCCTCGTCCCGGTACTTGAAGGGCATCCGCACGTCCTGGATCGTAACCGGTGCGGGCATGTCCGGGTGCTCGATTCGGAAGCTTCCCACCACGGCGTCGGCCTGCTGTAGATCGAGCTGGAAGAAGAAGCGGCCGAAGCGATCCGCTTCCACCGAGAGCTTCTCCGGCACGGCCGCCCCCCCACCGTTCCGCGTGAAGGTCACGACGGCTTCTCGCGGCTGCCCGTCCGGGAATCGCAGCTCTCCGGTCCAGGCGAAGAACGGCGCGGAGGTCCAGCGTCCCAACTCCTGTCCGCCCCCGTGGGAGAAGGCGTGGACCGTCACGGTGTCCGTGTGGTACGGGAGCTCTCCCGGCGCGGCCACGCGGAACACGCCGCGGACCGAATCCGCGCCGGCCCCGGAGGGCAGCGAGATCTCCCAACGGCCGTCTCCGGACGTCGCGGCACCCGGGGAAGCGGGGTTGGACGGCTCCAACGGGAGGAAGTCCACGCGCGCGTCCGCCACGCCCTTCCCGTCCGCGCGATCCACGATCCAGCCCGCGGCGCGGAACGTTCCCTCTTCGCCGCACGAGGACAGACCCGTGCAGGGATCGCACCCCTCGAGCAGGGCGAAGACGGCCAGGCACGCGGCTACCAGCGTGGCTCGTCGAAGCCGGAGGAGCGTGCGCGGGGGTATCCGGGGAGCGGGAATGACGAACCTCCCGTCGGGACGCTGCGGACCGGGCGGCCCAGGGTTGGGCAAGCGGCAGGTGGGCCCTATGATACGCCGGCTCCAAGCCTCGGGGGTAGGGGCGCTGGACCCGACACCCTGCACCACGAGCGCGATGCGATCCATCCTCTCCACTCTGGTCCTGCTGGTGTTCTGCGCCGCGCCGGTCCTCGCCCAGGGAGTCGGGGCCGGATTCGCGGTACCCTCGGTCGACGCGGCGCTCGCCCGCGTCACCCGCGCCGGGGACGGGAGCGCTACGACCCTGCTCCGGCGCGGAGGCGCGGAGCTGACCACCTGGTGGACGCGTCCCACGTCGGTCTCCCTGCCGGCTTTCGCCGGGGGGCCGCTCTCGATCTCGCTGATCGCGCCCGATCTCCGGGCCGTGTACAACTCCGCCCTTTCCCACACGTTGAACGAGGGGGCGCTCTGGGCCTCCCGGGGCGCTTCGACCCGGCTGCTGTTCGGAGGCCGCGTGTCGACGGATCGACTCGAGCTCACCGTCGCTCCGGAGATCACGTGGAGCCACAACAGGGCCTACCAGATCGTTCCATCCACGGAGCCGGGTCGACATCCCTTCGCTTCGCCCTGGCACGTCGCGCCGTGGGGCTCGGCCGATCTGCCGATGCGTCCCGGCGCGGTGCCGTTCCTGTGGATCTACCCGGGGCAGAGCTCCCTGGCGTATCGGGGCGATGGAGTGCGCGTGGGGGTCGGGACCGAAAGCCGCTGGTGGGGGCCCGGCCTGGCGAACGCCCTGGTGCTCGGCGGTCACGCGCCGGGATTTCCACACGCCTTCGTGGAGACGAGCCGTCCCCTGGATACACCCGTCGGTAACCTGGAGGCCGCGTGGCTATGGGGGCTTCTCACGGCTTCGCCCTGGTTCCGGACGGGCCGGGAGCCGGGGCCACGCACCGTTTCGGGGCTCGCGCTCGCCCTGAGTCCTCTCGACGAGCTCACGCTCGGGTTGCTCCGCCTGGTGGTCCGGCCGGGCGCCGACGATCCGCTCTCGGCGTTCGACCCGCTCGTGAGCTGGCACCCGGCGCGATGGCCGGGCGACGAGACGTACCGACCACCCACCGATCAGGTCACGTCCGTGTTCTTCCACGCCGCCCCCGCGGAGCGGGTCGAGGTGTACGGCGAGTGGGCGCGCATGGACCTTCCCCGCAATCCGAGGGAGCTGCTGGAGACGCCGCAGCACTCGCAGGGGTACACGCTCGGCTTCCAGTGGCGCTCGGCTTCCGGACGATCGGGGCGGAGCCTCCGCTTCCACGGGGAGGTCACGAACCTGGAACAGACCCGCATCCGGCGTGATCGCGCGATCGGCCCTCCGTTCTACACGGGCCGCGCGACCGACGAAGGGCTGACGCACCTGGGCCGCGTTCTCGGTGCCTCCATCGGTCCGGGCGCGTCGAGCCAGCGCGTGGCCGTCGACCTGCTGGGCCCGGGAGTCGCGCCCGCCTGGAGGGTCGGCGTGCTGGGCGCCCGGATCCGATGGGAGAACGATACGATGGTGCGGCTGCCACTGACCGACCCGTTCACGCATGACACGTCCCTGCTGGTCGGCGTGCGCGGCGGACGGCGGGTCCCCGGGTTCCACGCCGAGGCGCAGATCGTCTACCAGGCGCGCCTCAACTACCTCTTCCAGAACGGCTTCAACCGGCCGGGCGGGATCAGGACGGTCGACGTGAACAACTGGACGTTCGGGCTCACCCTGCGGCCGGCGGGCGACCTCCCGTGAGCGAGCGCTGCCTCGTGTGCTGGGACCGGTCGGACTTCGACCGGTACGATGTCCCGCGCTATCGATACGGCGTGGAAGGGACGGAGCCCGTGCCCTACCTCCGCTGCCGCTCGTGCGCCTCGCTCCTGATCGAGCGCATCCCGAGCGATCTCGGGAGCGAGTACGGTCCCGGCTATCACAGCCCGGTCGGTGGTGTCCTGTCGCCGCGCCGATTCCTCCGGCGCGTTCGGGGGAAGCACGCGGCAGGAGGGCGTACCTTCGCCGGCGCGATGCTGGACAGGCTCTTCCCGGACGGTCTCGAGGACTTCGGGCGCCTCCTCGATCTCGCGGGTGTCCACCGGAGCTCGGCGGTGCTCGACGTGGGGTGCGGCAACGGGGAGATCCTGGCGCGGATGCGTTTCGCGGGGTACCGGAACCTCCTCGGGCTGGACCCGTTTCTCCCCGACGACACGAGGGGGACGAACGGCGTGCACCTGATCCGTTCGGATCTGGGCGCGCTCGCGAGGTCGGAGCCGGGCACCCGCGACCTCGTCATGTTCAATCATTCCCTGGAGCACGTACCGGATCCGCAGGCGATGCTCGAAACCGCGCGCCGGATGCTGCGCCCCGGAGGGCGGATCCTCGTGCGCCTTCCGGTCGCGGACTGCGAGGCGTGGGACCGCTACGGGACCGAATGGATCCAGATCGACGCGCCACGGCACCTCTTCATTCCCTCGAGACGAGGGATGGGGATGCTGGCCGAGCGGGCGGGGCTCCGCGTCGAGGCCGTGCTGGACGACTCCACGGAGATCCAGTTCCTCGGAAGCGAGCTGTACCGGCAGAGGCGACGGTACGACGAGCTCCAGAGCCGTTACGGGTGGGACGTGCGCAGGAGGATGCGCCGGGAGGCGCGGCTGCTGAACGCCCGAGGACGCGGAGACCAGGCGGGCTTCGTCCTGGCTCCGCGAGAGGAGGGGCTCGTCACGTGAAGCCCGGCCACCTCGGCAGTCCCGGGGAGCTCACGGCGGGACGTCTGCTGCGCCGAAACATGGTGATGAACCTGATCGGGCAGGGGCTTCCGCTCCTCGTCGCGGTGGTCGCGATCCCCCCTCTGATCGAGGGGATCGGTGTGGACCGGTTCGGACTGCTGGCGCTGGCCTGGCTCGTGATTGGCTACTTCAGCCTTTTCGATCTCGGCATCGGTCGCGCTCTCACGCAGCTCGTGTCCGAGCGGATCGGACAGGGTCGCGAGGACGAGGTGCCCGGCATCGCATGGACGGGCCTCGTGGTCATGACGTCCATCGGGGTCGCCGCGTGGGCCGTGCTGCATGCGATCGCACCGGCGTTCGTCACCCGGCTTCTGAACGTGGCGCCCGAGCTCGAGGACGAGGCCATCGGCGCCCTGCGGCTGCTCGCGCTCGCGATCCCCTTCGTCGTGAGCGCGGCGGGCCTCCGCGGGCTTCTCGAGGCCGCGCAGCGGTTCGGCTACATCAACGCCGTCCGGGTTCCCATGGGCACACTGATGTTCCTGGGCCCTCTCGCCGCGCTCCCGTTCTCCACGGACCTTCGGCCGGTGGTCGGCGCGCTCGCGGCCGCGCGCGTCGTAGGCTGGGCGGGCTATGCGATCCTCCTGCCCAGGGCGCTTCCTTCGCTCGGGAGCCCGGCCCGTATGGATCCGGGCCGCATCGGCACGCTTCTGCGGTTCGGCGGGTGGATCACGGTCAGCAATGTCGTGAGCCCGCTCATGGTCCATCTCGATCGCGTGGTCATCGGCGCGATCCTGTCGATGGCGGCCGTTGCGTACTACGCGACTCCGTTCGAGGTCGTCACGAGGCTTTGGGTGGTTCCCGCCGCGGTCGTCGGGGTTCTCTTTCCCGCCTTCGCCGTGAGCTTCGGCATGGACCCGAAACGGGCCGCGCGCCTGTTCGAGCGGGGCACGAACGGGCTTCTCCTCCTGCTCGGGCCGATCACGGTCCTGGTCGTGGGGCTGGCCGGTCCGGCGCTCGCGTGGTGGGTGGGGCCGGAGTTCGCGCGGGAGGGGACCGCGGTGGCGCAGTGGCTTGCGCTCGGCGTGTACGTGAACTCGCTGGCGCAGGTCCCGTACGCGCTGCTCCAGGCCGCCGGGCGGCCGGACCTCACGGCCAAGCTCCACCTGATCGAGGCTCCGATCTACTTCCTCGTGTTGTGGCAGCTCCTCGCGATCTACGGTCTGGTCGGAGCGGCCATGGCCTGGACCTTCCGTGTCACGCTCGACGGGGTGCTGCTCTTCACCCTCGCGACGCGGATCCTGCCGGCGTGCCGCCCCGGCGTGGTGCGGCTGGCGCTCCGGACCGTTCCAGCGGTCGCCCTGGTGTCCGCGGCCGCTCTGCCCGTGACGGGAGTGCTCGGCCGCGCCACCCTTCTCGTGGTGCTCGTGGCCGTTCTCCTCGCGGCCGGTTGGCTCCTGGTGCTGGACACCTCCCAGCGCCTGTCGGTGCGCGCCTGGCTCCGATCGGCGCGCCGGACCGCGGTTCTGGCGGCGCTCGGGGTGATGGCGAGCGCGGCCACGCTCGCGGGGCAGGAACCCGGGCCGGAACGCAGGATCTCCTCGCCGGGGCTCCAGGGCGAGGAGGCCCGGTACCTGCGGGCGTTGCAGCTCACCGGGATGGTTCCCCTGCACCCCTGGGGCATCCGGAGCTTCGGACCGCGCGAGCGGGATCGCCTGAGCCCGTCGTACTCGGCCGATCACCCCTGGCGATCGCGGGTCGGCGAACGAGTCCTCCTGACGGAAGGCCCACTGATCGTACGGGTGGACGGGATCGAGGGGAGGGGCTACTACCAGTCCGCCTTCCCGCTGAACTGGCAGGAGGGGCCCACCTGGATCGGGCGCGGCGTTTCCGGAGACCTGTCGCTCGAGGGGGAAGCGCGCCTCGGCCCGCTGACGCTGCGCCTGGCGCCCATGCTCTGGGGTGCCGGCAACGGCGACTTCCCGCTCATGCGACACGAGCGGAGCGGGGATCTGCCCTTCGCGGACGCGCGGCACCCGACGAACATCGACTTTCCCCAGCGGTTCGGTGACGGGGCCGTGGGAGGGCTCGAAGGGGGCGAGTCCGAGCTCCGCGTCGACGGGCTCGGCATGACCCTGGGCGCCTCGACGGCTCCCATCGCGTGGGGCCCCGGGGAAGTCTTCTCCCTGCTCATGTCCGGGCGTGGCCTCGGATTCGGGCACGTCTTCGTCGGGACGAGCGAGCCGTTGGACCTACGCGTGGTGCGCTTCCACGTGCGGGGCGCGTGGGGCGAGCTCGAGCAGTCCCACTACACCCCCTGGGACGGGCTCGCGGCCCGCCGGTTCGCATCGAGCCTGGCGTTCTCCATCACGCCCGCCCCCTTGCCCGGTCTCGAGCTCGGCTTCGGCCGGTTCTTCCACATCCCCTGGCGCCAGGATGGTCCGACCCTGGACGATGTGCTGCGGCCGATCGAGACCATCATCAAGAAGAACCGGCGGGTCGACGATCCGGAGATGTCCCGGGACTTCCCGGGCGGTCTCGAGTCCCGGGACAACCAGCTCGCCACCGCGTGGGCACGGTGGGCGTTCCCCGACGCGGGCTTGGAGGTCTACGGAGAATTCGCGAGGAACGACCATCCGTGGGACCTTCGGGACCTGGTGGTCGAGCCCGATCAGAACGCGGCGTGGATGCTGGGGGCTGCCTGGGCCGGTGGAAGGCCGGACCGGATGTGGGTCGTGAGGGGCGAAACGGCGAACAGCCGCATCACGCACATCCGCACCGTCCGTCAGCCCCAGAGCATGTTCTATCCGCATTCGCGGGCTCGACAGGGTCACACCCATCGCGGTCGGATCCTCGGGACGCCCGCCATCTATGGAGGCGGAGGGAGCTATCTCGGGGTCGATCTGTACGAGCGCTGGGGCAGGGTCGGTGGGCGATGGCGTCGGGAGCTTCGGAACGACGGCCACGTCCCGCTGGGCGGATTCGAGGACGCGTCCGCGACGCACGACGTGATTCATGCGCTCACGGTGGACGGCGTCTGGTTCCGGGGCGACATCCAGTGGAGCGCGGCGCTCACCGGTGCCTTCAATCTGAACCGGTACTTCGAGGACGACGTGTTCAACGTGAGGCTGGTTCTCGGCGCGAAAGCCCGCTTCTGATGAGGCCCGTCGCGGCGCCGCCGCTCCTCCACGTCCACGTCGATGCCCGGCTTCTCCACGGGGGCGGGATCGGTCGCTACATCCGGGAGCTGACCAGGCGCTGGCTCGTTCGTGACGACGTCGCCCGCATCTGCTTCTTCGGCAGACCGTCCGAGCTGGGGCCGTTCCTGGCCGAGCACGACGAGCGCGGAATCGGCGCGATCATTCCCTGGGGTGATCGGCCCTACAGCGCCCTGGCCCAGCTCCGCTGGGCGCACCTGCTCGGTGCCTGTCCGAGCCGAGCGGACGTGACGTTCTTCCCGCACTACGACGTGCCTCTTCTCCGGCATCCTCGCCCGTCCGTCGTCACGGTACACGACCTGATCCAGTTCGAGCAGCCCGAGGGCTTTCCGTGGTGGAAGCGGATCCTGGGGCGGGCGCTCATGCGGGGAGCGCTCGGACGGGCGACGGCGGTCCTGACCGTATCCGAGACGAGTCGGCATGCGATTTGCCAGTTCGCGCCGGCCATGTTGAACCGGGTCCACGTGGTGCGAAACGGGGTAGGAGAGGAGTTTCGTCCTCTCGACCCGGACGAGATGCGCGCGGCGCGAGCGGAATGGGGGCACCTGAAGCCCTTCCTGCTCTGCGTCGCGCCGGCGCGTCCGCACAAGAACCTCGTCCACGCGGTGCGGGTGCTCGGTGAGCTGCCGCCCGAGGAGGGGTGGCGGCTCATCCTGGTCGGCCCGACGGAAGCGGACCGGGACCGGTTGGTGGCCGCCGCGGATCGGCGCGAGTTGCGATCCCGAATCCTCGTCGAGCCGCATGTCACAGATGATCGGCTCCGGGCGTTATACAATCTGTCGGACGCGGTGCTCGTCCCTTCGCTGCTCGAAGGCTTCGGGTTGCCGGTCCTCGAAGCTCGCGCATGCGGCGCGGATGTGCTGGTCGCGGACCTCGCGTGGTCGAGGGAGCTGGCGCGCTTCGGTGTCCGACTCGTGTCCGGTTGGAGTCCCTCCACCTGGGCGACGGAGGTCGGGAAGGCCCGCCGCACGGGGGTTCCTTCCCGGGACATCGTGTGGAGTTGGGACTCCGCGGCGGGACGGACGTTCGAGATCCTTCGAGGAGCCAGCGAGGTTGGCGATCCACAGCCGGCGCAGTAGCATTCGATGCCCCCCGATTGCGGGTATTCTCCCGCCCCGGAGTCCGTGCGCATGCAGAATGGAGTCATCCCTTTCCATCCTCACGCCAGGCGAGTGCCGGTGAAGCGCCTTTTCGACATCCTGGTCTCGCTGACCCTGCTCGTGCTTTCGCTGCCGCTGTTCGTGCTCGTGGCGCTGGCCGTCAAGCTCAGCTCGCCGGGCCCGGTGCTGTTCGGACACGCGCGCTGCGGGCGCCGGGGCCGCGAGTTCCGATGCCTCAAGTTTCGCACGATGGTGCAGGATGCGGAGGAGTGGCTGGAACGGGATCCCGAGCTTCTGGAAGCGCACCGGAGGAACGGCTTCAAGCTGCCGCTACGCGCCGATCCCAGGGTTACGCGCGTGGGGATGTTGCTGCGTTTCACGCACCTGGACGAGCTCCCGCAGCTTCTGAACGTGCTCAAGGGTGACATGTCGCTGGTGGGCCCGCGCCCCATCGTCGAGGAGGAGCTGGAGTGGTACGGCCGGTGGGCCGGCGAGCTCCTCAGCGTGAGACCCGGGATCTTCGGCCCCTGGACCGCTCAGGGAAAGCGGCGCGTGAGCTACCCGGAGCGGGCACGCGTGGAGCTCCAGTACGTGTGGAACGGAACGTTCCTGGGTGACTGCGGGATCCTCCTGCGGCACCTCCCGATCCTGCTGGCGGGGCAGCAGGAGGAACGCGAGGAGGGCCGCGCGACGGCCTCGTCCCGTATCCGGGCGAGCCGCGTCGCGTAGCTCCGCCCCGACCGGATCCCGGTCGGGAGCACCCGGTCCCATTCGGTCGACCGGCTGTCGGACCGGCCAGTACGCCGAGCGCCGCTGCGGCTGTTACCATTCCGCCGCCCCCCATCCCTGTCCATGGAGGTCACCCCCGTCGTGAACCCGAGACGGCCACTCCGGAGCGCGAGGACGGGCCGCGGCGCCCGCCGCGGTCTCCGCGTCCAGCCGGCCCCGCGCATCCCGTCGACCCCCCGCACCCGCCCGGTCGCGCGCCTCGCCGCGCTCCTGCTCGTCGCGTGCGGGCTGGCGCTCCCCGGCGGGGCGGCCGCGCAGTCGCTGTCCGTGCGCGATCCGCTGACCGACTACGTGCGCATCCTCGAGATCACCCGGCGGGGCCCGATCGGCTCGGGCTTCACCCGCCACGGGCAGATACCGGCCGGGTGGCCAGCGGACTCCGCGTCCCACCCGTGGGCCGAGCGGCTCGCGCGGATCCGGCGGCCGGGGGCCGGTGACGCCGGGGGCGCTCAGGTCCAGGTGATCCCCACGGGCGCGCTGCTCCGCAGCTCCCTCAACACGGGCCATCCCTTCGGCGGGAACGACGGGGCGCTCTGGCAGGGGCGGGGGCTCTCGGGCGCCGTGGAGGCGGGCTTCGAGGTCCGCTGGAAGGGCGTGACGGCCCGGGTGCAGCCCGAGGCGCTCTGGGCCCAGAACGTGTACTTCGACATCGTGCCCGCGGCCCGGGCCGGGCTGCCGGAGGTCGCCTACCCGTGGCGGGTCATCGACCTGCCCCAGCGCCCGGGCCGCGAGGCCTGGTCCAGGGTCGGGCTCGGCGAGTCGGAGCTGCGCGTGGACGCCCGGGGCGTGACCTTCGGCGTCGGCCACCGGGCGCGCTGGTGGGGGCCGGGGGTGCGCAACGCGATCCTGCTGAGCGACAACGCGGGCGGCTTCCCGCACGCGTTCGTCGGGACGCGCCGGCCGGTGGACATCGGCATCGGCACGCTGGACGTCCTCTACCTGCACGGCGGCCTGAAGCAGTCCGACTGGTTCGACGAGGCGGAGCGGCGCAACGAGCGTTTCCTGACCGGGCTGCTCGTGGGGCTCTCCCCCGACTGGCCGCGGGGCCTCTCGCTCGGGGGCGCCCGCATGTTCTACGGGCGGGTGGCCGAGTCGGGCCGCTCCTTCGAGGACCTGCTCCTCCCGCTCACGAACCTCCGCAAGAAGGCGTTCGTCTCCGAGGAGAACCCGACGGGCGACGACGAGCTCGACCAGATGCTCTCGCTCTTCATGCGCTGGGTGCTGCCCGAGAGCGGGTTCGAGGTCTACGTGGAATGGGCGCGGACCGACCACGCGTGGGACTTCCGCGACCTCATCCTGGAGCCGGAGCACGCGCAGGGCCGCACGCTCGGGCTCCGGCACTCCACCGAGCTCTCGGGCGATCGCCTCGTCGTGCTCGGCCTCGAGGTGACGGACATCTCGAAGACGCCGACCTTCCAGGTCCGGATCAATCCGACCTGGTACCAGCACTGGTTCGTCCGGCAGGGCTACACGCACCGGGGCCAGCTCCTCGGCGCGAGCGTCGGCCCGGGCGGGAGCGCGCAGGCGATCACGGCCGACCTGTACGATCCGCGGGGCCGCCTCGGCCTCCTGCTCGAGCGCCGGGTCCACGAGAACGACGCCTACTACGCGCTCGCGACGCCGGACGACCTGAGCTTCTGCTGCCACGACGTCTCGTTCAGCGCGGGGCCGCGGCTCACGTACTTCCGCGACGACCTGGAGCTGGAGGGCCGCACCGTGCTCACGCGGCGCCTGAACCGGTACTTCGTGCGCGGTGACGACGTCTGGAACCTGCACCTGGGGGTGTCGGCCCGCTGGCGACCGGGGGGGTGATCAACCCGGAACGAGAATGGCCCGATAGAGCGAGGATCTTTCGGACCTTGTCCGTGTACCACGTTTGTGGTACGGCTGGTGCATGGGTTTCTCCTCGGCGAAACGAGCGCTCCTGGCCGCTCTCGAGGCCGGCAACTTCCAGCACGAGGCCCGGGAGGTTCTCAGCGAGAAGAATTTGCTTGCCGTCGGAGAGATCTCCGTAGGCGAAGTGATCAGTATCGTGAGACGGTCTCGTGGCACGGACTACGCGGCATCGCGGCACCACTGGGACCCGGACATCGAAGTCCATGTGTTCCGCCCGACAGTCGACGGGACGAGCTGGTACGTGAAGGCCTACTTCCTGGAAGAGTAGGAAGGCATTGCGGTCTTCATCAGCATTCACCGGTAGGTTGACATGAAGATCATCGAAGAGGGTACACGGGGGGTGGCTTTAGCCCCAGAGCGCGGAAAGGTCCCCGTGGTGTTCGAGTACCGTGATCTGCCCCTGGAATCGGGGGTCGTGGTCAAGGATGTCCTCGTTGGAGTAGCGGAGGACACGGGAGAGGTTCTGAGCATCCCGGCCCAGTCCACACCTCGGATCAAGCTCGCCAGGCAAGCCGCGAAGGATGAGACGTTTTCGGTTCGGATCCCGTTCGAGTTGAATGACGTCTTGTGGGGAGTGTCCCATGAGCTCGGAGCGAACCCGGCGAAGTTCAACTCGGCGCTCATCCGATTCTATCTCCATGAGGCGACCGACAGCCGGACCATGGCCCGCCGCCTCAAGAAGCTCTCGGGTTCGGAGTTGGCTGCGAAGTCCGCGAAGACGAAGCTCACGCTCCGCTCCGACTCCGATCTCCTCGATCGGGTGAAGCTCGTCGAGGAGAGAGAGGGGGTCACACGAAGTGACCTCGTGAGAGGAGCCGTGATCGCGGTGAAGGAGGACGTCTTCGACCGGCCGAGGAAGGGGCGGTTGGCTCAGCTCCGTGCCATCGCCGAGGCGGTCTGAGCTGAGCGGCGAGCGCCCGATGTCTTGCGGCGCCCAAGCTCGGGAAGGTCTCTACGAGACGATCCCGAACACGTCCTCGTCGGTGAAGATGCTCCGGGCCTCGGCGTAGGGGCCGATCTTTCGCCGCGCGGCCTCGAAGAGCTCGAGCAGGAGGCGTCTCCGGAGCGCGGCCCGCACGGTCTCGCTGCGGGAGCGTCCCGTCACCTCGCAGACACGATCCAGGAGCTCGACGAGATCAGCGTCGAGACGGATCGTCACGGGCGTCGATTCCATGTTGAGCAACGTGGTGCGCTCCGGCTTCCGGGGCAATCATGCGGGCCGGTGGGTACCGACCGGACCCGCGTGCGCCCAGCGTGGTACTACCGGACCCGCGCGCGCCCACGGCGAATCTCCGGGAGGAGCCGGGCCCGCGGAATGACTCGATCGGCCCCCCGACCCGCTGACCGGTGAGCAAATTCGAACTCGTCTCTCCCCACGAGCCCGCGGGGGACCAGCCGAACGCGATCCGCGAGCTGAGCGAGGGGCTCGCCCGCGGCGACCGCCACCAGGTGCTCCTCGGCGCCACCGGGACGGGCAAGACCTTCTCGGTCGCGCACGTCATCGCGAGCCACGGGCGTCCCACGCTCGTGATGTCGCACAACAAGACGCTCGCGGCGCAGCTCTACGGCGAGCTGAAGGCGCTCTTCCCGCACAACGCGGTCGAGTACTTCATCTCGTACTACGACTACTACCAGCCCGAGGCGTACGTCCCCGCGACGGACACCTACATCGAGAAGGACTCCTCGATCAACGAGGACATCGAGCGCCTCCGCCTGCGGGCGACCTCCTCGCTGATGGAGCGCGAGGACGTCATCGTGGTGGCCTCGGTCTCCTGCATCTACGGCCTGGGAAATCCGAAGGACTACCGGAGCCTGATGCTCCACGTCGAGGTGGGGGAGGAGCGCCCGCGCAGGGACATCCTCAAGGGTCTCGTCGACATCCAGTACAGCCGAAACGACTACCTCTTCGAGCGGGGCGTCTTCCGCGCGCGGGGCGACACGATCGAGGTCTTCCCCGCCTACGAGGAGCAGGCGGTGCGGATCGAGCTCTGGGGGGACGAGGTCGAGCGGATCACGCGCTTCGATCCGCTCACGGGCGAGATCATCACGGAGCTGCAGCGCACGGCGATCTACCCGGCGAGCCACTACGTGACCGAGCGGGCGACGATCGAGCAGATGGTCCCGCACATCCGGGCCGAGCTCGACGAGCAGCTCGCGAAGTTCCGCCGCGAGGGCCGGCTCCTCGAGGCGCAGCGGCTCGAGCAGCGCACGAACTTCGACATCGAGATGATGCTGCAGGTGGGCACCTGCCCGGGGATCGAGAACTACTCGCTGTACACGAGCCGGAGGAAGCCGGGCGAGCGCCCCGCGTGCCTGCTCGACTACTTCCCGGACGACTTCCTCATGGTCGTCGACGAGTCGCACGTGTCGATCCCGCAGATCAACGGGATGTTCAACGGCGACCGGGCCCGGAAGATCACGCTGGTCGAGCACGGATTCCGGCTCCCGTCCGCGCTCCCG
>CAZOYA010000038.1:0-22057 GCA_964583815.1 uncultured Gemmatimonadaceae bacterium | reverse complement strand
CACGGCCTTCTGGGCGTCGTCCGGCCCCACGAGGTACTTGTCGAGCGCCTGGACGATCTGCCTCGGCGTGAGCTCCTCGAGCCAGGCGCCGTCGGCGCGCTCCGCGTCCGGGTCCTCGGGCGGGGGCGCCGCCGGCGCCTGCTCCCGCTCCACGGTCTCCATGCTCATCCTTCGGCTTCCCCTTCGTCCCCGAGCTCGAGGACGACGATGTCCCTGTTCGTATAGATGCAGATGTCGCCGGCGATCTCGAGCGAGCGCCGGACGATCGTCGGGGCGTCGAGCCCCGAGTGGTCCTTGAGCGCGCGCGCCGCGGCCAGCGCGTACGTTCCGCCCGAGCCGATCGCCACCACGTCGTCGTCCGGCTCGATCACGTCCCCGTTCCCGCTCACCAGGAAGAGGTGCGTGTCGTCCGCGACCGCGAGGAGCGCGTCCAGCCTCCGCAGGTAGCGGTCGAGGCGCCAATCCTTGGCGAGCTCGACGACGGCCCGCGTGAGGTTCCCCGGATAGCGCTCCAGCTTCTCCTCGAGCTTCTCGAAGAGCGTGAACGCGTCGGCGACGGCCCCCGCGAACCCGGCCAGGATCCGCCCGTCGTGGAGCCGCCGGACCTTGCGGGCCGTGCTCTTCACCACGGTGTCGCCCATCGTGACCTGGCCGTCGCCGCCCATGGCGACGCGGCCGTCCTTGCGGACGGCCAGAACGGTGGTGGCACGGACGGCGGAAAGCGGCATGGCGCGGGCACTCCGGCGTGGCGCGGGCGACCGGCGCCGGTCTCCGCAGAGGGTCGAGGCGCCGGGCGGGAGCCCGGCGGAACGGTCCGAATCTAACGGGAGCGCTGCCGAAATGGCAGACTCACTCGGAGCGCGGGTGGGCCTTCCGATACACGCCGAGCAGGCGCTCCCGGGTGGTGTGCGTGTAGATCTGCGTGGTGGAGAGCGACGCGTGCCCGAGCAGCTCCTTCACCGCGAGCAGATCCGCGCCCCCTTCGAGCAGATGCGTGGCGAACGAGTGCCGCAGCGCGTGCGTGGACAGGCCTCGCGCGCCCGCCGCCACCTCGAACGCCTCCTGCACGAGGGTCTGGATCGAACGGGTCGAGAGCCTCCGCCCGCGCGCGTTCACGAGGAGCGCCCGCTCCCCCGGGCGCACCACCTCGAGGCGTCGGGGGAGGTAGCGATCGAGGGCCCGGAAGGCGGCGGCCGTCACGGGCACGATCCGCTCCTTTCCGCCCTTGCCCAGGACGCGGGCCTGGCCCTGCCCGCGATCGAGGTCCGCGAGGTCGAGCCCCTGCAGCTCGGAGAGCCGGAGTCCGCTCCCGTAGAGGAGCTCCAGCGCGAGCAGGGCCCGGGTGGCCGCGAGGCTCCCCTCCCCCGCGCGCTCCTCCGCCGCCTCGAGCACGGCGCGGGCGTCCGCGCGGCTCAGGTGGCCGGGGAGCCTCCGGTCGATCCGCGGGGTGCGCACGGCGCGGGTCGGATCGGCGGGGACGCGCTCCTCGAGGCGGAGGAAGCGGAAGAGGCCGCGCACCGAGGAGAGCTTGCGGGCCGCCGTGCGCCGCGTGAGGCCCCGCCGCTCGCACCAGCCGAGGAAGGCGCGCACGGCGAGCCGGTCGACCTCCGGATCCGCCCAGCTCCAGCCGTCCCGGCCCAGGTACTCCGTCAGGAACGCCTCGAGCTGGCGGAGGTCGCGACGGTAGGCGGCGAGGGTGTGCGCGGCGAGACCGCGCTCGCCGGCCAGGTGCCGGAGGTACTCCTCGATCTCGGGACGGGCGGCTCCGCCCACGCGGCTCAGGCGCCGCCCGCCGCGCCGCCCACCGGCACGGCCGCGGCGAGGCCGTGCTCCTCCATCCACCGCTCGAAGTCGGCCATGGCGCGCTCGGCGAGCAGCTCGCGCTTGCGCCGCTTGTCGCGGACGGGCGTCTCGAGCGGGTCCACGAGGCCCCAGTTCGAGTTCATGGGCTGGAAGCTGCCGGGCTCCGCCTCGCGCAGGTAGCGTAGGAGCGCCCCCATCATCGTGGTCGGCGGAGGGAGGACCGGCTGCTCGCCGCGGAGCACGCGCGCGAGGTTGATTCCGGCCAGGATGCCGCTCGCCGCCGACTCGGTGTAGCCCTCGACCCCGGTGAGCTGCCCCGCGAAGATCAGCTCCGGCCGGTCGGGTAGCGCGCCGTGCGGGGAGAGCCGGCCCGGGAAGTTCAGGTAGCTGTTGCGGTGGATCGAGCCCCAGCGCAGGAACTCCGCCTCGGCCAGCCCGGGGATCATCCCGAAGATGCGGCGCTGCTCCGGGATCCGGAGGCGCGTCTGGAAGCCGACGAGGTTCCACATCTGCCCCGCGCGGTCCTCGCGGCGGAGCTGCACGACCGCCCACGGCCGCCGGCCCGTGCGCGGATCCTCCAGCCCGATCGGCTTCATCGGCCCGAAGCGGAGCGTGTCGGGCCCGCGCGTGGCCATGACCTCGATGGGGAGGCACCCCTCGAAGTACGGCACCTCGTCCCAGTCGTGACCCGCGTGCGACTCGCCCGTGCGGAGCGCCTCGACGAATGCCTCGTACGTCTCGCGGTCCATCGGGCAGTTGAGGTAGTCGGCGTCCTCTCCGAAGCGTCCCGCCGCGAAGACGATCCCCTCGTCGAGGCTGTCGCGGTGCACGATCGGCGCGATCGCATCGAAGAAGGCGAGCCCGCCGTCGCCGAGCGCCCCGGCGATGGCGTCGGCCAGGGCACTCGAGGTGAGCGGCCCGGTCGCGATGACGGCCGGGCCGTCCGGCAGCGCCGGGCACTCCTCGCGCGCCACGCGGATCCCCGGATGGGCCTCGATCGCGCGGGTCATCTCGCCCGAGAACAGGTCGCGGTCCACGGCGAGCGCCGACCCCGCGGGCACCCTCGTCCGGTCGGCGGAACGGAGCAGCACGGAGCCGAGCGCGCGCATCTCCCGCTTGAGCTGGCCGTGCGCGTTCTCGGGCCCCTCGCTCTTGAAGGAGTTCGTGCACACGAGCTCCCCGAGGCCGTCCGTGCGATGGGCGGGCGTGCCGCGGACCGGGCGCATCTCGACGAGGCGGACCTCGTGTCCCCGCTCGGCGAGCTGGAGCGCGGCCTCGCAGCCGGCGAGCCCGCCGCCGACCACCGTGACCTCGGCCCCCGGACCCCCGTGGGCGGGCGTCACTTCCGACCGCCCCCCCGGGAAGCGGGGCCCCGCCGGCGCCCCTTCTTCGCGGGGGCACGGCCTCCGCGGCCCTTCCGCCCGCCACCCTTCGCCGCCTTCTCGTCCACCAGGCGGACGGCCGTCTCGAGGTCCACGTCCTCCGGCTCGAGATCCTTCGGCAGCGTGGCGTTCACCTCGCCGTCCGTGACGTAGGGCCCGTATCGGCCCGAGTGCACGGTGAGCTCCTTGCCGCTCTTCGGGTGCTTGCCGAGCTCCTTGAGCGGAACCCTGCGACCGGACGCCTTGGCCTCGATCAGCTTCGAGGCCTCCGCCACGTCCACCGTCCAGAGCGCCTCGTGGTCCCGGAGGCTCGCGAAGGTCTTGCCGCGCCGCACGAACGGTCCGAAGCGGCCGATCCCGGCCACGATCTCCTCCCCCGTCTTCGGATCCTCGCCCACCACGCGCGGGAGCTGGAGGAGCCGGACCGCGTAGTCGAGATCCACGTCCCCCGGCTCCTTCCCCTTCGGGAGGCTCACGCGCTTCGGCTTCTCCTCCTCCCGCTCCGGCTCGAGCTCCACGTAGGGACCGTACGGCCCGTCCTTGAGCCGCACCTCGCGGCCCTCCTCGGGATGCGAGCCCAGCACGCGCCCCTCCGGGTCGACCCCGTCGAGCGAGCGGGTGTTACGGCACTCGGGGTATCCCGAGCAGCCGAGGAAGCGGCCGAACCGGTTCCAGCGCACGAGCATGGGCCGCCCGCACTTGTCGCAGACCTCGCCCTCGGCCGCCAGGATCTCCTTGATGATCTCGTCCGAGTTCGCCTCGCCCGCCTCCAGGCGCTCGAGGAAGCCCGGGTAGAAGTCCGCGAGGAGCCCGCGCCAGTCGACCTCCCCCTCCTCCACCCGGTCGAGCGCGCTCTCCATGCGGCTCGTGAACTCCACGTCGAAGAGGTTCGGGAAGATCCGCACGAGGAGCTTCGCCACGACCTCCCCGAGGTCCGTCGGGTGGAAGCGCCGCTGCTCGAGCTCCACGTAGCCCCGGTCGACGATCACCGAGATGATGTTCGCGTAGGTCGAGGGCCGGCCGATGCCGAGCCGCTCGAGCTCCTTCACGAGACTCGCCTCGGAGTACCGGGGCGGCGGCTGCGTGAAGTGCTGCTTCGGCTCGAGGTCCCGCAGCTCCGCGACCACGCCGCGGTCCACGTCCGGCAGGCGCCCCTCGAGCTCCTCGACCGCCCCGTCGCCCGCCTCGGTCGCCTCCGTGTAGAGGCGCGTGAAGCCGGGGAACTTCAGGATCGATCCGGTCGAGCGGAACAGGTAGCGGCGGCCCGACTCGGCTTCGAGGTCGAAGTCGATCGTGGTCGTGTCGTAGACCGCCGGCGTCATCTGGCTCGCCACGAAACGGAGCCACACCAGCTCGTAGAGGCGCGCCTGGTCGTCCTCGAGATACCGGGCGGCCTCGTCGGGGTGCAGGGTCACGTCCGTCGGACGGATCGCCTCGTGGGCGTCCTGCGTGGCCGGCTGGTTCTGCCCGCCGTAGAGGCGCGGCGACCCCGGGATGTAGGCCTTCCCGAACTGCTCCTCCACCCAGTCGCGCGCCTGGGCCACGGCCTGCGGCGAGACGCGCGTGGAGTCCGTCCGCATGTACGTGATGAGACCCACCTGCCCCCGCTTGCCGATCTCCTGACCCTCGTAGAGCCGCTGCGCCGTGGTCATCGTCCGCCGGGCGCTGAAGCCCAGGCGCTTCGCCGCCTCCTGCTGCAGCGTGGAGGTCGTGAAGGGGGCGGACGGATTCTTCCGGCGCTCGCTCCGCTTGACCTCGCTCACCTCGAACGGAAGGGGCCGCACGTCGTCGACGACGCCGCTCGCCGCCTCCTCGTCGCCGAGCGTGAAGGACGCGCCGTCGATCTGGTGGAGGCGCGCGTCGAAGGCGATCCCCTCGTGCTCGAGGTGCGCCGTGATCGACCAGTACTCCTCCTGGACGAACGCGCGGATCTCCTCCTCGCGCTCGCAGATGAGCCTCAGGGCCACGGTCTGCACCCGCCCCGCCGACAGCCCCGGCCGGATCGGCTTCCACAGGAGCGGGCTCACCTGGTAGCCCACGAGCCGGTCGAGGATCCGGCGCGCCTGCTGCGCCTCGATCTTGCGGATGTCGAGCGGGCCGGGGCGCTCGAGCGCCTCCTGGACCGCCGTGGGCGTGATCTCCCGGAACGTCACCCGCTGGAAGCGGTCGCGGTCCCGCTCGTAGCCGAGCTGCTCGGCGACGTGGTAGGCGATCGCCTCGCCCTCGCGGTCGGGGTCGGTCGCGAGGATCACGCGGTCGGCGCGCTTCGCCTTCTGCTTCAGGTCCTTGATGACCGTGCCGCGGCCGCGGACCGTCACGTACTTCGGCTCGAAGCCGCGCGCGACGTCCACCCCGAGCTCCTTGGGCGGGAGATCCCGGACGTGCCCCACCGTGGCCGCGACGTCGTACCCCCGGCCGAGGTACTTGCCGATCGTCCGGGCCTTCGCCGGCGATTCCACGATGACCAGGTTCTTCTCGCTCATTCCGTTTCCGTGTGGAGCGTTTCCGGGTATCTCTCCGCCAGGACCCGGAGGATCCCGCCGGTCACATCTTCGACCGAACGCCCGTCCGTGTCCACCACGAGGCGGGCCCGACGATAGAACGGCTCGCGCTCGGCGAGGAGCCGCTCCGCGTCCCCGCGCGGGTCGTCGCCTGCCAGCAGGGGCCGCTGCCCCGGCTGCTGCGCGACCCGTCGCAGGGCCTCGTCGATCGAGACGCGCAGCCACAACGTCTCGGTACCCGCCGGGCACGCGTCAAGGCGACCGGGCGCGGCGGCCCATCCGCCGCCGGCCGCCAGCACCACCCCGCGCTCATGCAGGAGTCGCGCCGCGACCCGCGCCTCCATCTCTCGAAAGTAGCCTTCGCCCCGGGACCGGAAGATGTCCGCAACGGACGTCCCAGCCTCCCGCACGATCACCTCGTCGACATCCTCGAACCGCCACCCCAGCGCGCGGGCGAGCGCGGGGCCGACGGTGCTCTTGCCCGACCCCATGAAGCCGACCAGGAGCACCCGCTCGAGCCCCTTCCCGGCCGGGGCCTCCGCGGATCCGCCGCGGGACCGGCTCAGGACCGGGCCTCGAAGCCGCGGGTCTCGAGGCGCTCGAGGTAGGCGTCGAAGTTCCGCCGCACCTCCGCGACCGAGTCGCCGCCGAACTTCTCGAGGAACGCGTCCATCAGGACGAGCGCCACCATGGCCTCCCCCACCACCCCCGCGGCGGGCACCGCGCAGACGTCGCTCCGCTCCACGGCGGCGTCGCCGGGCGAGCCGTCCCGCAGGTCCACGCTCGGGAGCCGGCTACGCAGCGTGGAGATCGGCTTCATCCCGCCCCGCACGAGCAGCGGCTCGCCGGTCGTGACGCCCCCCTCGAGCCCGCCGGCCCGGTTGGAGGCCCGCCCGATCCCGCCGGTGCGCGGCTTCTCCGGGGCCCGCACGATCGGGTCGTGCACCTCGGAGCCCGGACGCGCCGCGCCCTCGAAGCCGATGCCGAGCTCCACGGCCTTCACGGCCTGGATCGACATCACCGCGCCGGCGAGCCGCCCGTCGAGCTTGCGGTCCCACGACACGTGGCTGCCGAGCCCCACCGGCAGCCCCGTGGTCACGACCTCGAAGACCCCGCCGAGGGTGTCTCCGCGCTCCTTCGCCCGGTCGATCTCGGCCATCATGCGCCCCGCGGCGGCCTCGTCCGCGCAGCGGACCGGACTCGCGTCGACCGCGGCGTTCAGGTCCTCCGGCAGCTCGGCGGGCTCGGCGCGCACCGACCCGATCGAGAGGACGTGGCTCCCGACGCGGATCCCGAACTCGGCGAGGAACCGCTTCGCCACCGCGCCGCACGCCACACGCGCGGCCGTCTCCCGCGCGCTCGCGCGCTCCAGGATGTCGCGCACGTCGCGCCGGTCGTACTTGAGCACGCCGACCAGGTCGGCGTGGCCCGGGCGCGGGAGGTAGTGCGGCCGCAGCGCCTTCGGGCTCACCTCCTCCGAAGGGGCCTCGTGCGCCATGGCCGTCGTCCAGTTCTCCCAGTCGCGATTCCAGATCACCATCGCGATCGGCGAGCCGAGCGTCTCCCCGAGCCGCACGCCGGAGAGGAGCTCCACGCGGTCCTGCTCGATCTGCATCCGGCGGCCGCGGCCGTATCCGCCCTGCCGCCGGGCGAGCTCGGGATCGACGTCGCGCGTGACCGACAGCTCGAGGCCGGCCGGCACCCCCTCGAGAAGGGCCGTGAGCGCGCGGCCGTGGGACTCACCGGCCGTGTGGAAGGAGATCTGCTTCATCGGGATGTCCGGAATCGACGGTTCGCCCCGGACCCGCCCGGCCCGCGGCGCGGGTCCACATTATACAAGGAGGCCGGCGCCGCCCAGCGGCGCCGGCCTCGCTCGATCGTCCGGGGCCCGCCCGGGCGGGCCCTACCTCACTCCGCGTCCGAGCGGATGATGTGCGGGGTCACCAGGATGATCAGGTCCTGCTGGACCTCCTGGAGGCGGCGGACGCGGAAGAGCGCGCCGATGTAGGGGATGTCCATGAGGAGCGGAATCCCCGTGCGGACCTCGTTGCGCTCGCTCTGCGTGAGGCCGCCGATCACCACCGTCTCGCCGTCCCGCACGAGCACGCGCGTCTGCGCGCGCTGCGTCCGGAAGATGAAGCCCGCGTCGGACTCCGCGAGCTCCGCGGAGGAGCGCTCGGCCTCGAGCTCGAGCAGGATCTGGTTCCCGTCCGTGACGTGCGGCGTCGCGCGCAGGATGATCCCGGTCTCCTGCTGCGTGACGGTGGCCACCGGGAAGCCGCCGCCGGCCCCCGACCCGCCGCCCGCGTCGATCGTGCGGATCGGCGTGAGCTCGCCGACGTGGATCTCGGCCTGCTGGTTGTCGAGCGTCGTGATCTGGGGCTCGGCGTGCACGTCGCTGATGTTCAGCGACGAGAGCGCGTCGATGAAGTTGATGAGGGTGTGCCGCCCGATCACGAGCGAGGTCAGGAACTGGATGCTCGGATTGACCACCCGCGCGGCCGCGTTGCCGAGCGCGGCGATCGAGCTGCCGCCGAGCGAGACCACCGCGGTTCCCTGCTCGACCGGGTCCAGCACGCCGTCGCCGTCCGTGTCGCCGAAGCCCGAGGAGAGCTCGTTGAACTGGTTGCCCTCCGTGTCCTTCAGCTCGTAGGTGACCCCGAGCTCGTTGAGCGCCGTCCGGTCGACGAAGATGATCTTCGCGCTGATCGAGATCTGCGGCGTCTCCACGTCGAGCTGCTGGAGCAACTGCGACACCGCCTCCTGCACGCGCTGGATGTCCGAGACGATGAGCGTGTTCGTCCCGACGCCCACCGTGACCTGACCGCGCGCGCTCAGGAGCGGCTGGATGGCCGTCTGCAGCTCGGTGGCCGTGGCGTAGGAGATCCGGTGCGCCTGCGTGAGGATCGGCTCGATCTGCTCGCGCTCGTTCACGTCGCTGAAGTTGTCGACGCGCACGATTCCGTACTCGTCCTCCACCGCGCGCAGCCCCTGCGTCTGGAGGATCGAGTTGAGGGCCACGTCCCAGGGCCGGTCGTTGATCGTCGCCGTGACGAAGCCGGTCACGTTCGCCCCCGGGACGATCGACTTGCCGGAGAACTGGGCGAACGCCTGCAGCACGTCGTTGATCGGCGCGGCGGTCCACGTCACGGTGATCCGCGGCTGCTCCTGCTGCGCCGGCACCTGCGCGGCCATCGTGACCGGGCGCCCGGCGGCGGGCGCCGCGGCGACGACCTGGCCGGACGACCACGGCTCGAAGGGCTCGCCGAGCCCGTCCAGCGAGATCAGCAGGCCGCGCTCCACGGGCACCACGGAGTAGCCCAGCGGCTGCTCCAGCTCGAAGACGAGCCGCACGACCTCCGCGGAGTACTGGCTCGTGCGGACCGCGCGGATGCCGCCCCGGTCGAGCGAGGTGTAGTTGTCGCGCGGAAGGGCGTGCCTCGAGCCCATGAGGTCGACGACCAGCCGGTGCGGCCCTTCCATCGTGAAGTCGCGGTACTCGACCGCTCCGTCCACGGCGATGAGCACGTGCGTGCCCTGGCCCGCCGGCGTGATCGTCACCTCCGTGACGGGTCCTCCGAGGGCCAGGAGCATGCCTGCCCAGAGAGCGAACATCGACGTCATTCGGTGCCTCCCTCGCGCCGGGAAACCAGTTCAATCGTCCGTCGGTCCGTGAGACCGAACTCTTCCACGTCCACCACGACCATGTCCGGGCGGACTTCCACGACGGTCACGTTGCCGAGACGCTCGCCGGCGCGCAGGTAGAACGCTTCGCCGGCGCGCGGCGAGATCGTGCCGTCCTGGTTGACGGTCACGCCGCCCGTGCTGAGCACCGCGACGCTGCGCCCGCCCGGTCCGGCGTAGACCACGCCGATCAGGCTGAGCTGTTCGAACCGCGGCCCGCCCGCGCCCGCGTCGAGCGGGACGAACGGGTTCATCCTCTGGAACGAGGGGTACTGGAAGACCTCCCGCTCGAATACGAGCTCCGTCTCGGCCGCGGGGGCCGGCGGGCCGCCCGCCTGCTGCGCGACGAGTGCGGCCGGCAGCGCCAGCAGGGCCGCGAGCGCCGCGACCGGGCCGAGCGTACGCGTGCGCGGGTCCATCAGGTGCCCTGCCGCGGGTCGGCCGGCCGGGTCGACGGATCCGGCAGGACGTACGTCTCGATGCGGAACGTGGCGAGCACCGGGGCCTCCATCTCGGGGAAGAGCTGCGCCTGCGGGAAGGGCTGCAGGTCGACCTGGGTGGGGGTCACGATGCGCGACAGGCTCGCGATCTCCGTGAGGAATCGCGCGACCCCGTGATAGTCGCCGACCACCGCCATGTCGTAGGAGGTGCGGTTGTAGTACGTGCCCGGCTCGGACGGCTGCGGCACCATCCGCTGGAGCGCCACGGACGAGGCACGTGCCTGGTTCGCGATGTCGTCGGCGAGCGCGGCGACCTCCTCCGCGGCCGGAATGAGCTCCTCGAGGGCGGCGACGTGACGCTCGTAGAGCGCCATGCGCTCCTCGAGGTCGCCCCCGCCCTGCGCCGCCAGCACGGACGCGCGCCGGTTCTGCGTCTCGAGCGTCTCGAGCTGGTCGCGAAGGCCCTGGTTCTCCTCCTCGCGCGGCGCGAGGAGGAAGCTCTGGAAGGGGTAGATGAGCGCGAGGGCGACGATGCCCCCGAGCATCCAGTTCCGCTGCTTCGGGTCGGTGGGATTGTACCAGGCCACGTCAGCGCCCTCCTTCCGCGGGCGGCGCCGCGGACTGCGTCGAGAGCGTGCCCGCGTCGAGCAGCGGCACGGTCTGGAGCTCGTCCAGGGGCGGCGACTCGTAGAACATCACGAACTCGAACACGTAGACCAGGTCGCTCTGGTTCGTCTGCGACGGCACCTGCTCGGCCCGATCCATCCGCACGGCGCGGAGGAAGCTCGAAGCCTCGAGGCGCCGCATGAAGTTGGTGATGGCGTACATGCTGCCGGCGCGGCCGTTCACCCGGATCTGAAGCGGGTCGCCGCCGGCGTAGACCACCTCGCTGAGCCACGTGTAGTCGGGCACCGCCGCGGCGATCTCGTCGAGGACGTGGGGCCAGACGTAGCGCCCCTGGTCGATCTCCTGGATGATCTGCACGCGCTGCGCGATGGAGTCGTTGCGCGCGGCGAGCAGGTTCGTGCGCGCGATGATGTCGGCGAAGCGGACGGAGTCCCGCCGCTCCTCCTCCACCTGCACGAGGAGCTCCTCGTGCTCGTTTCCGGTGCCGATCCATGCCCAGGCCATGTAGCCCACGGCGATGCTCGCGGCCGCCGCGAAGAAGAGCATGTACGGATCGGCCGCGGACAGACCGCCCCGGCCTCCGCCCCCGCCGCGCGCGCCGCCCCCACCGCGCAGCATGCCCGCGAGACCCGCGAAGGGACCCGCGCCGGAGGAGCGCTTCTTGCCGCCCGGAAGGAGATTGACTTCGATCACGGCTCGGTGCTCCTAGGCCCTGAGCGCCAGCCCGAGCGGCAGCAGCAGCATCGGGGCGGCCTCGTCGATCGAGATGCCCGCCGCCGCGCCCGGCTGGACGGGAACACGCTCGAAGGGATTCACCAGCTCGGTTTCCACGCCCATCCGCTCCGCGAGGGTGCGGACCATGCCCGGGATGCGCGCGCCCCCTCCGCTCAGGAAGATCTTCCCGAGCGTGGCTCCGTCGTCCCGCGTCATGAGGAAGGCGCTCGCGCGCTCGATGCCGACGGCGACCTCGTCGGCCGACTGGGCGACGAAGGCGTCGAGGTCGTCGAGCGTCTGACGTCCCTGCACGACGTCCTCGGCCTGCTCGGCCGTCAGCCCCCGCTCGCGCTGCAGGTCCTCGCGGATCTTCCGCGAGCCGAAGGGGATGTCGCGCGTGAGGATCGGCACGCCGTTCTCGAGGATGTTCACGTTCGTGGTCTCGTGGCCCACGTTCACGAGGGCGATGATGCCCTCGAGGTGCTCCGGATAGTTGTGCTCGAAGGCGTTGTGCAGCGCGAAGGCGTCCACGTCGATCACGCGCGGCGTGACGCCCGCGTCCTGGAGCAGCCCCACCTTGTTGTCGACGAGCTCGCGCTTCGCCGCCACCAGGAGCACCTCCATGGTCCGGCCGTCGCCGTGCGGGTCCAGGATCTGGAAGTCGATCTCCACGCTCTTGATGTCGAACGGCACGTGCTGCTCGGCCTCCCAGCGGATGACCTCGCGCGCCTCCGACTCCTTCATCCGGGCCATCTCGATCTTCTTGATGATCACGTCGTGACCGCCGATGGCCGTCACCACGTCCGCGCCCTTGAGGCCGGTCTCCTGGAAGAGGCCCCGCACCGCATCCGCCACGAGGCCGTAATCCAAGATCTCGCCCTCGACTATCGCTTCGGGCAGGAGCGGCCGCATGGCCACGCGGGCCACCTCGGGCTGATCCCCCGAGTGGTCCACTTCCACGACCTTCACGAAGCCCGAGCCGATATCCAGCCCGATCGAGGACCGCTTACGTCCGAAGAGGGCCATGCGCCGAAGCCGGATGAGGGGTTGGGAGAGCTGAGGATTCCCGGAAAAGTCGGGTCCACCTTACCATGCGCTTTCCTCGACTGTCAAGAATCGTGTCGCAGTCCGGAAACGCCGAAGTTTCGGTAAACATTTGTCGTGAAGTTGCGTAGGGAAGGCCGGCCGCACCATCGCGCGACCGGCCCTTCGAATGTCAGTTCAGGAGCGCCGAGAGGTCGATCCAGCTCCGCTGCTCCAGCGGCCGCGCGCGCGAGAGCGAGGCGTTGTTCAGGATCGCACGCTGCACGGCGCAGGAGGAGTAGTTGATCGTGGCGTTTCCGACGTAGCTCTGCATGTCGATGTCGGCGTTCGAGGCCATGACCGCGCCATAGACGTCCGCGGTACCCTGCGTCTCGAACGTGCCCTGCACGATGATGACGCCAAAGAACTGGAATCCGCCCCGGACGTCGAGCGTCCCGTCCACGAGCAGGATGCCCTGACCGACGCTTCCGGACTGCAACGTGAGGACCGGACCGTCGTGATAGATCAACGGGAAGTAGGAGCCGCACGGGCCGGCCGGGTTCGGATCGCCCCAGTTCTTCGGATCCGCTTCGTTGCACTCGCCGGAGGGGAGAAGGGTGGGCCCCGTCCCGTTCAGCGAGTTGTAGGCGGAGATGTTCTTTCCTTCGAGCTGCGCGAGGGCCGTGAGCTCGTCCCAGTCCATCTCGCCGAACTCGGTGAAGGTCTCGGCCACGATCGTGGAATCGCCGTCGTAGGCGGGCGTGCCGGCGATGGTCCCGGACTTCGCATTCACGAGCGACGCGTCGTTCGTGACGACGCCGGCCTTGTTCTCGTTCGTGCCGCAGTAGCCGCCCCAGCCGGTCGGGTCGGCATCGTAGCCGTTGATGAACGCGGCCCCCTGCACCTTGACGCCACCCCGGGTCGTGAGCGCCGCCGGGGGGTCGAGCTCCAGGAAGATCAGCCGGGTCACGATCCCGATGTTGCGCTTCGCGCCCGACCAGAGCTCGCCGCCCTGGGTGACCTCGCCCGTCGCATCCAGATAATAGATGACGTTGTTCGTGTTGGTGATGCTGACCGACCAGATCCCGATGTTCGTGGTGTCGACGATCATCGTGTCGCCCCAGATCGGGATGTTCCCGAGCTGGTAGCCGTTCCAGTTCGCCATCACCTCGTTGGCCCCCGCCTGCGCGATGTTCACGGCCATGTTCGTGTAGTTGCTCGCGACGCCGATGCGGAGCTCCTGGCGGGCCATGAAGAATCCGGAGGTCACGAGCACGCCGATGATCACGAGCGCGCCGATGGCGGCCGGCATCGCGAAGCCGCCGCGACGCGCCGGCCGAGCGCGGCGGGGGTCCTCGAAGCTCCGGTGGGCGCTCGCCCCCGCGCGGGGGACGCCGCTCGTCGACTGGGCCATCATCAGTTCCTCGTGTAGATCCAGGCGGTGATGGAATCCGTCACCTGGCGGTCGAGGGAGTTCTGGACGCCCGGCCGGGTGCGCACGAGCACCTCGATCTGTCGGACGTCCGTCGGAACGTTCGTCACGGCTCCCATGGCGTCCCGATAGATGAACCGGAGGCCGTTCGAGGGGGCGAGGGGGCCGGCGACCGGCCAGGCGAACCCGCCGTTCTCCGACCGCTTCAGGTAGTCGTGACCGTTGAGCCCGCTTGCCGAGAAGGCGTACACGTCGAACCCGCGCACCGCGGCGCCGACCCGGACCGTATCCGCCACGAAGGGGGCCGAGGACCCGAACTCCAGGATGCTCGCCGGCCGCCCGGACAGGCACGTGGACGTCGTGTCGACGGCCACGATGCTGTCCATGATCCAGACGTCGTCGTTCGCGGTGTTGTCGTCGTTCTCCGCGAAGAGGAAGACGAACTCGTCCTCGAACCGCTCTCCCGGGTGGTTGAGCACCTTCAGCGTCGGGGGCGAGGAGTAGAGGTCGGTCTCGCAGACGATGCCGAACCTCCTCATCAGGCGGACCTGGAGGCTGTCGGAGTCCATGTAGAGGATGTCGCCCCCTCCGGGGCTGAGCTCGCGCAGGTCGTGGAAGAGCAGCTCGAGCGCCATCCGCGAGGCCTGCTGTCCCTCGATCACCGCGGACTGCGCGGTGTAGGTGCGCTGGTTCGTGATCAGCACCTGGAAGATCGCCCCGAGCACGAAGGCGCCCAGCACGGACACGACGATGAGCTCCACGATCGTGAAGCCGCTGCGATCGCTCGTCATCGTCAGTTCCTCAGGATGCGGAACACGAACGTGTCGGCCACGATCGGGTTCTGCATGAGCGAGGGGTTTCCGATGAAGCCGGGTCCGACCGTCTCGACCGTGAGGATCTTCGACTGCGGACCGTCGTCGACGGCGTTCCACGTCACCGCGAAGATGCCCACGGAGTCGCTCCCGCTCGAGACGCTGTCGTAGGGCAGGGACTGGAGCCGGTCGACCACCGTCTGGAAGGCGGCGGCACGCTCGGTCATCAGGTCGCCCATGGAGACGGTCTGGATCAGGTATCCCGTGGTTCCGGCGAGCCCGAGCAGACCGATCGACAGGATGATGATCGCCACCATGATCTCGACCATGGTGAAACCGCCGCGATCGGCACCGACCCGCACCTCCCTCACGTGGCTCATGTGGTCTGGAGGATCTGACCGGAGGGAAGCAGGATGATCGACTCCTGATCCGTGCCCCGGCGGAAGACCAGAACGAACATGCCGCTGGGCGTCGAGCAGTTCAGGTCGGCGTAGCCCCGCGGCGTGAAGCACAACTTCATGGACGTCGCGCCGGTCCCGGTCATCTCCACGTCGACGTTCCAGTTGTCGTCGAAGTGGATCGTCTCCAGCACGTCTCCGGCGTGCGCGATCCACGCGGAGTCTCCGGCTTCGTCGAGGTGGAGCATCACGTTCTCCCCCCGCTCGATGGCGTGCGCCCGGGCCCGCGCATGGAGCGCCTCGTACGTGGTCTTCGCGCCCCGCACCGCGTATCCCGCCTGGGCATTGGAGAGGCCCGTGAGCGCGATCGAGGTGAGGATGCTGCCGATGAGGATCGCGATGACCATCTCGATCATCGTGAATCCGTCGGGGGACCGTGACATGGCTCTGGGCTCGGGGGGAAACGTCGACGTGCCGCAGCGACGACACCAAGTTCCATGCCACGAGGGTGGCGCGGGACGTGCGATGCGCGAGCGGCGGAAAATCCCGTCCTGCAAGGCTTTCTGGCGACGGCGGGTCAATATCGGGGGCGGGCGGCGCGGGGGCAAACCGCTCATTCCGCCATTCGCTGCCGCAATCGGCAAGAAGTGCCCGCGTGGAGCAGGGCGGCACCGCGCCCGCATGATGCTTCCGGTGGGCGCCTCCGCGCCCTATCGTCGAGCCCGCGGCCCGTCGCCGTGAATCGCCCACCCACGCCGGAAGCGTCCCTCGTGCATGGTCGTCGCAGCCTTCACGGTGCCTTCGTGCTCTCGGGCGTGGCGGGGCTCACGTACGAGGTCCTCTGGAGCCGCTACCTCGGTCTCTTCGTCGGCCATGGCGCGTATGCACAGGTGCTCGTGCTCGCGGTCTTCCTCGGCGGGATGGCCGTCGGCTCCCTCGCGATCTCGGGCCGCTCGCGCACGCTCGCCCGGCCCCTCCTCGGCTACGCGGCGCTCGAGGTCGCCATCGCGCTGCTGGGATTCGGCTTCCCGCTCGCCTTCGAGCTCGCGACGGACGCGGCCTACGACGTCCTCTTCCCCGCGCTCGGCACCGCGTCCCTGGTCGGCGCGGCGCGATGGACGCTCGCGGGATTGCTGATCCTGCCGCAGGCGCTCCTGCTCGGGGCCACCTTCCCGCTCATGGCCGCCGCGCTCGTACGCCTGGATCCCGGGATGCCCGGAGGCGGGGTGGCGCGGGCGTATCTGCTCAACACGCTCGGCGGCGCGGCCGGCGTGCTCGTGACCGGCTTCGTGCTGATCGGCTGGCTCGGACTGCCGGGCACGTCGATGGCCGCCGCGACGCTCAACCTGTCCGCCGCGCTCCTGGCGTGGCGAGCCGCGTCCACATGGCCGTCGTCCGCCGAGGTCGCGTCCCCGACGCCGGCGACGGCGCCGGAAGCCGTGTCCGCGGCCGCCGTGATGGCGGACCGGGCGCCGGTCCCTGCCCTCGATGCGCCCTCACGGCGCCTGGAAGGCGTGCTGCTCACGGTGGCGTTCGGGACCGCCGCAGCGTCGTTCGCCTACGAGATCGGCTGGATCCGGATGCTCTCGCTCCTCGTGGGCAGCGCCACGCACGCCTTCGAGCTCATGCTCTCGGCGTTCATCCTCGGCCTCGCGCTCGGCGCGCGTCTCGTCGCCGGCGCGGCGGATCGCTCCACCCGGCCCGTCCGGCTGCTGGGGCTCATCCAGGTGGGGATGGGCCTCGCGGCGCTCGCTTCCCTCCCCGTGTACGCCTCCCTGTTCGACTTCGTGGGCGTCCTGGTCCGGGAGCTTCCCGACCAGCCCGGTGGATACACGCTCTTCAACCTGGCCCGCTACGCAGTCGCGCTGCTGGTCATGATGCCGGCGACCGCGTTCGCGGGCGCCGCGCTTCCGCTGCTCACGGCGATCCTGCTCCGGAGCGGACGCGGCGAGGCGGCCATCGGGCGCGTCTATGCGCTGAACACCCTGGGCTCCGTGACGGGCGCCGCCGTGGCCGGGCTCGTCGCGCCGCCGCTCCTGGGCCTCCAGGGACTGCTTCTCGCCGGAGCGGCGCTGGACGTCGCCCTGGGGCTGCTCCTCCTCTCGCTCGCGGTGGCGGCGCGCGGTCCACGTGCCGCCGGCCCGACCGCGGCCCTGTCACCCGCCCGGACGCTGGCGCTCTGCACGGCCCTCGCCGCGATCTGCTTCGCGGGCGCAGGATGGGGCGTCCGGCTGGACCAGGCGGCGCTCACGAGCGGCGTGTTTCGACACGGCCTCGTCCCGGGGGACAGGGAGCGGCTGGACCTCTACTACCGGGACGGGCGCACGGCCACGGTCTCCGCCCACCTGGACCTGGTCGCCGGACAGACGGTGCTCGCCACGAACGGGAAGCCCGACGCCTCGCTCGGCCCACTCTGGCGCGTCGAGCGCCGGGACACCCTTCCCGACGTGCCCATCCCGCATGGACAGGACTTCACCACGCAGCTCCTCGCGCCCCTCGTGGCCCTCGCTCACCGTCCCGACGCACGGAACGTGGCCAACATCGGACACGGATCCGGCCTGTCCGGGGCCGCCCTCCTCACCAGTCCCGCGCTCGAGCGACTCGTCACGATCGAGATCGAGCCGCTCATGGTGGAGGGATCGCTGGTATTCCTGCCGGCGAACCAGAGCGTGTTCTCGGACCCGCGCTCGACCTTCGTGTTCGACGATGCCAAGTCCTTCTTCTCCTACCGGCAGGAGCGGTTCGATCTCGTGTTCGCGGAGCCGAGCAACCCCTGGGTGAGCGGCACCGCGAGCCTGTTCACGCGGGAGTTCTACGAGCGGATGGGCTCGTTCCTGACGGATGACGGCATCCTCGCGCAGTGGATGCAGCTCTACGAGCTCGACGACGACCTCTTCGCCTCGGTCCTGGCCGCCTTGGACGAGGTGTTCCCGGCGTACCGGGTCTACCTCGTGGGGGACGCGGACGTGGCGATCATCGCGTCCCGAGGGACGCTCCCGGAGCCCGACTGGTCCGTCGTCTCGGACGACCGCCTCGGGATGCTGGCCGATGGGATTCCGTCGTTCGAGCCGGCGCACATGGACGCGCTGCTCATGTTCGAGCGGAGCACGATGCGTCCGCTGCTCGAGTCGGGCGGCGTACCCGCCAACTCCGATTACCATCCGCGCCTCGACCTCGGCGCCGAGCGCGCACGCTTCGAGCAGCGCGCCGCCGTCGGTGCCTACAGCTTCGCGAACAACGCCGTCGATCTCGCTGCCCTCCTGGCGGAGCGGGTGCGTCTCCCGACACCCTACGCGCTCCCTCCGGCGCGCGGGCTGACTCCGGTCGTGCTCTCGCAGCGCGGGGCCTGGCTCCGGGGTGCGATCGAAGCGGGCGGGGCCGCCGCTCCGAAGGAGTTCCCGGAATGGGCGGAGGCGCTCGTGCACCTGCAGACCTTCCTCCTGCTCACCGCCGCGCGCGACCAGCTCGGCGCCTGGGACACCTGGAGCACCGGGTTCAGCCGAGCGTCGACCGACCTGCACCGGGGGACGAGCGGCTGGAGCGACTCTACGTTCTACGGAACCGTCCGGCCGTTTCTGGATCGCGCCGGCGCGCCTCCGGAAGCGCGCGCCGTGGTGGACCTCCATCAGGCACTGCAGGAGCTGGACTGGCCGCGTGCCGCGGCCGCGGCCGACGTGCTCGTGCCGCGGGTGGCCGCCGGCGAGGGGTGGCTCCCGCCGCCGGTGCTCCTGGACGGCGCGCTGGTCGCCTATGTGAAGTCCGGACGTCCCCGTGACGCGCGCGAAACCCTCCGGATTCTCCTGCCTCGAACGAACCGCGATCCCGACGACCTCCGGGTGCGTCTCCTCCGCTCGCTCGTGGATGCGGCCGGCACGCATCGCGCGCGCGAAGAGACCTGACGTCACGGCCCCACCGCCCCCACCCCGGGCACCTCGACCGGACGGGCACCCCATGGGATCGAAGCCGAGGCGAGCGCGCGATGCACCGGGCAGGCGGAGCCGACCACCCGGCTCCCGGCACCGACCTCCAGTCCCCCGGCCGCGATCGCCGCCCCGTGGAGCTCCGCGCCGCCCCGGAGGCGGAGCATGCCGGTCGCGACCACCAGGCCGTGGAAGCGCGCCCCGTCCGTGAGCGTGAGGTCCCCGTCGACCACGAGGGCTCCCTGTCCGCTCCCGCCCTCCACCCGGAGGTCGCCCGCCGCCGCGCGCACCGCGAAGTGGGCCCCGCAGGGTCGCCACGGCCGGTCCGGATCGCCCCAGCCCCACGGCTCCTCCATGCGACATGCGCCACCCGCCTCGGTCGGCTCCGGCGAGCCGCTGCCCTCGACCCCGACCGGCGTGCGCGCGAGCAGGGAGTCGAAGGCCAGGAGCCCGAGTCCCGGCCGCAGCGCATCCGCCGGCGGGAGCGTCGAGACCGGCGGCACCGTGCCGGTCGCGAGCGCCGCCAGCGCCGCGGCACAGAGCGCGGCGTCGAGCGGCGGGTCCGCCGCGGCCCACCGCCCCGTCTCCACGAGGCCGTCCACGAGCACGGGCGCGCCCTCGGCGACCGTGACGGCCGCATCGATCGCCCGAAGGCGGGCTCCCGGCTCGAGCGTCCAGAGGAGGCGCCCCGCCGAGCGGCGTCTCATCCCGTGCGCGTGCACCTCGGCGCGCGCCCACCCCACCTCGGGCGCGAGACGGCGCACGCGCACCCGGGCCGGCACCGCGGCCAACGAGTCGACGAGCACGTCCTCGCCCCACGGCGGCAGGGAGCGCAGCAGGGACCCGAGTCCGTCGTCGAGCGCGCGCGCGAGCACCTGCTCCGCCTCCATGCGCAGACCGAGATCCCGGCCACGGAGGGCCGAGGCGGCCACCTCCTCGCGCGCGGCGAGGAGCGCCGCGTGGCTGACGCCGCCCACGGCCAGCATGACGAGCAGGACGAGCGCGATCATGGCGCCCCGCCCCGCGCGAGGGATCGGATCTCGGGAGCCGTCCCTTCGGGCTCGCCCCTGGGCCGCAGCTCCGCGCGCAGCCACCCACCGTCGAGCGAGAGCCGGCTCGCCCCGGCCCACACTTCGGGGGTGAGGGGCTGGCGCCCCGCCGCGCCCCGCCGGTACCGGAGCGCGCCGTCGGCGACCGAGTAGCTGCCGCGCTCGAACACGCGCGCAAGCACCGGCGCGCCCGTCGGCGGTCGTTCCAACCGAAGCATCAGACCCCCCGGAAGCGGGCTCCCCGCGCAGGTGTCGGGAGCCGCGCCGAGGCCGACGAGCGCCAGGACCTCGGTCGCGCCGGTCGCCTGCACCGCCAGCACGGAATCCTTCGCGGGATCGGGCCGGCGATGACCCTCGTAGGCGACCATGAGCTCGTCGGCCGACGCCGCGGCGGGGCAGACGAGTCCGGTGCCCCGGAACGCGCGCAGCTCGATCGCCCCGTCCACGAGCGCCCAGTCGACTCCGGGCCGCCCGAAACGCAGCTCGGTGCGGAGGACGCCCGAAAGCAGCCGGCCGGAGAGGAGGCCGTCCGTGCGGTCCTGGATACGTCGCTGGGCCGACCGGACGCGCCCGGCCGTGGAGATCGCCGCATGGACCACGAGCAGGCCCACGAGGAGCGCCACGAGGACCTCGGCGACGGAAGCTCCTCGTCGTGCCGGGCCGCGGCCTGGCCGCCGCAGCGCGCCCATCAGGGGGCCTCCCCCACGAGCACGACCTCCGCGAGCGTGTCCCCCGCGACGTCCACGGCCACGAGATCCGCCAGCCCTCCCGCTCCCCTCCACCCCCACAGCACCCGTCCGCCCGGGAACGGCCGCGCCCCGTCCGCTCCCGATCCGGCGGCGCCGATCGAGTCCGCCACCAGCTCGAGCGCCGCGACGGCCCGCTCGATCCGCTCGGCCCGGCCGAGCGCGCGCGACGCGAGCACGAGCGTGCCGGCCGCCGCGAGCACGCCGATCTCGAGCAGGATGAGCGCCACGACGACCTCCACGAGCGTGAAGCCGCGGCTCATTCGCGGCGGACCCGACCGTGCGTGGAGACGACGAGCCGCGCGCGGGCCGCGCCGGAGCGAAGCTCGAGCGTCTCGTTCGCGAAGACCCCGAGCCCGAGCGCGTTGAAGCCGATCTCCACGAGGCTTCCGCCTCCGCCCGTCGCGAGATGCACGCGCGGAGGGAGGGATGCGTGCGCCACCACGGAGTCCCCCACGAGGACCCGGAGCATCCCCGCGTCGCCGTCGACGCGGAGCGTCGCGCCGCCCGCGGCGGTGGCGACCGTGCGCGTGCGGCCGATCATCGCCGCCACCGTCTCCCGCGCCTCGAGCACGGCCGCGCGCTCCCGCTGCCCCCGCATCGCCGGAAGGAAGAGGGACGATCCCACGGCCATGACGGCCAGGATCGCCGTGAGCTCGATCAGGGTGTGGCCTCTCATGCGCGGACGATCGCGCGGAGGCCGGGGCGGCGGGATGGGAATTCGGGCCGACCGTCGTCCGACCCGGCCGTGCGGACGCGCCCGGGTCCTACTCGATCCCGTACTCCTGGACCTTATAGCGGAGCGCCCGCGGCGAGAGGTCGAGCAGCTCGGCGGCCTGCGTCTTGTTGCCGCCGGTGCGGTCCAGCGCGCGCATGATGAGGTGCTTCTCGAGCCGCGCGCCCTGCCGCTTCACCGAGAGGTCGTCCCCGTCCACGGCCAGCATGGGGCCGTCGGGCGCGGGCCGCCGCACGGACTCCGGAAGATCGTCCAACCCGATCTTCGGACCCTCCGCGAGCACGAGCGCCCGCTCGAGCACGTTCTCCAGCTCCCGGATGTTGCCGGGCCAGGCATACTCGAGAAAAACCTCCATCGCGTCGGGCTCGACGCCCTCCACCTCGACGTGGAGCCGCTGCCGATGCCGCTCGAGGAGGTGCGCCACCAGCCGCGGAATCTCCTGCTTCCGGTTGCGGAGCTGGGGAAGGTGGATGGGCACCACCGCGAGCCGGTAGTAGAGGTCCTTCCGGAACTCGCCGGCCTCCACGGCCGCCTCGAGATCCTTGTTCGTCGCCGCCAGCACCCGGACGTCCATGCGGCGCGTCTCGGTCGACCCGACCCGCCGCACCTCGCCCTCCTGGAGGGCGCGCAGGAGCTTCACCTGGAGCGTCATGGGCAGCTCGGCCACCTCGTCCAGGAAGAGCGTGCCGCCGTCCGCGGCTTCGAAGAGCCCCTCCTTGTCCCGGTCGGCGCCCGTGAACGCGCCGCGCACGAACCCGAAGAACTCCGACTCGAGGAGCTGCTCGGGAAT